>NZ_OX216966.1:2057500-2405000 GCF_945605565.1 Paenibacillus dendritiformis | reverse complement strand
GGGCAGCAGGAATAAAATGGATTAGGCTTTTCTTCCATGTATGGAAGAATAGCGGGAGGCTCCGGGCATTCCATAATCGGCGGGGCCGGAATCGGCAGCGTTGGCGCAGGAGGACAAATCGGATATTCATGCTTCGGTTTTTCCGGCTTATAATACTCCACTTTTTCCATTTCAAATTCGAGCTCATACTTCGGCAAAGTAATCTCGACCTTCGGCTTCTTCACTTCCGGCTTCGGCGCCGTAACTTCGGGCTTTGGCTTGGTCAGTTCCGCTTTCGGCGGCGTGATTTCCGCTTTCGGCTTCGGCGCGGTCAGCTCCGCCTTAGGCTTCGGTGCCGTCATCTCGCCTTTGCTGTGATGCATCGGCATCCCATCCGATGAAGGCGGCATCATTCCCGATACCTTCGGAATATTGACAACTTGCCCGATCACGAGAACATTGGGATTTTTCAAATGCGGATTCGCTTCAATCATCTCTTGCAAAGGAACGCCCCATGCCTTCGACAGCTTCCACAACGTATCCCCTTCCTTGACCACATGCTTATGCACAATTTCGTGCCCGGTTTGCGGGTGGCTGGAGGATGGGACTTTAATCTTCATCCCGACATCGATCTCATTCGGATCCTTCAGCTGCGGGTTCATCTTGATTAATTCCTCTAATGGAACACCATATTTTTGTGAAATGGAATATAACGACTCGCCGTTCTTGACAATATGGATTTTCACGTGTTGTTACCTCCCAAACGTTCATCATCCTCTATGCTTCGGGACACTTGCCCCAGGATCAATTACTACATCCTATGCAGATGATGGGCGTTTGACATCCCTTAGATATAAAAAAATCCTCCCTGATGTTCAGGGAGGATTTGTCCGCTTCGCCGCTATGCCTCTATTCGTACACCTTGACGCCATCCTGTGTCACGATCTCACGGAAGTGCTTGAGCAGATTCAACGTCATCGGACCGGCTTGTCCGGAACCGATGATACGGCCGTCAACTTCGCGTACGGCAATGACCTCGGCAGCCGTTCCCGTGAAGAACACTTCATCCGCGACATACACGTCATGGAGAGTGAACGGTTCTTCCTTGAGGGTATAGCCCAGTTTGCCGCATAATTCCATAATCGCCGCCCGCGTAATGCCTTCCAGCGCACCCAAGTAGCATGGAGGGGTGTAGACGACGCCTTTTTTGATAATAAAAATGTTATCGCTGGAGCCTTCGGCGACGTAACCCTGCGCATTCAGCATAATCGCTTCCCCGACATCAGCCAGGTTCGCCTGGATTTTGACGAGAATATTGTTCAAATAGTTCAGCGATTTGATCTTCGGATTCAAGGCATCCGGGATATTCCGGCGCTGGGACACCGAGACGGTGCGCAGCCCGTTGCGGTAAGCTTCCTCCGGATAAATGGCGAGCTGCTCGACAATAATAATGACACTCGCCTGTGGGCAGCGGCGCGGATCGAGGCCGAGATTGCCGGCTCCGCGGGAGACGATGAGCCGGATATAGCCATCACGCAGCTCATTGCGCCGAATCGTCTCCACCATCGCGTCCTGCATGTCTTCCAGTGTCAGCGGAATATCAAGCATAATCGATTTCGCCGAGTCATACAGCCGCTCCAGATGCTCGCGGCATTTAAATATATTGCCGCTATAGACGCGGATACCTTCAAATATCCCGTCCCCGTACAGAAAACCATGGTCATATACTGAAATCGTTGCATTTTCTTTGGTGACATATTGTCCGTTCAAGTATATCCATTGCGACATGGCAAAAGCACCTCCGTATATTGAGCCTACTTGTGTACAGCTTGTTCAAATGCATAGCTTGGATAAGATCCGAGGACGCGAACCTGGCACCCGATCGCTTCAATTTCCGCAAGCGCGGAAGGCAGCAGGACCGTGTTCAACCCCATTTCTATATCCATATAGAAATAATAGTTGCCCAGCCGGCGCTTCGTCGGACGCGATTCGATCCGCGACAAGTTGATGCGCCGCCATGCAAAGGCGGACAGCACCTGGTGCAGGGCACCCGGGTAATCCTCAGGCAGCATGACCAGAATCGTCGTCTTCGGCTTGCCGGAACGCTCCAGCTTCATCGGCTCCTTGCCGATAAGGACGAACCTCGTATAGTTATTATTATGGTCCGTTACTTCCGGTGCCAGTACATCGAGACCGTGGGTACGGGCCCCCAAGGCGGTGCCGATCGCCACCCAGCCGCTGCCGGGATGCTGCTTGACCTTATGAACGGCTTCGGCGGTGCTGCCCGTATGCTCCAGTTCGGCATGCGGCAAATACTTCCGGATGAAGTTCATGCATTGCGCCATGGCGACCGGGTGAGACATCACCTTGACGACTCGGGACCAGTCGCCTTCGATTTCCGCGCGGCGTCCGATAATATTTTGGATGGACGGGTAGACCCACTCCGCCTGGAACGGAATGTCCACCTCATGGACAATCCAATCCATATGCAGATTCACCGAGCCCTCGATCGTATTCTCGATCGGAATGACGCTGTAATCCGTCTTGCCCTGGACGGTCGATAGAAAGACGTCCGATATCAAGGCATAATGATCAAACTGATGCTGCTCCCCGACGAGATGGACCGCGGCCTCATGCGACACGGAACCTTCAGGCAAAAGCGCAATTCTAGCCATATTGAGTTAACTCCTTCTATCGTGATGAATCGGCACGTTCAGCGACCACCGCCGCCATATCGTCCCACACTCCGCAGCGCACGGCTCCTTCCTTGCTTATGCCGAGCGGCATAACCCGGGACTCGACCCCGTGATCGCGAAGCGCTTGCTTCATATATGCTTGCAATGAATCATGATCGCCACGGTTGTCCACGAAGGCGAGCAGCGTCGGGCCCGCTCCGCTCAGCGCCACGCCAAGCGCTCCGTTCCGCACCGCCTCCTCCAATATGCCCGGCATGCCCGGGATGAGCGATGCCCGGTACGGCTGATGAAGCCGGTCTCGCATCGCTTCCGCCAGCAGCTCCGTGCGTCCGCTGGCCAGGGCCGCGACGAGAACGGAGGAGCGGCTAATATTGTATACCGCATCCGCCATATCAATGCGCTCCGGCAGCACATGCCGCGCCTTCTTCGTCTCGAGTTCGAACTGGGGAACCGCCACGACGGTTCCAAGGCCAGCCGGCGGATCCAGCCGAATATGGCGAGCCTGCTCTCCATCCCACATGGCCGCAATAATTCCGCCGAACAGAGAGGCCCCCACATTGTCCGGATGGCGCTCGATTGCCGTCGCCATATCGAACAGCCGTTGCTCCGTCAACGGTTGCCCGATGAGCCAATTGGCGGCGGCAAGCCCGCCGATCAAGGCGGAGGCGCTGCTGCCGAGCCCGCGCGTCAGCGGGATCTCGCTGTAGACGTCAAGGGCGAGCGGGCGCTCCTCGACTCCCGCTTCCCGGAATACCGCTTGAGCCGTCCGGTAGATCAAATTCCGCTCATCGACAGGAAGGCCGTGAAGCTCCGTACCGTGAAGGCGAATTCGCATCTGCTCCGCCGGCTTCATCGCGACCCACAAATGGAGCTCGAGCGCCATGCCCAGCGTATCGAACCCGGGGCCAAGATTGGCCGTGCTGGCAGGCACGCGCACGAGCACGCCCTCTTCCTTCCACATTATTGTTCACCCTCCAGCTGGCGAATCGCCGCCATGACCGCTTCCTCCGTGTCCGGCACGACGAGCGGCTCCTTCGCCGCCGTCTGGATGGCGATATTCGGATCCTTGAGCCCATGTCCGGTCAGCACGCATACGACCGACTCTCCTCCGGTGAAGTACCCTTCCCGGTGCAGCTTCAGCACACCGGCCACCGAGGCCGCCGAGGCCGGCTCGGCAAAGACGCCTTCTCTCGCCGCCAACAGCTGGTACGCTTCGATAATTTGATTGTCGGTCACATAATTAATCTGACCGCCGGATTGCTCGGCCGCCTCGACAGCGGTCTTCCAGCTTGCCGGATTGCCGATGCGGATGGCCGTCGCCAACGTTTCCGGGTTCGGAATCGGCTCGCCCTTCACAATCGCCATGGCGCCTTCCGCTTCGAAGCCGACCATCTTCGGCAGCCGATCTGTATGGCCTGCCGCATGATATTCCTTAAACCCTTTCCAGTAAGCGGAAATATTACCCGCATTGCCGACAGGAATGGCGAGCACGTCCGGCGCGGCCCCTAATTGATCGCACACCTCGAAGGCAGCTGTCTTCTGCCCCTCGATCCGGTACGGGTTGACTGAATTGACGAGCGTAATCGGGTGCTTGGCCGTAATCTCGCGCACGATCTCCAGCGCCCGGTCGAAGTTGCCCTCGATCGCTATCACCTTGGCGCCGTAGATCATCGCTTGAGCCAGCTTGCCAAGCGCAATGTTATTGTTCGGGATCAGGACGATGCAGTTCAGTCCGCCCCGAGCAGCATAGGCGGCTGCGGCCGCGGACGTGTTGCCGGTCGAGGCGCACATAATCGTGCGGCTCCCTTCTTCCATCGCCTTCGCTACGGCCATGACCATGCCGCGATCCTTGAAGGATCCGGTCGGATTCAAGCCTTCATATTTCAAATACATATCCAGCCCCAGCTCCTCGGACAGGCGCTCCGCCCGAATGAGCGGCGTATTGCCTTCCTGCAGCGTCAGCATGGGCGTATGTTCGTTAACCGGCAAATAGCGCTTGTAGGTCTCCAGCAATCCCATATATCTCATTTCCTATTCCCCTCTTTGCGTATGGATTCAATCGATTCATGCGGAGCTGCTCGATTAACCTTCGACCCGATAAGCGCTCTTAATCGACTTGATGACGGACAGTTGCTCGAAATGCTCAAACACCTTATTCATGTTCGCTCGGCTGGCGTAATGCGTAATAATGATAATCTCGGCATCCGGGTTGTTCGGATTCGGCTGCTGCACAACCGAATCGAGACTCACATCGTACTCGGCGAACACTTGCGTAATTTGCGCGAGCACCCCTGCCTTGTCTTCGACGTGAAGCAGGATGAAGTTTTTATAAGCGATCTGCTCGTCGGATTTTAACTTCTTCTCCTTGTACGGAGTCAAGGCGCGCTGTCCGTTGACGCCAAGCTTCATGTTTTTAATGACGGCGACCAGATCCGCCACGATCGAGGTGGCCGTCGGCATCTCGCCGGCGCCCGGGCCGTAGAACATCGTCTCGCCTACGGCTTCCCCGTACACATATACCGCATTGAACACGCCGTTCACCGAAGCGAGCGGATGTGCCGTGCTGACCATCGTCGGCTGCACGACGACACTGATCTGATCATCCTGCCGTTCGGCGATGCCAAGCAGCTTCATTTCATAGCCCAGTTTTTTGGCAAAAGCGATATCTTCCTTCTTAATTCGGGAGATGCCGCGCACTTCTACGTCTTCCAGGGAGACGTCCGCATGGAACCCGAGCGTCGCGAGAATCGCCATCTTGCGCGCCGCGTCCAGCCCTTCCACATCCGAGGTCGGATCCGCTTCGGCGTAGCCAAGCTGCTGCGCTTCCTGCAGCACCTCTTCGTAACCGGCCCCTTCCTGGCTCATTTTCGATAAAATATAATTGGTCGTCCCGTTGACGATCCCCATAATCTTCGTAATTCGGTCGGACGAGAAGCCTTCCATCAGCGTGCGGATGATCGGAATGCCGCCCGCGACGCTCGCTTCATAAAACACATCGCAGCGCTTCTCCTTCGCCTTCGCCTTGATCTCCCGCCCGTGAAGCGCGATCAGGTCCTTGTTCGCAGTTACGACATGCTTGCCCCGATCCAACGCTTCCATAATATACTCCTTGGTCGGCTCAATGCCGCCCATCACTTCGACGACCACGTCGATTTCCGGATCGTCGATAATATCCCACGCATTTTCCGTGAGCAGATGATCCGGCACGTGAATGCTGCGGGATTTGCTCACATCCTTGACGAGCACCTTCCCGATCTGAATCGGCGAGCCGACCTGGCTGGCCAGATCCTCCTGATGACCTTCAACAATCCGAACGACACCTGTACCTACGGTGCCCAGCCCCAATAGTCCTACTTTGATTGGCTTCATCTCGTTCCTCCCCTTCGCTTGACGCAAACTGTCTATGTGTATGGAAAAAGAAATAAGCGGCCCGCCTTATCCTTGCCCGATGACCTGTACCCGCTTCACGCCCGAAATATCGCGCAGCGTCTCAAGCATCATGCCGAACGGTTCGGCAATAAGGGATGTCTCCACCGAAAGAACAACGTTCGCCATCCCCTGAAGCGGAATCGTCTGGTGGATCGTGAGCACATTGCCCTCGAACGCGGCTACCGAGCTGAGCACCTTCGAGAGGATGCCTGAGCGGTGCTCCAAATCAAGCGAAATCGTCACGATGCGCTCCCGCTCCAGCTGGTTCAACGGAAAGATGCCGTCTTTATATTTATAGAACGCGCTGCGGCTCAGCTCGACCCGCTCCGCAGCCTCGTGAACGGTCTTGACCTCGCCCGCGGCGAGCAGCTGCTTCGCCCGTACCGTCTTCACCACCGCATCCGGTAAAATATCTTCCCGTACCAAGTAGTAACGCTCTGCCATTTTCAGTCCTCCGTAAAAAGACTTTTGTTTTCTTATAGAGGACATTATAGCGGATTCGTATGCGAATTGGCAATAGGAGATGAGCCAACAATTGAAATTGGATTCATTATACACGAATTTTAATGAAATCAATGCCTTTTCCTTCATTTCAACTTCATTTTTTCACCGCTTCGGACTAGGCGCAGCACTTGACGCCCGGATAGCGAAAAGCCCCACCCGGCCAACGGCGGGATGAGGCTCTTGCTCTTTATGTATGAAACTCGCTGATGGCCATGCTATGTAGGAAAGGTCAACATCCTTATATTTACTATCCATTTCTTCTATGATTCCGCTTACAACAATATTCGCTCGCCGGCGAAGGGGCCTATCGATTGCCTTTCCTGCAGCACGACCGGGACAAGCATCCGCTTCTTCCCCGGCTTCCGCCGTTCGACCGCATCGATGACGGCTTCCGCTGCCCGCCGTCCAATCTCGTATTTATTTTGCAGGACCGTCGCGAGCGGAACATCGCAATGCCGCGACACTTCCTCGTCGTCGAAGCCGATGATCGACAGCTGCCCCGGCACCTGGATATTCGATCCCAAGCACACTCTCAGCATATCAAGCGCCAGCTCGTCGTGCTCGGCTTGAATCGCCGTCGCTTTTCTTGCCAGGAGAATCTGAATCATTTCCGCGAAGAATGCCTCCTTGTTCGCCTCGTTCACCTGCCGGTAGAAATCGGTGATGACCAGCTCAGCATCGCTCTGAAGGCCGCCGTCCTTGAGCGCCTGGCAGTAGCCGAAATAGCGATCGCGAACCGAGCTCCGGTATTCGATTCCGATGCTTGACACGAAAGCGATGCGCCGATGCCCCAGCTCGATCAATCTTTTGGCCGCGATATATCCGCCCCGGAAGTTATCGGAACATACACTCGGCACCGGAATGCTGTCGTAATATTGGTCCATCGTCACAATCGGATATTGATCGATGTATTGAAGATTCAGCACATCCATGTTGTGGATGGAACTGATCGGATACAATATGATGCCCGAGAATCCATGCTTCGGAAGGCGTGTCAGCAATTCCTTCTCCTTCTCCGGATTCCAATCTGTACAATGAATGCTCAAATAATATTCCTTGCTCTCCAAATATTCCGTTGCCCCTCTGATGTAATTCAAATGTCCATTCGCCGCCATATAGGGCAGAATCATCGAGATGATGCGCTGCGGCGAGCCGGATTTGCCGCTAAGGAGGGCTTCCTTATCCTCGGCGCGTTCCTTGACGAAGCTGCCGCTTCCCCGCTTGCGGTAAATGTATCCGCTCCGTTCCAGCTCAAGCAGAGCGCGCTTGGACGTAATGCGGCTGACGCCGAACTGATCGGCCAGCTCCATTTCGGTCGGAATCTGCTGATGGACAATATATCTCCCCTCTTCAATTTTCCGCTTTATATCGTCTATGATGAGCGCATATAACGGTTTGTTTCCCGGTTCCACAGTTGTTCACTTCTCCGCTTCTTACTGGATTGTACATGCTAAAAAGCCGCTGCTAGCACCATATTATAGGATATAATGTCGTGCAGCAAGCCAAAGACATACCCTATTTCCCCATCCCTTCGCGAGTCGACGATGGCCGTCTTTGAACCGGAACTTTTTCCCAATGGGGACGTACAAGTATACAAACCTATCGATGTTCTTCTGGCATCATCGTTCGGGTTGGATAATAACAAGGCAGGTGGGTAACGATGCAGGACAAACAATTGGGTTCTTACCGAATCTCAGCTATCGGCTTCGGAGGAGCTCCGCTCTCGGTGCCGGGAAGACCGGATCGGGAACGTGCCATGAAGACGATTAAGGAAGCCTGGGAGAACGGCATCACTTTCTTCGACACGGCAGATACATATAGCTTGAACGAGCATGATCTCGGTCATAACGAGCAGTTGTTCGCAGACTCACTCCCGTCCGCTCCCGGATGCGTGATTGCAACCAAGTCCGGGCTTGCGCGCCCGGACGGCGCCTGGACCCGGAGCGCACATCCGCGATCGCTGCGCGCTGCATGCGAACGCAGTCTCACCCTGCTGCGGCGGGACGTGCACCCGCTGTATTATTTGCATGCCCCGGATCCGGAAGTCCCGTTCGCGGAATCGTTCGGCGAATTGAGCCGGCTGCAGGAGGAAGGCAAAATTGAGCATCTGGGCCTGTCCAACGTGTCGGTCGCCGAATGCGAGGCGGCCTTGGACATCGCCAACGTAGCGGCGGTCCAGAACCGTTACCACTTGTTCGAACGAAGCTCCTCGGACGTGCTTGCCTTCTGCGAGTCGCGCCGGATTCTGTTCGTCGCTTACAGCCCGTTCGGAGGCCCGGGGCAATCGTCCAGGCTGCGGCAGGATCCGCTGCTGCAAGATCTGGCCAGCGCCTATGAGGCGAGCCCGTACCAGATCGTGCTGGCGTGGATGATGGCCCGTTCCCCGCAGCTGCTTCCGATTCCGGGAGCGACCCGGCCGGACTCGATTCGCGATAGCGCTCAGGCGGTCCGGCTTCGCCTGTCTTCGGAAGATCTCGCGAAGCTGGATGCGCATGATACCCCTTCGGCTCGATAGGGATAACAGCGAAAAGACCGCATGCCTGATCAAGGGCTTGCGGTCTCCTCAATGTCATCAGTAATAGCTGCTGCCTTCGACGAATTCGAATTCGAAGTCGCCGATCCGGATGATGGTGCCGTCCTCTGCGCCGCGCTTGCGGAGCTCTTCGTCTACCCCCATCCGGCGAAGCGTCCGCGCGAACCGGAGAATCGCGTCATGCGATGTCATCTGCATCCGCTTCAGCATGCCTTCAATCGCCTCGCTCTCGATGACGAATGTGTCATTCTCCCGTCGAACCGTGAAAGAAGGCTTCTCTTCTTTCTTGTTGTAGCGGTAGATTTTGCGCTCTTCAACGTCCGCGACCTCTTCGACATGCGTGTCAGGAAGTTGTTCCAGCATGTCCATCGCCTTGTAGAGCAGCTCCTGGACTCCCTGCTTCGTCAAGGAGGAGATCGGCATAATCTCGATTTCGTCGCCCTTCAGCGCCCGCACCTGCTCGCGGAACGCTTCCAGGTTCTCCTCCGCCTGAGGCATGTCCATCTTGTTCGCCGCCACGATCTGCGGGCGTTCCGCCAGCTTCTCATTGTATTGCCTCAGCTCATCGTTAATTTTGACCCAGTCGTCGAACGGATCGCGCCCTTCAGTTCCCGCCATATCCACGACGTGGATAATAATCCGGGTACGTTCGATATGACGCAGAAATTCATGTCCCAATCCGACTCCTTCGCTGGCGCCCTCGATCAGGCCCGGCAGGTCCGCCATGACGAAGCTTCGCCCGTCCCCGATGTCGACAACCCCCAGATTCGGGGTAATTGTCGTGAAATGATAGGCGCCGATCTTCGGCTTCGCACCCGAGACGACGGACAGCAGCGTCGATTTGCCGACGCTCGGGAAGCCGACCAGGCCGACATCCGCCATCACCTTCAGCTCGAGTACAACCCAGCGCTCCTGGCCTTCTTCCCCATGCTCCGCCAGCTCCGGCGCCGGATTCGCCGGGGTGGCGAAGCGCATATTTCCTCGGCCTCCACGGCCGCCCTTGGCGATGACAACCTCTTGCCCGTTACGGGTCAGATCGGCGATAACCTCCTGCGTATCGTCATCGATCACGACCGTTCCCGGCGGGACTCGCACAATCATATGCTCTGCGTTGGCGCCGTGCTGGCTCTTGTTCCGCCCCTTCTCCCCGCGGCTCGCCTTGAAGTGCTTCTGGTAGCGGAAATCGACCAATGTGCGCAGCCCCTCGTCGACGCGGAAAATGACGTCGCCGCCATGCCCTCCATCGCCGCCGGCCGGTCCGCCCATCGCCACATACTTCTCCCGGCGGAACGCGACGAGACCGTCGCCTCCGTCGCCGCCTTTTACGTATATTTTCGTCTTATCTACAAACATGCTGTCACCCCATTATGCGTTGCAAGGCACGACAATGCGGTAGGCTTCGTGCTCTTCGTTCTGCTGCGCTGACGATTGGTCCAGCCGCAGGCCGCCTACAGACGCGATATGCTTCAATTTGGATTCCATTTCATCCGGATTCAATAAGATGCCTTCGTATTGATAACGAATGACGAGCCGGCCCTCCTCCTTGGCAAATTCGACACTGAGCGGGTTCATCCCGTCATTTGGCGCCTTTGCCGCAAAGCGAAACGCTTGAACCGAAGCAATGACCGACTCGGCCAACTTGCACGAATCGACAGACAAGTCCATCCGGTTCAATTCAACCGGTTCCGGTATCTCGATTCGGAGCGGCATCATGCTGCCGGACAGCCGCTGCTGCATCAGGAACATCACCAGCTCCGGCACGCCAAGCTTGGCAATCCGGCTTTCCTCCGCCATTCGCTCTTTTATAGTCTCTACACATTCCGGCAATTTATCGAACTTCTTCAATCGAACGTAACCGTACACCAGCTGCAGATCATTCATCCAGTCATGGCGCTGATGGTTCATCAGCTCGAGGGCAGACGTCGCCAGCGAACGCTCCACACGCTTCCGTCGCATCCGCTCTTCCCGGTATAACAAGAACCCGCACAGGCTCAGCATCACCGCCATGACGAGAATAAGCACGAATCTCCAAGTGAATGATAAAGGCCATCCAATGACAGTGATGGCGCATGCGGCCGCTGCCGCGATGCAGCCTCCTAGCTTCAATCGCAAACTATTCATATTCCGGCTCCCCGCTCATCATTCCATTCTTCCATTTATGTACAGACTCCCCAATCTTCAGTATATCATGCGCAAGGGAGGGCGTCCAAGAAAAATGAACTGCGGCCGGGTAAAAAAAACCCCCGGCACTAGCCGAGGGTTTCTTTCTATCGTCTTAGTTCTCCACAGCTGCTGCAACAGGTGCAGCTTCCACCGGGTAGACGCTCACTTTTTTACGGTCGCGACCCCATCGTTCGAACTTCACGACGCCTTCCACTTTTGCGAACAGCGTGTCATCTTTACCGATGCCCACGTTGTTGCCTGGATGGACCTTCGTGCCGCGTTGGCGAACCAAGATGCTGCCGGCTGTAACCACTTGGCCGTCTGCGCGCTTCACGCCAAGACGCTTGGAAATACTGTCACGGCCGTTCTTCGTGGAGCCTACGCCCTTCTTGGATGCGAACAACTGAAGATTCAGTTTCAACATGTTGTCTACCTCCTTTATGTTGTCATTAGTTCTTCTATTTGAAGATACGATTCGTATGAAGCTTCGATACTTTGCAACCCAATGATCATCGACTCCAGCAGCAACTGAACCTGCGCTTCGATGTCCTTCCGCTCGATGAACGGAACCGTTCCGCTCAAGAAGCCGTCCTTCATCTCGCACTCCAGTTCAACGCCAGTCAGAACCTCAATGGCATTGGCTGCGCCCACCGACACGGCTGAGACACCTGCACATACGATGTCCTCTCCATGGGGAGCATAATCCGCATGGCCCTCAATCGAGAAGCCCGCGATAGATCGATCCGGCTTCCGCCTAACTGTAACGCGAATCATCCGGCACCTCTTACGCCTGAATGTTCTCGATCGTTACTTTGGTGTACGGTTGGCGATGACCTTGCTTGCGACGGTAGTTCTTTTTCGCTTTGTACTTGTACACGACAATTTTCGCGCCTTTTCCATGCTTCTCTACCTTCGCCGTTACCGCAGCGCCGGATACAACCGGTGTTCCTGTAACGAGGCCGCCGTCCTTCGATACCGCCAATACGCGATCGAATGTTACGCTGTCGCCTTCTGCAGCGCTCAGCTTCTCGATGTACAATACATCGCCCGCTTGAACTTTGTACTGCTTGCCGCCAGTTTCGATAATTGCATACATTGTGTTGCACCTCCTCATGTCTCAGACTCGCCTGAATCAGGTGATGACGCTGCTCGCAGCCTCATGCTTGGAACCTGTCCGGAGCGGTTACAGCATGTGTAAGCAACTTCACTAGACACATACTTATAGATTGTAGCACAATTGAATCCAAAATACAACCTTTTGCGTTCCATTAACGGTTAGGAATTTGTGCCGGCTCCCATCCGCTTCCCCCGCATGAGGAACATGGCTGAAGGAACTGGTTCATCACCTGTTCCCGCACTTTTTTGCGGGTCAGCTCCAGCAGGCCGAGCTTCGTCCAGCCGACGACCAGACATTTCGTCCTGTCTTTCTTCATCATCGTCTCCAGCCGTTCGACCACGTGCTGCCGATGCTCTTCCGTATCCATGTCGATGAAATCGACAATGATGATGCCTCCGATATCCCGCAGACGGATGAGACGCGCGATTTCCTCCGCAGCTTCCATATTCGTAAGATACACGGTCTCTTCGAGATGGCTTGTCCCCGTATATTTCCCCGTGTTCACATCAACAACGGTTAAAGCTTCCGTCTGGTCCCATACCAAATAGCCTCCGCTTTCCAGCCAAGTTTTGCGCTGGAACGCCTTGTCCAGCTGCTCTTGGACATGATACCGCCGGAACAGCGGCTCCGCTTCCTTATACGTATGAATCCGGTTCTCCAAATCAGGGGCGACCGATCGGACGAACGTATGTAACCGCTCGGCTTGACGGACATTGTCGATCAGCAGTTGATCGACATCCCGCGAGAACGCGTCCCGCACCAGCCGCTCCACCATGTTCAGATCATGGTGCAGCAGGGCAGGCGCTTCCGCTTGCGCCGAACGAAGCGTAATCCGGTTCCACAGCTCGCGGAGCGTCTCGATATCGCCTTGCAGCGTCTCTCGCGACTCTCCCTCCGCCACGGTGCGGATAATCATGCCTTCCTCGTTCTCGCGCAGCTCTTCGGCAAGCTGCTTCAGGCGGGTTCGTTCCGCTTCCTGCTCAATCTTCTTGGATACTCCGATATAATCGGCGTTAGGCATATAGACCGAATAGCGGCCTGGCAGCGAATAATGGGTCGTCACACGGGCGCCCTTGCCCCCCAGCGCCTCCTTCATCACTTGGACGATAAGCTCCTGTCCAACACGAAGCAAGCTGGTTATCGGAGGCTTCTGCTTCGGCTGCTTCTCCAAATGCGGGTGCAAACAATCATCAACATACAGAAATGCGTTCTTCTTCTGACCGATGTCCACAAATGCAGCCTGCATTCCCGGAAGAACATTCACTACGCGGCCCTTGTAAAAGCTTCCAACCGACGTAGTTCCCGTGGCTTGTTCGACTGCATATTCGACGAGCCGACCATGTTCCAACAATGCCATTTGCGTGACTTGTTCCTCGCAGTGAACAATCATTTGTTTCATGGTATCACCTCTGCTACAGCGCGTCATCTTCCATTGTAACATGAAGCAGGAGGCAGTGAACATACCAAACCCATATGCTTTCCGATCAAAATAATAGAAAAACGGAAGCAGCCGCCGCCCGGCTGCGCCGGCCGCTCACTTCCGCCCTCCCCCGGGCTCATCGAAATAGGCATCAATCGCCCGCTGCTCGGGAATGATACGCTTAATCGCCCCTTCCGGGTCCATGACATAAATAAAATGATATTCGTCCCGGCGAAGCAAGCGCAGCAGCCCGGACAGCGGCCAGCCGTTCTCCGCCACGATTGGCCGGCCGAGGCAGCCGCTCCGTTCCCATTTGCGCAGCCGGGCGGGACGTGTCATCAGGAAGCGCAGAAAACGGTAGGGCACGTTCTTCCACTCCTCCCAGTTGGACCACAAGAGGAAGATGCCCAGTATGAGCAGGTTCAAGTTCACTTTCCCGCCCGTAAAGAGCGGAATAACGCTATATAACGCAATCGCAGCGCTGACCGCCATGCTCACTCTGGCCCCGATAAGCAGCGTCTTGTAATAGCTGAACCACAGCGAAGCGGCGGCTTGCAGCATGCGTCCGCCGTCCAGCGGCAGCACCGGAAGCAGATTGAACAATCCGATGAACGCATTCGCCCGAATGAAATTGTCCGTCCAAGCGCTTCCCCACCACCCCCACTGCTCGAACAGCAGGGCAAGTCCAATCATGATACCGTTCTGCAGCGGTCCTGCGGCCATGACAAGCCACTCCTGCCAGGCCGGAGCCAGACTTCCGTCTTCCGTCTCCGCCACGCCGCCGAAGGGCAGCAGCTTCACTTCCGTTATCGTCCAGCCGAACATGCGTGCCACAGTGACATGTCCCATTTCATGGACAATCACGATAACGAACAGGGTAACCAGCTCCAAAATATATCCCGTCACGGCCGCCATGGCCAGCAGGAGGATAAACAAAGGATGCAGCGTATAGACGGTTCCTCCCCATTTAATCAAAAGCGATCACATCCGTCGGATCAATGTACTCCCCATCCCGCAAGAGAGCAAAATAGAGCGCCGCCGTACGGTTTTCCGCCGGATTCCCCAGCACGCCCACAACTTCCCCCTCCTCGAGCCAATCGTTCACCTTCACTTCGCTGGCGGCGAGACCGCCGTATATGCTGACCACGCCCGAAGCATGCTGAACCGTAATCTGGATATCATCCTCGGCCCGGCGCTTAACTTCCGTAACCCGTCCGGTCGCCACGCTTACTACCTCGGTATCCGCCGCGGCCCCGGTGTCGGCAGCGATCCGGATCCCGTTGCCGTTCATATCGAACGGCTGCAGCACCGTTCCCTTGACAGGAGGATGCAGCGACAGCCTCCCTTGAACAGATGCCGCTTCATTCCGATTCCCTTGGAATAGCGGGATGAAGGAGGGAGAGCCGGAGAACGTCCGTTCATACCAGGCCGCGATCGGACGCATATCCATTTCCTCGGTCAGACTCCTTCCGATCCATTGCCGCGCCGGCTCATTCCAGTCCGCAGGGAAGCGGAAGATCGCGAACCCGGCGGCGAACAGCAGGACGGACAGCACAATTCTCGTGCGGAAAGATCGCCAGAACCCGCCGTTCCGTTCCTGCTCCCACCCGTAGCGTTCATGCCATTGCCGCTGCGATGCCTTCCACAGCCGTTCCGGATCAGTCGAATCGGCGAGAATCTCCATCTCGTCCAGGCGAAGCAGAGGATGCCCGCCCAACTCTTCGCTATCGCCGGGAATCTCGACCGTCCTAGGTGCAGCCGTCTGGGCAGGCCGAATGATCGGCGGCTCATGCTCCGTGTGCTGGACGGGCAGGAAGGACGTGCCGGCTTCATGCCGGCGCTCCGCCTCGGATGACCGCTGTTCTTGACTGATGATTTCCCGAATTCGTTCTTGCCGCCGACGGCGAATGTCCTCGATCATTGCTTTCTCATCCCTTCCTTTATATCTGCCTGCACTTGAGATTGACCTGCATACGTAATGATATCTGCTGTATCCAAAATCAAGCCTTCATCCTGCACAAACAACTGCTTATATCCCATGTGTATGACAAGCTATCACCGGTTATGAACAAGCCCTCGCCCTTCAGATTGTCTTCAAACTTATTCGTTCTTTGAATTGCCTGTGGACCTGTTACCCTTTGTTTGCAGTCCCGTGAATACATGCTGATCGCGGTCTTTTACACAGTCTCCCAGTCGTTCAGGTTACGCTTTCTTGCTTCTCCGCATGCTTTTTTTGGCTGCTCAATGTCCTTTCGGTGCTCATTTGATCGCCCTCCCAATCGCTCAGGATTGCGCCTTAACATTTCGCCTTGTGCGGCCTTACGATGATTCTCCCAAACACTCAGGATTTGTAATGGGTCCCCGGGCAAACTTACGACCTATCTCCCAAGAACTCAGGTCACTCATGCATACCCAATAACCAATAGCCTTTACCTTTACATAAGTATCCCGAGCATTCAGGATGTATCGAGGCATCCTCTAGCACCTTGACGGTGAACCTCCCGAGCACTCAGGCTGATTAAGCTTGTAACTAAATGGATTTCAATGAGTAGACTGACAATGCTGCAATCAGCGATTTATCACAAAATTACTGTTATATTCCAGTAACACACTTTACATGGAAACATATGTTTGGTAATATAAAATAGGAACATATGTTTGATATTGATTTAGGAGGGTCTGCTGTGATGGATATCTGGACGAACTTTGGCTCGTTAGAGGAGTTAATGGATCAATTTCCTACAGAAGAATCATGCATTCCTGCCCTGTTTGCGTTGAAATGGCCTCATGGCTTTCGCTGCCCGAACTGCCGGCACGTCCGCGCCTATGTAATCCGGACCCGGCGGCTGCCACTGTATGAATGCAGCGCTTGCCGGCATCAGACATCCTTGACTGCAGGAACGATCCTCGAAGGCAGCAGAACCTCTTTGCGGAAATGGATTGCTGCAATTTGGCTCGTCTCCAATCCAAAGGTAGGGATTAATGCGGTCAGACTACGCTCGATTATCAACGTTACTTACAAGACAGCATGGGCGATGCTGCATAAAATTCGTACCGCGATTAGCTGCGCTGATGAAGAGGAGCGACTCGAACATCGCGTGCATGGCTTTATTGCCTTTAATGGCCCTCGCCTTTATCCGAGTGTCGAGCTGGGTCCGCGGGAGCAACCGATTATCGTGGCAGCCTCACTGGCTCCGATCGGGGAGGAATTCCAATATAAAATGAAGCAGGTGAATCGGCGGCACATGTCCGGCAAGCTGCTGCTTCCTTGCGGGCGCGATCGTTTTATCGAAGAACATATTTCTGCGCCTGATTCCATGATCTCTATCATCCGTCAGCGATTTCGAGTCAAGCAGAACAGTCCATTATATACTGTGTTCCGGCGAGCTCAGCGTTGGCTATGCGATACGTTCCGAGGGATAAGCGGGAAGTATTTGCAGCATTATCTGGATGAATTTTGTTACCGGGAAAATGCCATCTCCCGCCAAGCAGCAGGCTGGGAGCCCTTAGCCGCGATTTGCTGTGCAGATAACGGGGCTAGACGCCGGTACTTATCAAGGACAGCCTCATCGAAGACTTACGTTCGCTATCTTGCTGCAGCCTAAATCAATTCAAGCAGAACAGAGGGGCTACCCTTGTGCCGATCTGATTACTACACAACAATCTTAAATTATTTCATTTGAACATCCGTCCCCTTTGAAATTACCTTTTTATTCATCTACTGCGCTTTGCATACTGCTCAGAATTTATTTTGTTTTTGTCGTTCCATCATTCTAAGTCCACTATTTCCCAAAATCAACCATTTATGAACCTTTTATTCTGAACCATCATACCTGACCATCATTCCTGACATCATTCCTGATATCATTCCTGACTTAAGGGGATGCTTGCCTTTCCTGAAGAGAAATGGGATGCCGCTAGAGGGAGCTTCGGGAATACTGTGCATAAGGGACTAAAGTGGTCCATTCGACTCCTGACTACTACCGGAGCGCATCTATTAGCGACTTCGTGGTCCTAAGCTCCTGAGCTTTAGGGATATCGGTTATAAGGAGTCAGGGGGGCTTATTTTTACTGCCTGCGGCTACTTGCACCTGTCCTTGGGGACGTTAGCATTTGGTTTATCCTGAATAATGGGGATACTCACCATAAGAGGCCCAGAAGCTGCTTGGCTCTCCTATGGTTCAATCACAAAAAAAGCCTTACTGTCTATATCCTCCAATCGGATGCAGACAGTAAAGCCTCTCCTTGACAGCCTATTCCGTTTCGACTTCAATCCTTAATCTTTAATCTTCAAGCTGATACTTCTCCTGATATATACGTATACTCATCACCAAACCGATACAAAACATATTTATCAGCAGGGAAGTTCCCCCGTAGCTGATGAAGGGCAGCGTGATTCCGGTCACCGGCATCAGACCGATCATCATGCCGATATTTTCAAGAATCTGAAATACGAACATCGACACGACTCCGATAATGATATAGGATCCCCTCAAGTCATAGCACTGGAAGGCGATGAGAATCATCCTGTAAATCAGTAAGAAGTAGAGCAGCAGCAGTATCGATGAGCCCTGGAAGCCGAACTCCTCACCGATGACGACGAAGATCGCGTCCGAGTACGTATACGGAATGAAGCTTCTTCGCTTCAATTCCCCCTTCATATACCCGTCTCCGGACAAGCCTCCGGAACCGATCGCGATCATGGCGTATTTGGATTGATGATTGGCATCGTCCGACGCCAAGGACGGATTGATGAAGGTATCGATGCGCGTGAACCAGTGCTGATGCTTGACGACATCGGTGAAAAACGCTTTGGTCTCTTCACGGAATGTCGTGAAGGAGACATAGACCGACCCGGCCAGCAACGAGACCGCCACAAGACCAACCAGCACATGCCGGAGCTTAATCCCGCCGATCCAGAGCATGCCGATGAAAATAACAATATAAATGATAGCATTTCCCAAGTCCGGCTGGACTACGACGAGTGTGAACGGCACCAGCGTCACAAGCGCCACCGGCACCAAGTCTTTGGTGAACGTGAGCGGATCTCCGCCGCGCCGCCCGAGCAGCTGGGCCAGCGCGAAAATTAGAGCAATCTTGGCAATCTCCGCCGGCTGGAACGAGAACGCGCCAATATTGTACCAGCCAATCGCGCCGTTCAGATTGGAGCCGAAGAAGAAGATGCCGACGAGCAGCAGGACCGTTACTCCCAACGTAATCGGCCATATTTTCAGCAAAATTCGGTAATCGAACAACGCAGTTGCGAACATGACGACAAATCCGGCCGCGAAGAATACAACCGTCTTCATCGCCGTATTGGCAAAGCTCGGATCTCCCCCGTGGGTCGCACTATAAATGACAAGCGGGCTGAAAACCGAAAACACAAGCAATATTCCAACGATAACCCAGTCAATCCGTTTTAGTTTGTTCAGCAATGCTCATCAACCCATCCCAAAAAACTTCTTCATCCGAGTCAGCACGCCCTTCTTCTGATCAAGCGGCATCAACGGAACCGTATCCCCCAGAATGCGGCGGGCGATATTGCGGTAAGCGACCGCCGCGCGGGAATCCGGATTCATGACCGTCGGCTCCCCTGCATTCGCGGCCCGAATGACGAGCTCATCGTCCGGTACGATACCGAGAAGCTCGATATTCAGCACCTGTAAAATATCGTCCAGGTCAAGCATCTCTCCGCTCTTCACCATGCTGGAGCGGATCCGGTTCACGATTAGCTTCGGCGAGCCGACATTCGCATTTTCCAGCAGACCGATTATGCGATCGGCATCGCGCACGGCCGCATTCTCCGGTGTCGTAACGACAATCGCGCGGTCCGCCCCGGCGATGGCGTTTTTGAAGCCTTGTTCGATGCCGGCAGGGCAGTCGATAATAATATATTCATATTCCTTCTTCAATTCGAGAATGATATCCTTTACTTGCTCCGGCGAGACCGCATCCTTGTCTTTGGTCTGGGCGGCAGGCAGCATGTACAATTCATCGAACCGCTTATCCTTGACGAGCGCTTGGTTCAATCGGCAGCGGCCGTCGGCCACGTCGCAAATATCATAGATGATTCGGTTCTCCAGCCCCATGACGACATCGAGGTTGCGCAAGCCGATATCGGTGTCGACCATGCATACTTTTTTACCGAGCAGAGCGAGCGCGGTCCCCAAATTCGCCGACGTCGTCGTCTTGCCGACGCCGCCTTTCCCCGAAGTGACGACGATAGCCTCTCCCATAGTTCTTCTACACTCCTTTGAACAAAGTAATGTCCTTGCGGACGCGATGAAGCTGCGAGATTTTGTCAATTTGCATCATGCCGTCTTGGATATACGCAAATTCCATATGAGCCTGCGATACCCCCCATTCGTCAGGCGGGCGGCTGATGACATCCGCGATGCGCAGCTGCGTCGGCGCAAACAGCGAGGCGGCGATAACCGCCCCGGCCTCTCCATCGACGCCGGCATGGGCTGTGCCCCGCAGAGCTCCGAATACGAATATGTCTCCGCTGCTAATAATCATTCCGCCCGGATTGACGTCGCCAAGGAACAGCAGATGCCCGTCATGGCGGAGCACCTGCCCCGAGCGAACCATTCCGGTCATCGTATGAACGCGGTACCCTTGCGCTTCCTTCTTGACATCGGCGTCCGATTCCAGCGATCGGATTAGCAGATTCCCCCGCTGCCGCAAAATGTTGAGCATCTCTGTCTTTTGCTCATCGGCAGCGGTACGGGCTCCTAACTTGACATCGACATACACAAGCGGTCCGTCGAAAAAATGCGGTGTATGGTCAAGCTTGTCGCGCAATTCTTGCAACAAGTCTGTAAATTCGCACTGATCGTCAAGCAGGAACACGAGGCCGTCTTTCATGCCTTTAATCGTTACCAATGGCTTGGCCGTCATGAAATGTCCCTCCCCACGGTTATCTTTTTCGTGACGGATAAGAAAAGTTCCTGCAAGAAAGCCGTGAATCGTAAGAAAAACCTCTGTCGAAGCCCCTCGAAAAGGAGCGATCGCCAACCGAGGCTGGTGAACATCTCTCCTTCCCCACCCGGCTTCAGCACCCGAGCTGCGCTTGAAAACAGCATCAGCCGCCTGGACGAAGTGCCCAAAGACGGCTGCTTAGTCTTGTTCATTTTCAGCGGTTCCCGACTGAAGCTCGAACCATTTCCGCATCGGAACATAGATTGCCAGCGCAAACAGCAGCTGTACGAACAGACTCGGAATCAAATAGTCGAAAAGCGCAACTTCATACGTCATTTTGCTCAAGTTGAACAGCGAATAGATAGCGAACAGTATCGTATGGTACAAGAAGCTTCCCACGACTGCCGCTGCCATCATCGGTATGAGTGTGATGTTCCGTCCGGGAAAGAGAAGCCCCGCCAAATAGCCGAGCAGCCCCATGCTGAACGCATGCGGGCCAATCATATGCCCGTAGTATACGATATCCTGCAAAAATCCGAACGCAAGTCCCATAATAAGCGCCGTGTGACGATGCTGATAGATGCCGTGATAGAGCACTACGATGAATATGAACTGCGGAATAATGCGCCCCTGCCACATATCCGGAATGATGAGCGGAAGCAGCGTCCCCTCCAATACGAACAGCACGAACATGAAGCCAATCATCCAATTCCGGTTCATCACTTATCCTCTTTCTTCGATCCGTTCTCTTCCGGATCCGGCGTGAAGACGATGAAGAGCTCGCGCCAGTCGCGGTAGGTGGCTGCCGGTTCGATAGTAGCGGTCCGCGTCAGTCCCAGGTCTCCTTGCTGCAAAGAGACGACGGTGCCGATAATTAGCCCGCCCGGGAATACTCCGCCGAAGCCGGAGGAAATAATCGTATCTCCCACCTTCACCTTGTCGTTCTCTTCTATCCGTGTCATCGTGAAGGTGCCGCTGCTGTGATCATACGACTCAATCATGCCGAAGGAATCGCTTTTGCCAAGCACTGTCGCCGAAATCGGCCGCGAATTCGGATCCTTCTCGTCCAGATTGGTCAACAGCTGCACGGTGGAGGAGAATTCGTACACGCGGCTGATCGTCCCCACTACGCCATCGACAGAGATGACAGGCATCCCTTGGCGGACGCCGTTGATCTCCCCAAGATTGAGGTTCAACGTCTGGTTGAACGGATCGGCTACGTTAATGGAGGACACTTGCGCAATCCGGTACTCATACGGCAGGTTCAACTGCTTCTGGCGCTCGGTGAACTTGAGCTCCTCCATGAGCCGTTCGTTCGTTGCCTGAACTTCGCTGTAATAAGCCTTGTCACGTATGTAGTGGGCCTCCACAATCTTCAGACGCTCATTCTCTTCATGCAGTTCCTTCAAGGTCGCGATATCATGAAAAAAATTCGATACATAGGAAGCCGGCTTATACACCAGCTGCTGCACGAACGTTACCGTATCGTGCACGATTTTCTCCGGCCACGACATCTTCAGCCGCCCGCCCAAGGTAAAGCCCATCAATGCGATAAACAAAATAAGTCCGAACAATAGAATGATTAACCGTTTGTTCCCCAACAGCTTAAACAGTATCAACACCTTCTCATCGTAAAGCGGTACTCGTTCCTCCTCGAAACAGAGCCCGCGCCGAGGGAACGGACCAGCGCGGGGCCAATAGCTTGGTTATCGCTTGGAGCGAAGGCCGGAGCTTCCGCGTCCCTTGAACAAGTGAATATTGTCGAGCGCGCGTCCGGTGCCGATAGCGACGCAATCCAGCGGGTTCTCCGCCACGATGACCGGCATCCCGGTCTCCCGCGCAAGCAGCTTGTCGAGATTGCGAAGCAGCGCTCCGCCGCCCGTGAGAACAATGCCCCGATCCATAATATCGGCTGCCAACTCCGGCGGACATTTCTCCAGCGTCACCTTGACCGCTTCCACGATCGAGTTGATCGTATCCAGCAGCGCATCGGTAATCTCATTCGAAGAGATGGACAGCGTCTTAGGCAATCCGGTCAGCAGATCGCGGCCCCGAATCTCCATCGTCTCCACCTCATCCAATTCCATCGCAGAGCCCAAATCCATCTTCAGCTGCTCCGCCGTGCGCTCCCCAATCATCATATTATACTGGCGCTTGATGTATTGAATGATTGATTCATCCATCTCATCGCCCGCAACCCGAACAGAGCGGCAAGTGACAATCCCGCCTAGCGAGATGACGGCGACTTCCGTCGTACCGCCGCCGATATCGACAACCATGCTTCCTGTCGGCTCCCATACCGGCAGATCGGCCCCGATCGCCGCCGCGAACGGCTCCTCGATCGTGTAGGCGTCTCTGGCGCCCGCTTGCTTCGTCGCGTCTTCCACCGCGCGCTGCTCGACGGCCGTAATGCCCGACGGCACGCAGACCATCACATTCGGATGGCGCGGGAAGAGCGAACGCTGCTTCTGCGCTTGCCGAATGAAATATTTAATCATCGTGGAGGTCGTGTCGAAGTCGGCGATAACGCCGTCTTTCATCGGACGGATAGCACGAATATTGCCCGGCGTGCGGCCGATCATCTTCTTGGCGGCTTCACCAACCGCTTCGATCGTCTTCGTATCCGTACGGATCGCGACGACAGACGGCTCGCGTACAACGATTCCTTTGCCACGAATATATACCAATGTATTGGCTGTTCCCAAGTCAATTCCCAAGTCTTTTGTAAAGCCACCTAGCATGTTGTCAATCTCCTTTTTATAGCCTCAATCTCAATCATTATATTACATGAGTCCGCGTTCCTTCAAACTCACATATTGATTATCTCCGATGACCAAATGGTCCAGCAGATCGATGCCGACAATCTCGCCCGCTTCGACGAGCCGTCTCGTGATGGCCGCGTCTTCCGGGCTTGGCGTCGGATCGCCGCTCGGATGATTATGCGCGCAAATGATGGAAGCCGCCCCGTATTTCAAGGCGGCGCGATACACTTCGCGCGGATGAACGAGAGAGGCGTCTAATATGCCGATCGTAATCGTTTGTTGAGCAATAATCCGGTTTTTCGTATTCAAGAAAAGACAAACAAAATGCTCCTGCTGATAGTACCGTATCGATTCCATCAGCCATTCCGCCGCATCCTGCGGCCGCCGAATCGTAATCGCATCGTCGCTGCGCGATCGCGCCATTCGCCTGCCAAGCTCCAATCCGGCCTTGAGCTGAATCGCCTTCGCAAGGCCGACTCCGCGGGTCTGCGTCAGCTCCGTCACCGACAGATCGGGCAGGTAACGCAAATGGCCTGCCCGGTTCAAAATGCGCTGCGCCAGGACGACGGCCGATTCGTCCTTCGTCCCCGTCCGCAGCAAAATCGCCAACAATTCCGCATGGCTTAACGCTTCCGCCCCGTATTGCAGCATGCGCTCTCTCGGGCGCTCGCTATGGGGCAGATCGCGAAGAAGCGGGTGATGTTCCATGTCGCACAACCTCCTGAATAGTGGATTGCGGCATTCCTATCCCAAGCTTCTTGCCTGCCGGACTCCCGGCATTCTATGGCACTCTGATTCCGAATGACTCAAGCATATCGGTCAGGAGCGATAACGGAAGACCTACTACATTGAAATAACAACCTTCGATTCGCTCGACTAACGTGGCTCCAACGCCTTGTATGCCGTAGGAGCCGGCTTTGTCCATCGGCTCTCCCGTCGCGATATAGCGGCGGATCCGCTCCGCGCTGCAGGGCTTCATATGTACGACCGTGGCCCGATGGCTCACGGCTGTCCGCCCATCGGATACATGGACGAGTGCGACGCCGGTATATACTTCATGCGATCGTCCCTGAAGCGCCGTCAGCGCCTGCTCCGCATCCGCTTCGTTCTCCGGCTTGCCGAGCACCGCGCCGTCAAGCACGACGATCGTATCCGAACCGACGACGATGCCGCCCTTCCCTTCGCTGCGCCGCATGCGGGCAACAGCCTCGGCCTTGCGCAAGGCCAATTGTTCGACGATGCGATCGGGCGGCCATCCGGGAGGCACCGTCTCGTCAGCATCACTGGGCTGGACCGAATAAGGAAGGCCCAGAGCGCGAATCAATTCCTGCCTGCGAGGGGAGGATGAAGCCAAAATCAATTCCGGTTGTAGTTGTGTCTGCATTGCCATGTTCATCCGCTCCTCGCCATTTTTTGACACCATTTTTATTATACGCGGAAGTTGACTTTGAAACAAACGCTTCCTGTTCCATTTGGCGCAAAAAAAGGCGGGAGTTTGTGGAAATGTTCCAGAAGCGCGCCGGGGCAATGCAGGGGGCATGTTTTATCCTTATGTTAGACGTGCGGCAGACCTCAAAGTTACGGAGGAAAATGTTGAGATTAACGCCAATCGTTCGCATAAATCCGCTTTTCAAACGCTGATGACTTCTTTTACAATAGAATGAGGTCTATCTGAACCATGATCATCCATAACGGAGTCTAGGAGGTTGGAAGCATGCAATATCGCAGATTGGGAGCAAGCGGGCTGAAAGTAAGCGAGATCAGTCTCGGAAGTTGGCTGACCTACGGAGGATACGTTGAACGCCAAAACGCCGTGCAGGCGATAGAGACCGCCTATGAGCTGGGCGTGAACTTCTTCGACACCGCCAATGTATACGAGCGCGGCGAGGCGGAGAAGGTCGTCGGGGAGACGCTGAGGGCCTATCCGCGCGAATCCTATGTGCTGGCTACGAAAGTATTCGGCGCCATGGGCGATTGCCCCAACGATCGCGGGCTGTCCCGCAAGCATATTACGGAGCAATGCCACGCAAGCTTGAAGCGGCTCGGGCATGATTACATCGATCTGTACTACTGCCACCGCTTCGACGATCAGACGCCAATGGAAGAGACGCTGCGCGCCCTGGACGATCTCCTCCGCCAAGGCAAGATTTTATATGTCGGGGTCAGCATGTGGACGGCGGCCCAGATGGCGGAAGCGCTGGCCATCGCCGATCGCTATTTGCTGGACCGGATCGTCGTCAACCAGCCCGTGTACAATCTGTTCGACCGTCATATCGAGAAGGAAGTCATTCCGTTCGGCGAGCGGAACGGGATTGGACAAGTCGTCTACTCGCCGTTGGCCCAAGGCTTGCTGACCGGAAAATACAGTTCCGAATCGGCATTCCCGGAAGACAGCCGCGCCTCCAAGCTGGAAGGGATGCGCAAAGGAATTACGCCGGAACGGATCGAGCAGGTCCGGATGCTCGCGGAGTTGGCCGGGGAGCTGAATATTGCGGTCGGCCAGTTGGCCATCGCCTGGATACTGCGCCAGAGCAGCGTAGCCAGCGCCCTCGTCGGAGCCAGCCGGCCGCAGCAAGTGAAGGAGAATGTGCTGGCTTCCGGCATCGAACTGACGCAGGACGTGTTGTCGCGCATCGAACAAATCATGGCCCCTCCCGCCAACTGATCTCCTAACGATCCTGCCTGTACAGAGAAGAAGCCGGCTGATGCCGGCTTCTTCTCTGTACGTCTCGAGAGGCTACGCCTTCATCGTATCCAGCCAGGAGCGTTCTGCAGACAGATACTGCATTACCGCTTGCTGAATGCTCCACAGATGCGAGGTGGACGGCTGCTTATTGTATTCATTAACGGCGCTAATCGCCGTGTTCATTGCTTGCACCAGCTTCGTCCAGGCATCGGCCGACTGCTTCGGCTGGCCCTTCTGCACCTTGCTCATGTGCTGGGTCCACTGCAGATGCTGCTTCCGCAGCTGCTCGGTATCTTTTGCCGCGAAGGCCGCGGATTCGGTTCCTTCCAGATGGGCAACCGATTGCGCCGTTAGCCAGCTGATGACATTGTCGCTGTCTTCCATGAACTGCTCCACATCAGCGGCGTTCCCCTGGAAGGCGAGCTGCGTCAAGGCCGACCGGCTCATCTCCCGGACGTACAAGTCGATCTGCCGGTTCTTCAGCAGCTGGCTCAAGCTCATCGCATCCTCGCGGGCGGAAGCGATAGCCGCGTAGACGCGATGCTGGCCCTCCTGCTCCTCCATCGCCGCCATTCCCTTGTCCCGCAGCTCCCCTATCGCCGTCTTGGCTCCCTCCGGCTTGTCGAAGACTCCATATTGAAGCATATAGAATGTCTTCTCCGGAATGTTCACGTCAGTGACGTAGACGCCTGCCGCTTGCCAAGCCGCTTCCGACTTGTCCCCATTGCCGGCCGGCTGGGCGGTGGCCGGAATGGCGGCAGAGTCTGCCGGCTGCTTGTCTGAGGCGGTCTGAGCCTGCTTCCTGCCGTCAGACGTCTGCTCCGCTTGCCCGGACAGATTCGGCAGCCCCGCCGTCGGATCCGGCAGCTTCACTTCCCCCTTGAACAGGGAGAGCGCGATGAAGCCGAACACCGCTCCCGTCGCCAACGCCCCGGTCACGGAAGCGAGCACCTTCCACAGAGACGGCTTGCGGGTACGGGTATGCACCCCGTTCCACGTCCATTCCCCTTGCTCGCTCATCGATTCGCCCGCCGGATCGGCGATAGAGACCGGAAGCGGATAGCGCTGGGCCGACTGCTTGTCCGACTCCCGGATGAAGCTCTCAATCCGGCGTATCTCGTCCTCCTCCCCGCTGGCAGGGATTACGGGATCACTCTCCCGTTCCGAATGCGGGCGCCCATGCGCATCCGCTGCTTCTTCGGCTTCCGGACCGTCCGGCAGCGCCCCCGCCTCTTCGGCAATCGTATCTATGGCATAAGCCGTCTGCTCAAGGTCCGCCTGCTCCCGGCCGTCCCGCTCGTTCTGCTCCCGTCCGGATGCCGATCCGGAATCTCCGAACCGGAATGTCATTTTGCTGTGCGAACGATTCATCCTGCTCCACCTCACCTTGTCCTCTTCTTTACTATGAAATCTATGATAGATTCCAAGGCATTAGAACCTTCTCTGTCTATGAAAATGAAATATGGCATATCGCGTGCTAGATTCGCCGAGGTACTCTCTCAAGGGGGCATAACATACGATAGAACATCGGAAAGGGGGGGATTCAGCATGGAAAACTTGTTTGAGCAGGATGAGCGCCGTTACAACGCGTACGACGCATTCGCCGCTTCGTCCGCTGCCATATCGGCCGCATGAAATGCCAAAAGACCATTCCGCTATTGGAATGGTCTTCTCGATGATCGGTTATGCCTGCGTCTGCAGCAATGTTTTTAGGGCGTACGCTGTCTTCCATATATCGCCCGCGCCCATCGTCAGCACCAGATCCCCCGGCTGCACGAGCGCCTTCAGCCGCTCCAGCGCATCGTCCTTGCTGGCGATATATTGCGCATGGCCGTTGCTGTTCTCCCGAATGCGGTTCACGAGCGCGGCAGCCGTAACCCCTTCAATCGGCTTCTCTCCTGCCGGCGAATAAATATCGGTCACAATCAGCTCATCCGCCTCCGTAAAGGCGCGGCTGAACTGCTCGAACAGGAAATAGGTCCGCGAATACCGCTGCGGCTGAAAGACGGCCACGAGCCGGCGCCCGGTCGCCTTGGCCGCCGTCAGGGTCGCCTCAATCTCTGTCGGATGATGAGCATAATCATCGACGACCAGAATGCCGCCCTCTTCCCCGACAACTTGAAAGCGGCGCTTCGCGCCAATGAATTCGGTGATCGCCCCGGCAGCGCGCTCGAAGGAGACTCCCGCCTGCATCGCGACGATCAGCGCAGCCATCGCGTTCAGCACATTGTACCGGCCCGGTATGGACAGGCGGACGCTGCCCAGCGTCTCGCCGCGATGACGCATCCGGAATGTCATCCCGCGACCCTCGGCTTGGACATCGTCCGCCGTATAGTCGGCAGCCTCGTCGATCCCATAAGTGACTACCCCTTGGCCAAGCCGCGGAGCCATGCTGCGCAAGATCGGATCGTCGGCGCACAGCACGGCGATCCCGTCTGGACTGCGCTGGGACAGGAACTGAACATACGCAGCTTTGAGCCGCTCGAAGTCTCCATCATAATTCTCCAAATGATCGGCTTCAATATTCGTAATCACGGGAATATAAGGATGGTAAGCGAGGAACGAGCCATCGCTCTCATCGGCCTCGGCGACGACGAATTCGCCGCTGCCCGCCCGGGCGTTCGTGCCCAGGTTCGTCACCTCTCCCCCGATAATATACGTTGGATCGGCGCCGCAGCGCTCCAGCACGAACGCAATCATCGACGATGTCGTCGTCTTGCCGTGCGCCCCGGCGACCGCCACGCCCTTCTTCGCATTCAGCAGCTTCGCCAGCATCTGGGAGCGATGCAGGACGGGAATGCCCCGCCGCTCCGCCGCGATGCGCTCCACATTATCGACAGGGCAAGCCGTCGAATATACGGCAATGTCGGCATCTTCGACATAACCGGCATCATGCCCGATATGTACCGTCGCTCCTTGCGCCTGCAGCTTCGCCGTCGCCTCGGATGCGGCCACGTCGGACCCGGAGACGGTGTATCCCATTTGCAGCATGACGCGGGCGATGGCGCTCATTCCATAGCCCCCGATGCCGATAAAATGAATATGTTCCGTCGTCTTCACACGAACTCACCAACCTTTTTCCGAATCGGTCCGATGCAAGACGTACGAGCGAACGTCCGCAATCAGATATAATGTGCCGGTAACCACTGCCAGATCGCCTGGTTCGGTCATCGCCTTGAGCCGTTCTAGGGACTCGCGCCAGTTCGGCTCTACTGCAATCTGTGGGCGGCGCGAGGCTGTTGCCAGCAATTCTTCTGCAATATGACTCAAGTTCTCCGCACTCATCTTCTTGCGGAAATCAGGTTCCGTAAAAATGAGAGTATCCGCTAAAGGAAGTATATGACGCAGCACATCATGATGATTCTTGGTGGACAGCATCCCCATCATCACATGCAGCCGCTTGTAACGGTACGTGTCGCGCAGCGCCTGAGCGAGCGTCTCCGCTCCTTCCGGATTATGAGCTCCGTCCAGCAGGATGCGCGGCTGCTCGCTTACGATCTCCAGTCTTCCCGGCCAGGCCGCGCTGCGCAGGCCCGCCCGGAGCTCCTCGTCATCCACCCGGAAAGCCATATATTGTCTCAGCACCTCGAGCGCCATCAGTGCCGCGGCGGCATTCTTCATCTGATGCGCGCCGTTCAGCGTAATCGCCAAGTTCTCCAGCTCACGGAACGGGCCGCGGAAATGGAAGGTTTGCTCGTTCTCCTCGGAATGCAGCGCCTCGAAGCGGAATTGTTCGCCCATCAAGTAGAGCGTGGAGCGCCGTTCCGCTGCCGTACGGCGGATAACATCGATCGCCTCCGGCTGTTCCACCGTGCTGACAATCGGCACGCCTGGCTTGATAATGCCGGCCTTCTCCGCCGCCACCTGCTCGATCGTGTCGCCCAAAATATCCATATGATCATGCCCGATATTCGTAATAACCGATACGATGGGCGTCACGATATTAGTAACGTCAAGCCGGCCGCCCAATCCGGTCTCCAGGACGACAACGTCGGGATAAGCTACCTTCGCATAGTAGCAAATCGCCAGCACCGTCGATACCTCGAACATCGTCGGCGAGCCGAGCGGCGTCGCCGCGATCTCGTCCACCAGCGGCTTCAATTCATTGGCCAGGCGGAGGAGCGTCTCTTCCGGAATATCTTCATTATTGTATTTGAAACGGTTCGTAAACTTCTCAATGTACGGCGAAGTGAAGGTACCGACATCGTAGCCGTTGGCCATCAGCATGCTGGTCAGCAGCGCACAGGTGGAGCCTTTGCCGTTCGTTCCGGCTACATGAATGAACTTCAGGCGGCGATGCGGGTGGCCGAGCTTCTCCATCATGAGCTCGACCCGCTCCAATCCGGGACGGATGCCAAAAGGAATCAAAGAATTAATCCAATCAATCGCAGCTTCCGCCGTCGCAAAGGAGTCCGTGGCAGCAGACAGGTTCGTTCGTTGGTTGTCCGACATAAGCAATTCATCCTTACCTATGAACTCATCGACGGCCGAACCGATATGGAGACGAATCCCCACCGGTTCGGCCGTTCAATGGCAGTCTCGATTACACTTCTCTCAATTCCGCAATGCGCGCCATCACCTTGTCGCGCTTGCCGCTGTAATCCTGCAGCTTCGCGCGTTCTTCCGCCACGACCTTCTCTGGCGCCTTCGCCATGAAGCCCTCGTTGGACAGCTTCTTCTCAACGCGCTCCACTTCCTTGTTCAGATGCTCGACCTCTTTCTCCAGCCGGGCGATCTCTTGCTCGATGTCGATCAGGCCCGCCAGCGGCAGATACAGTTCGGCACCCGTCACGACGGCCGTCATCGCCTTGCCCGGAGCGGACGCATTCAGGTCGACGGACAGCTTGGACGTGCCGCAGAAGCGTTCCACGTACTCGATATTATTGTTGATGTTCCGGTCATATTCCGCATTCGCCGGCTTGACGAGCAACTCGATCTTTTTGCTCATCGGCACGTTCACTTCCGCCCGAATATTTCGCACGGCCCGGATCATATCCATAAGGAGCGACATCTCGCTCACGGCATCCGGCGCTTCGAAGGCGGCGTCGTATTCCGGCCAGGCCGCCAACGTAATCGTGTCGCCCTGATGCGGCAAATGCTGCCAGATCTCCTCGGAGATGAACGGCATGAACGGATGAATCATGCGCAGCGTCCGATCGAGAACGTAGGCAAGCACCGATTGCGTCGTCTTCTTGGCCGCCTCATCCCCGTTATACAGGCTGAGCTTGGCGAATTCGATATACCAGTCGCACAGATCGTCCCAGATGAAGTTGTACAGGACACGGCCGGTCTCTCCGAATTCGTAGGCGTCCATGAGACGCGTAATGTCGCGGGCCGTCTCGTTCAGACGATGCAGAATCCAGCGATCCGCGGTGCCGAGCTTGCCGGACAGATCAATGTCTTCATAAGTGAAGCCTTCCAGGTTCATCAAGGCGAAGCGGGACGCGTTCCAGATCTTGTTCGCGAAATTGCGGGCCTGCTCCACCCGTTCCCAACGGAAGCGCAGATCCTGTCCCGGCGTGCTGCTCGTCGAGATCATGAAGCGCATTGCATCCGCGCCGTATTTCTCGATAACTTCGAGCGGATCGACGCCGTTGCCGAGCGACTTCGACATCTTGCGCCCGTCGGCATCGCGCACCAAGCCGTGCATAAGCACATCCTTGAACGGAATCTCGCCCGTGAATTCAAGCGCGGTGAAGATCATGCGGGCAACCCAGAAGTAAATAATGTCATAGCCCGTTACCAGCACGTTGGTCGGATAGTAACGCTTCAGATCGTCTGTCTGCTCCGGCCAGCCGAGCGTAGAGAATGGCCACAAGGCGGAACTGAACCACGTGTCCAGCACATCCTCGTCCTGTCTCAGCTTCGCGCTGCCGCAGGAAGAGCAGGAAGCCGCATCCTCGCGCGCGACCGTCATATGTCCGCAGTCCTCACAGTACCATGCAGGAATGCGGTGTCCCCACCAGAGCTGGCGGGAAATGCACCAGTCGCGCACATTTTCGATCCACTGCAGATAGGTCTTCTCGAAGCGCTCCGGAACGAAGCGGACACCTTTGCCGTTCTTCTGGGCCTCGATAGCGGCCTCTGCCAGCGGCTTCATCTTGACGAACCACTGCGTCGACAAATACGGCTCGACGACCGCGCCCGTCCGCTCGCTGTGCCCGACCTGATGGACATGGTCTTCAATCTTGATGAGCACGCCTTGCGCTTGCAGATCCTTGACAATCTGCTTGCGGCACTCCGCACGATCCAGTCCCTGGTAGGAGCCGGCAGCTTCATTCATCTTGCCGCTCTCATCCATGACATTGATCTGCGGCAAGTCGTGGCGCAGCCCCATCTCGAAGTCGTTCGGATCATGCGCCGGCGTAATCTTCACGGCGCCGCTGCCGAATTCCTTGTCGACGTAGTCGTCCGCGATAATCGGGATCTCCCGGCCGACAATCGGCAGCACCAGCATCTTGCCAATCATATGCTTGTAACGCTCGTCCTCCGGATGAACGGCTACCGCGGTGTCGCCAAGCATCGTCTCCGGACGGGTCGTCGCGACCGTGATCGAACCGCTCCCGTCCTTAAGCGGGTACTCCAGATGATAGAGGTGGCCCTGCACTTCCTTATATTCGACTTCGATATCGGACAGCGCCGTGCGGGCTGCCGGATCCCAGTTAATGATGTATTTGCCGCGGTAAATGAGCCCTTTCTCGTACAGCTTGACGAATACTTCCCGGACCGCGCGGGAGAGCCCTTCATCGAGCGTGAAGCGCTCGCGGGAATAATCGAGCGAGAAGCCCATCTTCGCCCACTGCTCGCGAATCGTCTCGGCATAGACGCCTTTCCATTCCCAGACGCGCTCCAGAAATTTCTCGCGGCCCAAATCGTAGCGGTTGAGGCCTTCTTCCCGCAGCTTCTGCTCCACCTTCGTCTGCGTCGCGATGCCGGCATGGTCCGAACCAGGCAGCCAGAGGGCATCATAGCCCTGCATCCGCTTGGAGCGAATAATGATGTCCTGCAGCGTGAAATCGAGCGCATGCCCGATATGCAGCATCCCGGTTACGTTCGGCGGCGGGATCACGATCGTGAATGGCTCGGCATCTAGCCGGCTTCCGGCTTTGAAATATTCGCCTTCCTGCCAATAGGCGTACCATTTCTGTTCCGCCGCCTTCGGATCATATGTGGTCGGCATGGTCAACTGTTCCTGACTCTCTGACATAAGCATTCCCTCCGTTATGACAAATAAAAAAACCTTCCGCCGCAAAGGACGAAAGGTTCGACTTCCGTGGTACCACCCTTAATTCCGCCAAGCGTCTCATGATCATCGCATGAACGCGGCGGCACTCCACTGCATGTAACGGATGCGGCCGTCCCCTTCTAGCGCGCGGCGGCACATGCCGAGCACCGGGCTCATACACTGCCGTGACGCGTTCAAACGGGCAACTCCCAGGTGACTTCAGCGGGACGCTCCTGCAGGCGTTACACCTCATCGCTCTGCTCTCTGTAAGGGGCCTTGACGCTTACTCTTCCTGTTCGACGTCTTTACTCCGTGGCCTCAGCACAAGCGCTGACAACCACATGTTTACGATATATTTTACCTTCGCTCTCCACATGAGTCAATAGAGGGCTTGAAATCGTTCCTTGTATTAGTCATATCCCGTTTTTCCACTCTCATAACATGTACTATAGGAGGTGGTCCTCACATGGAACGTTGGTGGTGGCGTATTCGACATTCGGTAAAAGGAGTCATCTTTCCGCTCATCTGCCTGCAGTTTGTCCGGACGCTGCTTCTGCCAACCGGACTCGATGTGTTTTTGCTGTTCGCGCTGTTCCTCGTGTATCTCGGCTTTTTGCTCGATATATACTGAGTTCGCGGCAAGCTTTCCCACCATGCGCATACCGCAATACAAGACCCGTCCGCGAACTTCGCCGGACGGGTCTATTGTGTTCCGGTTCAGGAGGTCACCGGAATATACAGCACCTGGCCTTCCGTCACATTCTGGTCGGACAGGCGGTTATATAACACGATTTCATTCGAATTCATCTGATAGCGATCCGCGATCGTATCCAGCGTCTCTTCGCGCTGCACAATGCACATGCGGACTTTTTTGAAGCCTTGCTCTTCGTTCACACGCTGCAGGAACAGGGACTGCCACTTCACATCGTCGCCTGTAGTCATCTTCGCCGCTTCCAGCGCCGCTTCTTCCTCGGCCTGCTTCGTCTCGGCTTCCCGCTGCTCCCGCTCCTTCGTCTGCCGGCTTGACTGCAGCAGAGAGCTGAAGCCGACACCGCTCGCGGCCGGCGCCTCTGCCGGCTTGGAGCTGTTGATCGCGATCTTCATCTCCGGCTTGGCATCCGCTGCGCTTGCGGCGGCCGCGGCGGCATCCTCAGCCGGCTCGGCCTCCGCTTCCTCGCGCGGTTTCGCCTCCGCCGCCGTCTGCTCTTCAGATCCGCCCGCCTCCCCGACGGAGGCTTCGGCGATAGAGGCTTCGGCGGCGGGTGCGGAGGCGGCGGGTGCCGCGGATGCCACCGATGCAGACGCTTCGGACGGCTTCTCTTCCGCCCGGGGCTCCGCCTGCGCCTCGACTGCAGGCTCCGGCACGGACGCAGGCTTCGCCTCCGGCACGTGCGCAGATGCTGCCGCGGTCTGCGGCTCCGGCAGATTCCACTTCGCTGGTTCCTTCCCGGTGCGGCCCGTCGGTACAACTTCCTCTGCTTCCGGCGCGGACGCAGGCTCTGGCTCCGGTTCTGGCGCTGGAGCTGAGGCGGCCCAGCTCTGCGGCTGCGGCATATTCCACTTCGCCGCCTCCTCCCCGGTGCGGTCTGCAGACGCTTCGGACGGCATCTCCTCCGCTTCCGGCTCAGCGGCCAACTCCTCGTCGAGCCCACGGTGCTCCGGCTCGCCCTCCTGACCGTTGTCCGCGCCGAATGCCTCCGCTTCGGCCTTCGGCGCCGCAGGCGGCAAATCCGTTACGCTTGGAAAGGCCCATGGCGCATGATCCCAGGTGAGCCCGGTCCCGCCCGGGTCCTGCTCTGGCTCGGCCTCTTCCGCTTCCGCATTCGCCGCAGCCTTCTTCGATTCTCCTATCTGGTCAATGTATTCGGAATACGTCTTCTCGCGTACAGGTTCGGCCGCCGGTTCGGGGACAGCTTGCCATTCTTCTTCGCGCTGCTCGGTGCCGTCGGCCAAGGAACGGATGCGGGCCACGGCATCAAGCGCCTCCGGGCTCGGAGGCCGCGACGTTTCTTCTCCGTAATCCCGAAGCCACTCCGGTTCATCCGATCCGCGCTCCTCCTCCGTCTGATGGACGACAGTGAATTGCTCCGGCTCCCAGCTCGACGGTTCGGCCGGCTCCATCGCAATGCCCTTAAGCGACAAAATGCCCGTAATGTTAAGAGAGCGGGCAGACAACAGATCGACATCGAAATGCTCAATGTCGACGGAAATATCCTCCAAGCTCCGAATCCGGTTGAGCGGCAGCGTGATCTCCACCGGAATCCAATGCTCCAGCGACTGACTGCCTCGGCCTTCGTCATCTCCCTCATAGACGCCCGCCAGCAGCAGGCTGCCCCGCACCGTCACTTGGTCTCCGGCCGGGATCACCTGAATGTGGGGCGTCAGTTCAACCTCTTCCAATTCGACGATACCGACACATTCGTCGGATAAATGAACCCGTTCATAAATATCAAATCTTAAGCCATATGCTTCCTCATACACGGACTGCTCCTCCTCCCGCAGTACTTCTGATCTCCGCCGTGATCGCGAATCTTCCCCTGACCCGGATGCATGTCTTGCTGGCTGGCGCGAGATCAGACTCGGTTCACTACTTCATGTATATGGACGGAAAAGGAGGAGCATGACTATATTTTTTGGCGCAGACGCGCCATGTCTTCGGGCCACGGCGCCTGAATCTCCAGCCATTCGCCCGATAGCGGATGGCGGAAGGTCAGCGCTTCCCCATGGAGCGCCTGCCGCCCGAACAGCCGGCCATCCCCGCCGTACAGCGTGTCTCCGGCCAGCGGGTGGCCGATATGGCTCATATGGACGCGAATCTGATGCGTCCTTCCGGTCTCCAGCCGGAGCTTCACCAGCGACAGCTCCCGGCCGGCCTGCTCAACGGCGTAATGCGTGACGGCCGGGGAGCCGGTCGGGCTTACCCGCCGGCGCGACGGATGATGCCGATCCTTGCCGATCGGCGCATCGATTGTCCCCGCGCGCATACGCGGGCAGCCGTGGACGATCGCCGCATAGCTGCGGCGAATCGCCTTGCTTCGCATGTCGGCATCCAATACCGCGTGCGGCAGCGCATGCTTCGCGATCAGCACCGGGCCTGTCGTATCCGTATCCAGGCGGTGAATATGGCGGACGCGCAGCGATTGGCCCGTCCATGCGTAATGGCATGCGACGGCATGCGCCAGACTGGCCCGCCTCTGCTCCTGCTCTGCCGTCGCCGCATGCACCGCCATCCCGGCAGGCTTGTAAGCGACCAGCACCGCATCGTCTTCATATAGAATTTCGGCGGGTTCATCCGCCGGCTCCGTCGTCATCGCTTCCTCCGGGAAAAGATGCATCCGCAGCCGATCCCCGGCTGTCCGGATTTGGTCCTGCGCCAGCATCCGGCGCAGCATGTTCGGCGGCATGCGAAGCGTCTCCAGCAGCCATGTGCGCAGCGCATCCTCCGACGCCAGAATGCGGCGCTCCGGCATGAACTCCGCCCACTCGCCCCGCCGCTTCCATCCGATCGCCATCTTCAACGGCCTCCTTTTTTATCGGGATCAAATTGGGCTTCCCGCGCTGCTTGCCGTTACACGGCACTAGCCCGCGACGGGAGCCGCTGCTCGATCCGGCTCACAAAAAACCGGCCGCCGTGTCAACTTCGACTGACACCGGGGCCGGATATGCTCTTACAGACGTTTCAGCGCTTCATAGTGCGCTTCGATCGTCGCATCCAGATCTTGATCGGTATGCGCCGTCGATACGAACATCCCTTCGAACTGGGATGGCGCGATGTTGACGCCCCGATGAAGCAGCTCGGCAAAATAGCTGCGGAAGCGATCCAGGTCGGACGTGCGCGCGGAATCGAAATTGGTGACCGCTTGCTCCGTGAAGAACGGGCAGACCATCGAGCCGACCCGATTGATCGTGCAGGCAATGCCCGTATCCCGCGCATTGCGCAGGAAGCCTTCCTCGAGCTTGGCCGCCTTGCGCTCCAGCTCCTCGTACACGTCCGGGGTCAGCAGCGACAGCGTCGTATAGCCGGCCGCCATTGCCAGCGGGTTGCCGCTCAACGTGCCCGCCTGATAAATCGGCCCGCTCGGCGCCACCTGCTCCATATATTCCCGCTTGCCGCCGTACGCGCCGACCGGCAAGCCTCCGCCGATGACCTTGCCGAAGCAGGTCAGATCCGGCGTAACGCCGAAGCGTCCTTGCGCGCAGTGGTAGCCAACGCGGAAGCCGGTCATGACCTCATCGAAGATAAGCAGGCTACCGTATTGCTCCGTCAATGCCCGAAGCCCTTCCAGGAAGCCCGGCTGCGGCGGCACGACGCCCATATTGCCTGCGACCGGCTCAACAATGACACATGCCAGTTCCTCGCCGAAGCGTTCGAAGGCCAGCTTGACGCCCTCCAGATCATTGTAAGGCACTGTAATCGTATTGCTGGCCACGCCTTCCGGCACCCCCGGACTGTCGGGGAGGCCCAACGTTGCTACGCCGGAGCCCGCCTTGATAAGCAAGCTGTCCGCATGTCCGTGATAGGAGCCTTCGAACTTTAAAATTTTGCTCCGCTTCGTAATCCCGCGGGCGAGACGAAGCGCACTCATGGTCGCTTCCGTGCCGGAATTGACCATGCGCACGATATCGACGGAAGGGACCCGCTCCACCACCGTCTTGGCCATCATCGTCTCCAACTCGGTCGGAGCGCCGAAGCTCGTACCCTTGGCCGCCGTCTCCTGGATCGCCTGCACGACCTGCGGATGGGCGTGCCCGACGATAAGCGGCCCCCAGGAGCAGACATAATCGATAAATTCATTGCCGTCGATATCAAAAATGCGGGAGCCGCTGCCGCGCTCCACGTAGACCGGAGTCAAGCCGACCGATTTGAAGGCCCGGACCGGACTGTTCACGCCGCCCGGTATGTACTGCTTGGCTTCCTCGAATGCGGCCCGGGAACGGGCATCGCGGCGCGTAGATAAATTTTCCGTCATGGGAATCGCTCCTTCTATATTTATTCATCAGATGTGTGATACACTAGTACAAAATGCTTACGGACAAAAGAGGGAGTAGACATGATAGAGTTACTGAAAAGGGTTCCATTATTCACTGATCTCAGCGATGAACAGCTCGATATCGTCGCTTCCATCACCTCTCGCCGCGAATATCACCCGCATACGACGCTCTTCCAGCAAGGCGAGCCGGGCGATACATTCTGTATCGTCATGCGGGGGACGGTCAAAATCTATACTTCCAGCAGGCAAGGCCTGCAGAAGACGCTCGCCGTCTTCCAGGCGGGAGACAGCTTCGGCGAACTGGCCCTCATCGACGGCAAGCCGCGCTCCGCGACGGCCGAGACGCTGGAAGAGACCGTGCTGCTCACCGTCAACTCCGAGAGCTTCCATCTGATGATGCGCGCCCACTACGACATCGCCAAGCAGATTATGATCCAGCTCTGCAGCCGTCTGCGCTCGACGAACGGCCATGTCTCGGAGCTGACCTTCCTTGACGCGCCGAGCCGAGTCGTCAAGAACATTGTCCGCATCGCCCAGCATGAAGGGAAGCGGCAGGGCGACAAAATCCACATTCCCCACGCGTTCGATCCGGACGCGATGGCTGGACTGGCCGGCGTGCACCGTACCGTGCTCGAACAGGTAATCCGCGACTTGGAACAGCAGCGCATCTTATCGCTTGGCCACTCGCAATACACGATTGACGTGTCCAAGCTGTTCCAGAGCCCGTATGTGAACTGACCGCTCTATCCGATAATTCATACCCCCGGATGGCCGCCAAGGCGGACCGTCCGGGGGTTATTTGATGACGGGAGAACCCGGTGCCTTACTCCGCTTCCTTCAGCCAGCGGGCCGCGTCCTTCGCATGGTAAGTAATGATCGTATCCGCTCCCGCTCTTTTCAAGCCGACCAGCAGCTCCAGCGTCACTGCCTTCTCATCGATCCAGCCCTGGAGGGCAGCCGCCTTGATCATGGAATATTCGCCGCTGACATTATAAGCGACGACCGGAAGATCGAATTGGTCCTTCAGCGTACGGATAATATCCATATAGGCCATCGCCGGCTTCACCATCAGCATGTCCGCCCCTTCGGCGACATCGGCTTCCGCTTCGCGCAGCGCTTCACGCGCATTGGCCGGATCCATCTGATACGTCTTGCGGTCGCCGAACTGCGGAGCGGAATGAGCCGCATCCCGGAACGGGCCATAGAAGGCGGAGGCGTATTTGACCGAATAGGACATAATCGGAACCGATTCGAAGCCCGCCTCGTCCAGGCCGGCCCGAATGGCGTGCACGAAGCCGTCCATCATATTGGAGGGAGCGATAATATCGGCGCCCGCCGCGGCTTGGGATACCGCCGTGCGCACCAGATAAGCGAGCGACTCGTCATTGTCCACGATTCCGGTCTTCACCCCGTTGGCCTCATGCACATGAATCATCCCGCAATGGCCATGGTCCGTATATTGGCACAGGCACGTATCCGCGATAACGAGCAGCTCCGGGTGGCGGGCCTTGATCTGGCGCGTCGCCCGCTGCACGATTCCATCCTCTTCAAACGCGGAGCTGCCTGCCGCATCCTTCGTCTCCGGCACGCCGAAGAGCACGATTGCCGGAATGCCGAGCGCCGCGATCTCATCGATTTCCGCATCGAGCAGATCGAGGGAGAAATGGTATACGCCCGGCATCGATGCAATCTCTTCCTTGATTCCGGTGCCGCAGGTTACAAATACAGGCATGATGAGATCATGCGGAGTAATCACCGTCTCTCTCACCATATTGCGAATGGCCGCCGTCCCGCGCAGGCGGCGGAGCCGTGTTGTCGGATATGCCATACTGATTGCCTCCTTGGAAAGTTATCGGGGTTGTTCAAAAAAGCTTATTCTTCATCTTGCCTAACTCCAACATGGCCTCCATCAGTCCATCGATCGTCGAGGAAGCCGCGATCGCGTCAACGTGCAGTCCGGCTTCCCGGGCCGTCCGCGCCGTAATCTCTCCGATACAGGCGATGCTGGCGCCGCGCAAGGCCTGCGCAGGATCGTCCATCCCCATCCGGCGCAGCGCCGCCATCAGGTTGGTCACGGTCGAGGAACTGGTGAAGGTCACGATATGAATCATCTGCTGTTCCAGCATTTCGATTAGTTCCGGGTCGTCTTCCTCCGGCAGCACTGTCTCGTACAGATCCACCTCGTCCGCATGCAGTCCATGCGCGTCCATCGTCTCCCTCAGCCACGATCGGGACAAGTCTCCGCGCGCGAGCAGCACCCGCTGCCCGGCTGCGGCATGAGGACGCAGCGCATCCCAGACGCCTTCCTGGCTGAACTGGGATGCGGCAATATCCGGTTGGATTCCATATTCCTGCAGCGCCTCCGTCGTCTTCGGCCCTACCGAGACGATGCGGACATGGGCCCACTGACGGATATCCGCTCCATGCTCCCGCAGGTGGCGGAACCAGAAGCGGACGCCGTTGACGCTCGTCAGCACGAGCCAATCATACGCGTCCGGCCGGGTGAGCGCCTTGCGCAGCGCTTCGCGGGAAGCCGGCGATTCCGGCATTCTGAGCTCGATAACCGGATACTCATACGGCTCCCCGCCGGCATCCTCAATCCGGCGCGTCAACTCGCTCGCTTGGTCCCGGGCGCGCGTCACCAGCACGCGCCGGCCGAACAGCGGGCGGCTCTCCGCCCATTGCAGGCGCTCCCGCTCCAGCACGACCTCGCCGACGACGATGACGGCCGGCGATCCGAAGCCGGCCCGCTCCACCTCATCGGCAATCGTGGCCAGCGTGCCGGTTATCGTCGCCTGCTCCGCCCGCGTTCCCCAGCGGACGAGCGCCACCGGCGTATCCGGAGCGCGCCCGCAGGTCATCAGCCGCTCCGCGATATAGCGCAGCTTCGCCACGCCCATCAGAAAGAGCAGCGTCCCTGTCGCTTGCGTCAGCTTGTCCCATTCGATCATCTCGTCCAGCTTGTCCGGACTCTCGTGGCCGGTAACGACGCAGAAGGACGACGCTCGATTCCGATGGGTCACCGGAATTCCGGCATACGCCGGCGCCGCCACGGCGGAGGTTACGCCGGGGACGATCTCATAGCGGATGCCATGCTCCGCCAGCAAGGCCGCCTCCTCGCCCACGCGTCCGAATACGCAAGGATCCCCGCCCTTCAGCCGGGTCACCGTATGCCCCTCCAAGGCCAACTCGACGAGCAGCCGGTTGATGTCTTCCTGCTTCATCGCATGGCGATCCGGCAGCTTCCCTACATATATTTTGCGGGCTCCGCGCTTGGCGTACTGCATCAGACGCGGACCTGCCAAGCGGTCATAGACGACAACATCCGCTTCCTGCAGACAGCGCAGTCCTTTTACCGTAATCAATCCGGCATCTCCGGGCCCGGCGCCGACCAAATAGACGACGCCCTTCGGGCGGGGGTGCTGCTCCATCCGATATCTCCCCTTTTAAGGCAGCATCCGGTCCGCGCCGCGATCCAACAGCCGCTGAGCGACCGCAACACCGAGCGATTCGGGATGTTCCCCTTCCATCGTTTCTCTCAATATCGTTCCATCTTCGGCGGAACCGACCAATCCGGTCAGCCGCACCGTGCCACAGGCCCCGACAAGCACCGCGTGCGCGCCGATCGGCACCTGGCAGCCGCCGTTGAGCCGGCCGAGAAAAGCCCGTTCCGCCTGCACCGTGCGGGCGGTATCCGCATCATGATAGCATTCCAGCAGCTTGCGCAGGTCTTCATCTTCCTCGCGGCATTCGATGCCGAGGGCGCCTTGCCCTACCGCAGGCACGCATTCCTCCTCAGACAAATAGGAGGTGATGCGATCCTGCCATCCCATGCGGTGGAGCCCTGCCGCCGCCAGCACGATGGCATCCAGCCCCTCCGTCTCCAGCTTGCGCAGGCGGGTGTCGATATTGCCGCGCAGCGGTTCAATCTTCAAGTCAGGCCGCAGCGCCTGCAGCTGACAGGAGCGGCGCAGGCTGCTCGTGCCTACCGTTGCGCCCTGCGGCAGATCGTCCAAGGAGCTTCCCGTCTTCATGATCAAGCCGTCGCGCGGATCCTCCCGCTTCGGAATGGCTCCAACCATTAGCCCTTCCTGAAGCTGCCACGGCATGTCCTTCATGCTGTGGACCGCCATATCTATCTCGCGATCCGCCAACGCCTGCTCGATCTCCTTGACGAACAACCCCTTGCCGCCGACCTTCGAGAGCGTAACATCCAGGATACGGTCCCCTTTGGTCACGATTTTCCGAATCTCGAACCGGTAGGGCAAGCCTTTCCGCGCGCAGATCGCTTCCAACGCGGAGATGACGTGGCCGGTCTGGGTAAGCGCCAAGGCGCTTTGCCGGGTTCCAACGATAATTGTACGCATATGAATCCTCCTTATTGCCTGCCTGATAGCCTGCTATTCCTGTCCAGCAGCTGCCGCCTCACCTTCGCCGCGCCTTGCCGTTCGGCCCGGCTTCCGCGCCAGACAGTCCTTCCATGCCAGGTGCTTCGTCCGTTCCAGGCGAGCGCCTCGAATCCGGACATTGGCGTTCGAGCCACTCTTCCCAAGCGGGAGCTTCCTTGCCCTGCTCATAGGCCTGCCAGCAGACGCCGGCATACCGGCGCAGCAGCTCGTGACGGCGTTCCGGCGCCTCGACGCGGGCTCTAGTATCCCGGCGGGCCGACGAGAGACGGGCCGCCAGATCGGCCAGCCCGTCATCCACCTGCCCGGCCAGCTTCGCCGTAAGCCGGCGGGTCAACGTCGGGCTCGCTCCGCCTGCGTAGACCGCCACCTGAATCATCCCTTTGCGCGCGGAACCGGGGTTGGCGAAGTCGCTGCCCTCCGGATGATGCGCCAGATTGGCCAGCGCTCCGGCCCGGCGGGCATCCTCCGCCACCCGCTCGTTCACGGCCGGACGATCCGTGGCCGCGAATACGAGCAGGGCTCCCTTCACGTCGGCCGGCTCATATTCGCGTTCCCGATGAACGATCCGGCCCTCATATGCCAAGCGCCCAAGCTCCGGCGTCAACCTCGGGCTGACCACCGTGACTTCGGCGCCGCTGGCTAGCAATGATGATACTTTGCGCGCGGCAACGGGCCCGCCTCCGACCACGACGCACCGGCGCCCGGCCAGCCGAAGCATCATCGGATACAGCGGATAGGGCTCATCCGTATGCTCCATGTTCTCCACTCCCATCTAGCGGTGAAATGCCGATAAGGAATTCAAGCTGAAATTCAACACCATAAACGCATAACATCCTACATTCCACAAGGCGAGCCGAAATCCTGTCAGCACGGCACGGGATCGTACCCAAAAATAAGAACAATAAAGAGCAAGGGCAATCAAAGTGAACCAAATCTTGAAATCGGTCAAGAGCTCGATCCGGTTGCCCAGCAAGACAACGCCGATGGCGACCGCCAAGGAGAGCAGGAAGAACGGTATCCCGACGATGACGGCGAAATAAGACATTCGTTCTATCCGCTCCAGGCTGGGCAAGCGCCGCACCGCTTCCGACCATTGCCTTCTCTTGAGACGATGGTGCAAAAAGACGTACATCCCCGAAAAGATCGCGCCCACGGTCAAGGCCGCGAACCCGCAGGCGGCAAGCGCAATATGAAAGACAAGCAAATTGTGCATCATCTCCCAATCCGCCATGACGGAAGAAGACGTCGGATCATTCAGCATATTGATAATCAGCAGCGCAAACCCGACGAGATTGACAAAAAATACGACATACTCGATAGAAAAAAACCGGTTGATCGCCAAGGATGCCGTAACGAGCAGCCAGGAGAACAGAAACATGAACTCAAAGCTGCTGATGATCGGGACATCCTGATGACGGATAATGCGCACGACGAGAAATATGGTCTGCAGCACCCATACAAAAACAAGAAGCCCTGTGCCCATCCGCTTCGCTCTCCGATTCCTCCCCACGGTATCGGAAAAATAAAACAGAAGGCTCAGGGCATATGTGTAAATAATCGCATCGTAAATCCAGCTATTCGTCAACATATGAACCCGCCGCCTCCTGAACGCCGTCTACCAAGTTACCGCGGCCCATGACAGAACCGGCTTGGTTCGTTCCGGCTCTTCCTCGCGCCGGGAGGAGAGCGCAGCGGATTCCCGCTTCGTTCCCTTGTCCGGCTCGGAAGCAGCCATCGTCTCTTCCAGGGAGAACAGTTGGGTAAACAGATGAAGCGCCTCTTCCCCGTTCTTCTCTGCAGCAAGCTCCTTGATTTGCAAGATCGGATCATGCATCATCTGGTTCAGCATGCTCTTCGTAAGACGGCGAATCAGCTTCACTTCCCGCTCGGACAAGTCCGGAAGCTTGTTGAACAGGCTCTCCAGCGTATCCTGATGGATGCGCTCCGCCTTCGTCTGGAGGGCGCGGATGACCGGAGTCACGCCAAGCATCTTCAACCATTGGCGGTATTCGTCCAGCTCGCTCGCAATCATCGCTTCAATCTTGGCGGCTTCCTTGCGGCGCTGCTCCAGATTGCTCTCTACGATGCCTTCCAGATCATCGATGTCGTACAGGAACACATTCGACACGCTGCCGATCTCGGGATCGAGATCCCGCGGCACGGCGATGTCAATCAGGAAGAGGGGGCGCGATTTGCGCTGCTTCATCACCCGCTCCACATCCTGCGAAGTCATGATGTACTGCTGGGCTCCGGTCGAGCTGATCACAATATCCGCATCGCGCAGGAACTCCCCGGCATCCTCCAGCGTGCCGGCCCGGCCATGGAATTGGTCGGCCAGCTCCCGGGCACGAGAAAATGTCCGGTTCACGACCATCACTTCGGCCGCGCCGTTCGAATACAGATGCTTGACGGTCAGCTCGCTCATCTTGCCCGCTCCGAGAATCAATACCTTCTTGCCCTGGAAGGAGCCGAAGATGCGCTTGCCCAGTTCGACCGCGGCATAGCTGACCGAGACCGCATTGTCATTGATGTTCGTCTCGGCATGAGCCCGCTTGGCCAGCGTAATCGCCTGCTTGAACAGCGTATTGAACCAGGTGCCGGTCGTTCCTTCCTGCTGCGCGAACAAAAAGGCCGTACGAATCTGCCCCAAGATCTGCGTCTCGCCGATAACCATCGAATCGAGACCGGATGTGACCCGGAACAAATGCTCCACCGCTTGATCATCTTCATATATATATAAGTAAGGCGTGAATTGCTGCCTTGGAATTCCGAACCATTGTTCCATGAAGCTGCGGATGAAATAACCGCACATATGCAGACGATCGACGACAACGTACATTTCAGTGCGGTTGCATGTCGACACCATCACGCATTCCATGACGCTCTTCGTGTTCCGCAGTTGCCGGATGGCCTCTTGCCAATCCTTCTCCGGCAGCGCGAACTTCTCCCGTATCTCCACAGGCGCCGTACGATAATTCATGCCGACGACCACGATGTGCATTGCTCATTCACCTGCTTTTGATAAAATTTTGAATATTATCAATTGATAATCATTATAACATAGTTGAACATGCCCGTCGGAGCGTAATTTGAAGATATTATGAAATGCATGTCAAAATTAGTCTGTACTTGCCGTGCGAACCTTATACTATCATTCCTTGCGAGGGATGTCACGCAAATGATTGATTGCTATTCAGGATGGAAGTAACGCTCCAGGGTCTCGGCGAGGCGCTGATCGGCCGCTTGAAGGGCCTCGTTCTTCGAGCCGATAATCTTGCCTGACGAATGGAACAGGCCGGCGTAGCTGTCCGACAGCTGAGGCGCGATGGCTGCGGCCTGCTCGAGAACCTCCCGCTCCAGATCGGTCAATTGCCGATCGCCGCTAATCTGCAGGACCGTGATGAATTCTACGAACCGGCTTAGACCGGGAAGCGGAGCCAGCCGATCGCCTCCAACCGCCCGTACGAGCCGGTCATGCGTATAGCCGGCCGAATAGGCGACCAGCTTGACTTTGTTCAGCGGAGCGGTCGACTCGTACCGCTTCGCCTCCTGCATCGTTCCTTGCCAGAGACTCATCTGGAACTGGGCAACCTCATACAGCATCGATAGCGGATCGGATGAAGTGTGGGACGGCTTCAACATTCCATACAGCTGCATGGCAGGCCACAGTACGAGCAAAAACAGTAATACGGCCAGAACGGGGCCGGTCCGAAATTGGCGTGGTCTCATCGAATTCTCCTATCCATAGTGGTTTACTTTAATAGTGGTTTACTTTAATCGTATGGGAAGGCAGTAGGACAAATAACCATGGATAGGGACATCCATGGTTATTTGTTGCATTCGATGACGGGACAGGCCGGGCCTGCCGCCGGCGCTGTCAGCGCACCAGATCCTCCAGGAACGGGAAGCGGTATATCTGCTTCGGCCGCCCCTTGGACGGAGCCTTGACCTCGCGCGCAATCTCGATGAGGCCGCCATCCAGCCAGAGCGAGAGCAGGCGATGCGTGCTCCGTACCGTAATATTCAAAATGACGGCCAGCTCGAAGGCACTGTATTCCGTCCTTCCCGTGCGGGCGACTTGGGCGACAAGCTTGCTCAGATGCATTGGGGATAAGCCGGCGGCTTCCGCTTCCTTCACCAGCTTGAAGTCGATCAGCGACATATCGCACTCGTTCGCTTCGGCCATCTCCAGCGGGCCGATAATGCTGCGGTCTTCGCGCACGATGAAGCAAATATTGCCGCCGGCGTCCTTGGCATGGCGCAGCGCAAGCTCGGCATGCACGCCCGCATCGCTCGCGCTCGTGCCGAAGCCGGCGCCGATGCTCATCGTCACGCCGTACGCCGTTCCCATTTCCTTCGCGAGCTGGATCGATTTATAGCCTCCGGTCACCGCCTCGAAGGCTCCGCGCGTCGTCACGAACAAATATTCATAATCATTGATCTGGGTGACATGCCCGTTCAGCGATTCGACGAAGCCCTGGACCGTCCGGTGTATTCGCTCCTTCGTTCGGCCTGCGTCCTGCTGCGGCCCCTCAATATCCGCTCCTTCCATATGAATGAGTCCGATGACGAACTGCGTTTCCTTGCTGCGCCGGGTCTCCGTCGAGAGCAGCGCCCGCTCCAGGCTGACCGTGATGTCCTGCTCGGTGGGCATCACCCATTCGTTCGGAACGCCGTAAATGCTGAGCATCTCCGACACCTCCCGGCTCCCTGTCAGCGCCGCGCTGCTCTTCCCCTGTTCGTAGTGCCGCACATGAAATTGCAGGACGTCATCCCGCGAGAGCAGCAGATCTCCTTCACAATAATACATATCGATCCCGCGTATGCCCAGCTCGGTGAACACCCGTTCCACGGCCAGCTTCGAGAGCGAATCGGCGGTACAGGCCTGCATGTCGCATTTATGATCGAGATGGAACAAGGCCCGGTACAGCCCGGTTCCGCTCCTCGGGACATAGAGCGCAGGAACGGGCAGGGTGAGCCGCTGTCTCGCCAGCCGGTACGGCTCGGGCCCGGAGAATAGCAGCACCTCCACGTTGTGCATCAGCTCCCGCGTATGATCAATCGCTTCCGATTCATGCCGATAGACCCTGACCTCAGGAATAAAGGAAGGAAACGCTTTGAGCGTCTGCAAAATAAGCGGCAGCAGTTCCAGCGGTCCGATGACGCCGATTCGAATCTCGGTAGGCAATTGATGCAGCAGCTTGGTCAAGGCCATCCACGTCCTTTCCTGTATGTTCATGATCGACCTCATCCCTTCAAGCGGATGAACATCACATCATCCGTATCTACGATGTCAAAGGCTTCACCGGCCTGGAAAGGATGGATCGGCTCGATGCGGAGCGTCGTCAGATCGGGAACATCCCGGATAACCGCCTGTCCGCCGCAAGCGCCGACGACTCTCATGCCGCAAAATGCGCTCCTGCCCGCTCCAGGCGCGGCGAAGGGAAGCGGTATCTTCGTCACGAGCCGGTCTCCCTCCGCTTCGGCGATGACGCCTGTCGATACGATCATATCGTCCAACAGGTGAACGATGTGCTCGTCCGGCCCGCTTGCCTCCAGCCTTGCCGGATACACCGTAGCGGCTTCTCGCCCAACTCCCCGGAGACCGACGAACCGGGGCTCCTGTCCGGCAGCCAGCCTCAAGCCGCGGACGGTCAGTTGCGCCTTCGGCCAATCGATCCGCGCGACCTCATATTCCTCCTCGCCATACCCGTACGCTGCGCATGGTTCGGCCAATCCCCGAGCTCTGCCGGGGGCCGGGGTGAACCGAAGCTCTTCCGCTCGAACCGGATGCAGCTGCGGGCTTCTCTGCTTCGGGCTCCGCAGGCGGATGCATCCGCACCGGCCGGCAGCGGCAGCCGTGCCTTCCTCCGCTTGCCACTCATACACATCGCTCGCGGCGCTGTACAGCCACAGGTCTTGCGTGCCGTCCGACCAGGTCAGCGTCAGGACGGAAGCCGTGCCGCCACGGGCGCCGGACACCGCTTCCTTCTGGATAGAGACTAGCTTGACATCATCCCCCGCATAAGAGACCGAGACGAACCGCTTCGCTTCTTTCCCGCTGTGAATAATGAAAAACGGATGAACCGCGCTCCCGTCCAGATTCGGTCCTGTGCCCGTATAGAGCGTCTCCTCCCCGTCCAGCATGATATGCCAATGCGCCTCGGCGTCCGCCGTCTTCCAGCGGGCGTGGACGACAGGGCTGCTATGTTTGGCCCGGCTCACGTCCGGTTGCAGCTCACGGATACCGTAAATATAGCCGTAGCCATTGTTGGGCTCGGTCGTCCAGAGCCGCTCTTCTTCCCCCGGCTGCAGCGAATTGAAGGTCTCCCCTGTCGTCAGCCGCTCCCCGAAGCTTAATCCGGGACGGTCATAATAGAGCCCGCCCCCGGACCGCTCCCGGTTCAGCGCCCCGGCCAGCGTCCAGGCGGCGGTCTCTGTCTCCTCCCAGCCGGCGACCTCTAGGCGGCTCGCTTCGTGGAAGGCATGAAGCGCCAAATCTTTGTCCCCCTCCGCCACGACATCGAAGATATCGAGCACATAGGAGCGCCCCCGGCTGAGCGGAACCGCAGCCAGCAGCCGCTGGTACCGCTCCGCCCCATACAGCGCAGGCGCGGCGCATTCACTGGCCGCCCAGCCGTCCCGCTCATAAATAAACGCCGCCTCGCCTCCGGCGAACGGCTTATACAGCTGGCCGCGCTCCATCTGCTCATCCTGGCGGAGAACGACCGTCGGGTGTGCGATCGCCTTGGAGGCCCAGCCGAAATGGCTGTTCGTCCCATAAATGCCGTAGCCCAAATCGGCCGTAATCTCTCTGCCGTCAGCATACCATTGATAGCTCAGCACATCGTCGTGGGCATGCGTCAAGTTCGGTCCGTAGCGTGTCAGCAACGTCATGTCATGCTTGTCGCGCAGCACGATGTACCCGCCCTGGCCGGCTACCATGACGCCGCCGGACTTCGGAGCGGCTGCTGCGCCTCCCGGCTCGTCTCCGCCCTCATGGGGCAGGAACAGCTCCAGGCCCGACGAGCCGAGCAGCGGTTCCGCCTGTGCGCGCCAGGCGGCCAGCATGGCGCGGGCCTCCGCCCGGAGATCGGCATCCGTGGCGTAGTAGGCGAAATGAAGGGCGGCTCGGTAGGCAGCAGACAGCACTTCAGGCCGAAGCTCCGTGCCTGTCGTCTCATCTCGGCCCCAATCTCCGTAGCTGGGCAGATGCCCCTGGCAGCACATCGCGAGCGGATTCTGAACAGCGAAGCGGAAGAAGCGCCGGCTGTTGAACGGCTGGAATGGTTCCTCCATCCTCTTCGCCGCGGCCGCCTGCTGCGCCAGCAGGGCCATATCCAGCAGCACCCCGATCGTGAACAAGGCATAGCCGAACGAGCCTTCGAAATACATGCCGTCGCGTCCGATCGCATTGTAGAAAAATCCCTTTACGGCCTCGATGCCCCACTCGCCATACAACGGGACATCCAGCGCGAGACCGACGGCCAGCATGGCGCGCACGCCGTCCGCTTCATGATTGTTGAGCAGCGTCAGCCGGCCTCCGCGCAGATCATAGACCGGACCTCCTGGCTCATCCAGCAAGTATTCTTCCAGCATGCGCTCGATATTGTCCCGCACCGACATCCCCTCCCCGGCTCCGGCAAGCCGGCACCCGGTCGAGGGCTCGTCCATCTCCGGCAGACGGGACAGCCAATCATAGTCATGCGCGAGGAACACTTTGATGCGGAAGACAATGCTTGACAGCAGATGCAGCCTGCCGATCTCGTAAGAGCTTCCGAACGGCGTGAAATCGCGCGGCCCGATAGTACCCTCCCAGATGGCGCTGAACGCGTCGAGCAATACAATCGCCCTGCGCGCATACCGCTCCTCGCCGGTCAGCATATACAGATAGGTCAGCTTCGTGACGAGGCCTTCATGATTGCGCACGCCGCCCAGCCATTCTCCGGCAACGGCAAAATTCCACATGCCGATCGGATAGTATGCCTTCCCTTCCTGCTCGAAGCCGCTCCCGTCATCCGGGTAGCGCTCGTTCGGCACCGTGAGGCGGCAGGCCGGGCAGGTCACCTTCTTGGCCGGGAATGCTTCCCACCCGGACAGCCACGGCTTCAGCTCCTCCGGTCGCGAAGGATAGGCGGAGCCGCATGACGGGCAGCCCGTAATGCCGTAGGCGAAGGTCTGCCCCCGCATGCTGAGGACCACGTCATAGACGAAGGCGTCCTCCAGCTTCACAAATTCATCGCAATCCCGCTTTATCTCCTGCACCATCCGCTCTGCCCAGGCGAAGCGGCCGATCTGCTCCTGCGCAATCTTTACTTGCTCCGCCCCGATATAGAAGCCTTGCGGTTCACGCCGGCGGCGGGGCCGGGCCGCTCGTGTCTGCTCCATGTTCATATTCCATCACCTATCCTTTCAATGAACCGACGATTACGCCTTTTACGAAATACTTTTGGACAAAGGGATATACGCAAATGATCGGGACGGTGGCTACCATGATCGTCGCGGCCTTAATTATGTCCGGCGTGACGGTTGCCTGCCCGTTCTGATTGAAGCCCTGGTCGAATTGCTGGAATTGGGACGAGCCTTCGATGACGATCTTGCGCAGCACATTGCCGAGCACCGCTTTGTTCGGATCGGAAATATAGAGCAGCGAATCGAACCATGCATTCCAATGGGCGACCGCATACCAGAGCGAGATGGTCGCGATAATCGGCATGGACATCGGCAGCACGATCGAGAACAGAATGCGCATGTCGTTGGCGCCGTCGATGCGCGCCGATTCTTCCACCTCTTCCGGGAGAGACATGAAGTAGTTGCGCACGATAATCATCGTAAATGCGGCAATCAGTCCCGGCAGAATCAGCGACCAGCGGCTGTCGAGCAGCCCCAGCTCCTTAATCAGCAAATAATTCGGAATCAAGCCGCCGCTGAAAAACATCGTGAACACGATGAAGGCCGTAAACAGATTGCGGTGAGGCAAATATTTTTTGGACAACGGATAAGCGCACATCACCGAGAAAATGACGTTCAAAAACGTGCCGAGGACCGTACGGAAAATCGTATTATAATAGCCGGTCCAGATGAGCTTGTTCGCAAAGACGGCCTGGTATCCGTCCAGCGACACCTCCTGCGGCCACAGCTTCAAGCCGTAGGCATTGGCTGCGGATGACGTGCTGAACGAGACAGACATCACGTTAAGAAACGGATATACCGCCGTGATCGAGAACAGAATGAGAAACACCACGTTGGCGGTGTCGAACACTTTCTCGCCGATTGATTTTTTGCCGATCGTTAATGACATGGATGTCCCTCCTACCAAATTCCATAATCGCTAAAGCGCTTGACGACACGGTTCGTGACCAGAATGAGGACGAGCGCGATTACATTGGTGAACAGCCCCGCGGCCGTCGAGAGGCCGTATTCCATCTGGCTAATCCCGATCCGGTATGTATACGTGCTCAGTACATCGCCCACTTCATAGACATTCGCATTGTAGAAGTTGAACACCTGGTCGAAGTCATCATTGATAATGCCGCCCACCGCGAAAATGAACATGATCGTAATGACCGGCGCCAGGGCAGGAACCGTAATGTGGACCATCTGCCGCCAGCGGCTTGCCCCGTCGACGATCGCGGCCTCATACAGCGTCGGATCGATCGAGGACAGGGCGGCCAGATAAATGATCGATCCCCAGCCGACGCTCTTCCATACTTCCGTGCTGACCAGCAGCGTTCGGAACCATTCCTTGTCGCCGAAGAAGAAGATCGACTCGCCCCCGAACAGATTGATAATGTAGTTGACGACACCGCGCGTCGGCGAGAAGACTTCCATGAAAATGCCGGCCAAGATGACCCAGGACAGGAAATGCGGCAAATAGCTCAGCGTCTGCACGAACCGCTTGAAGAAGACGACCCGCAGCTCATTCAACAGCAGCGCCAAAATAATCGGCGCCGGGAAATTGAAGACGAGCTTATATAGGCTGATGATGAGCGTGTTGCGGAGGGCCCGCGGGAAATCGCGCCCTTCGAACAGCACCCGGAAATTGTCCAGCCCGTTCCACGGACTGCCGAGAATGCCGTCCAGGAACTGATAGTTTTTGAAGGCCAGCACCATGCCGTACATCGGCAAATATTTAAAAACGAGAAAATACAGTACACAGGGAAGCAGCATCAGCAGCAAATACCGATGCCGGTAGTATGCTTTCCACTGGGTGCGGAAGCGGCTGTCTGATGTGACGGAACCCGGTTGTCTCATTGCGTCCACCCTTTCTATCCCATCATGCGGGATGGAAGAAAGGCGGCGTTCCCCGAACAGGATACGACCGCCAATCCTCATCTGCTTGTCGCTTATTTTAGGCTGTCATACCACTGGTTCGCTTCCTCGGTAAGCTTGTCGCCCCCGTTCTGCTTCCAGGCTTCGACAAAGGCATCGAACTCGTCGATTGGCTTTTCCCCGTTAATGATCGAGGCGAAGGCCTCTTTTTGCAGTTGAATCAAATTGGCCATATACTGGCCCTCAGAAGGAAGGGCCGTCTTGACGGCGTTCTCATAGCCCGCGCCCTCGAATTTGTACAGCTTCGTATTGATTTCCTTCAGCTTCGGATTGTTCACCCGGGCCCGGAACTCCGGCTGGTCAAAAGGCGCAAACGTAATATTAGCGCCGATTTTGGCTTGCATCTCGTTCTTGCCGGCGTATTCTTCCTTCCAGACGATCGTGATGCCGTCGTCCGCCTTCTCCGAATGAACGCCCAGCTCTCCATACTTCATCCGCTGCCACATATCGAAGTTGCCGTAGACCTCGTCCCAGATGCGCATGATAGTATGCTTCAGCTCCGGATTGTCGCCCGCCCTTTTGCCGAAGGCCATGTAGGTCCCTCCGACGAAGCCCGGCGTAATGTTGCCGAACTTGCCCTCCGGACCGACCGGCGGCTTGCCGAAGCCGATCTCGGCCTGCGGGTTCACCTTCATCAGCTCCACCCAGTTCACGCCGCCTTCGGATTTGATCTCGGGGATCGGAGGCGTCCAGTGATAGTTACTGCCATGGTTGGAGACGCCGATTTTGCCGTTGATGAAATCATTGGACAGCGCCCAGTAGCCGCCCGTATTTTCTCCGGTCTCCAGCACCCATTCCGGGCTGATGACATCGTCCTTCTTCCACTTCGCCAGCCGCTCCAGCGCCTGCTTCGTCTCCGGAAGAATGCCGCCCCAGACGATTTTCCCGTCCCGTACGGCCCAGAACTCGGGATAGACGCCATATGCGCCGTACACGCTCGTCATCGCCGATCGGGACATGCCGTACGTGTCCTTTTGGCCGTTGCCGTCCGGATCATCATTGCGGAATTTGTACATCGCCTCCTCGAACTCGTCCAGCGTCTCCGGAATTTTCGTGATGCCCACCTTGTCCAGCCAATCCTTCCGCCACGCGGTCGCGAGGCTGAATTCCCCGTCGCCGTTGATGCTTGGAATGCCAATGTACTCGCCATTGAATTTGGCATAGCTCCAAATGTTCGGATCGATGGAATCGACCAGCTTTTTATAATTCGGCATAAACTGCTCCAGCTCTTCTTGAGTGAAGCTGGTCGTGACCCCGCTCTTATAGAACTTCTGCAGGTCGGCCCCCGAATACACCGTCATGAAGTCCGGCACCTGGCCGCCGGCGAGCTTCGCGCCAAGCAGTTCTTCCCGCTTCGTCACATCCAGATACCAGATGTTGAACTTGACGTTGAATTTGTCTTCCAGGAACTTTTTGTTGGGCGCCTCCTCGTCAACCGGACCGTACTGGTAAGTCAGCCATTCGATCGTAAGCGGCTGCTGGCTGTCGTCCTCCTGCTTCGCACCTTCGCCATTCTTCGCCTCTCTCTCCGTCGTAGAGCCGCTGCAAGCGGCAAGACTCCAGGTTACCGACAGGATGAGAAGCAGTATCAGACTCTCTCTCCATCGCACTCGCATTGTGAATCCCCCTTGTGCTGGTTATGTTTGTTTATTGCTCATCGGCTTCCAATGCCGGGAAGCCCGCTTGCCGCTTGGCCGCGTCGAGCCGCGCCTCCAGCCGCTCCCGTACCGGGCTCTTCGGAAGCTGCTTCAGCCGGCTCTTCCCCTCCTTCCAATCCGCCTTCAGATGCGTGCTCTCGAAGCGCTTGACCGCCTCCGTTGCCTGAACCAGCTGATCCTCGGCCGAACCCGGCACGATATCGCCGGCTCCCCAGTTGCGGTACACGACGCCGTCCCGGTTCGTCATTGTGCCGTCCGGCTGGAGGACGAAATCCCGGGCTCCGGCATCCGGCCCGATCGCAGAGAAGTGAAGCGTCGCCAGCTCGGGAGCCCCCGTCATCGGGCTGCGCTTCGCGAGCAGATCCGCTTCCAGGGCATGGTCCGGATCGGTATGGAACCGGACCGTTACCTGCCCGTCGCCATCATCCTCCGCCTGGACATTCATCTCAGGACCAAGGCTCTCCGGAAGCGTGAGCCGGTCGAACTTCGCGGTCTCCGGGTTGTAGCGGATGGAGATCTCCCCTTCGGTGAATCCATCCGCCAGCGGCACGGTAGCCTTGACCCGGATGTCCGCAGGCTGTGAAGCATTCGTCTCCAGCGTTACGGTAAAACGCGGTTCATACCGGTCCTTCACATACTCGTACAGGCGGTCATAGACGCTGCGGCGGATGGAGGACATCGCATCCGGTGCCCGATCATCCAGCGGCGCCAAGGCGTAAGCCCCGTCCACGATCGGCATCGCGCCCAAATAGTAGGTGTTCGGCGCGTCACTCATATAGCGTTCGAAGACGCCATAGTTCAAATATTGAGCCAGCGTCCGGTAATCGTCATACTCGACTTCAACGGAAGCGCCGGTCTTGCGGGCCAGCTCGGCCACATGCGGGAAGATGGCCTTCTTCGAGACGCCGAAGGCGAACCCCGGCTGAATCGAAGCGGCATCGAAGCCCAAGTCTCGCCACTGGTACGCCGATCCCGGGCCGATATACGGAATCCACGTGAACCAGCGGTTCCGGTCATGGAGCAGCTTCGCCGTCTCCCGGATAAGCTCAGAATCGCCTGTCGTCTCCCCAATCCGCTCATGGTACCAGTAGAAGCCGTCGAGCTTCAGATGGGCGAATCCCCTCTCAAGGAAACGGCGCTCCACCTCATCGATGTACCATTGGACGGCGGCCGTCTTATTGCGGAATGCCAGCTCGTTCATTTGCTTGCGGCCTTCGTAGGACTGCGGGTCGTCCACCATGCCGGCGAAATCCGCCGCCCGTAAGCTGAACGGCTCTCCGGTTCCGTTCATGTCGCCGAAGTTCGAGCTTTCCTCTATTTGCGGTATCGCCACGGTCACGCGCACCGTCTGCTCCGTCTTCAAGGTGTCGTTGATGGTGCCAGCGGCCTCGTCGATGGCGGCCAGTTGAGAGCCGGGGGCAAAAATAAAATCGAGGTACGCCTTCAGATCGTCCATCGTCACGAATCGGGCATTGCCGCTCGCATCGACGCCGGAAGGCGTCACCATCGCCGTGACCGGCAGTGCCAAAATATCGGTGAAGAACCAATCCTTGATCGTCCCGTAAATATCTTTGTACGCAAGGAACGCTTCCGCCTTCTCCGGGGTCCAATCGGTGAACCTCTCACTGCCCGGCTTCATCGGGCCGGAATACCAGAGGAACTGGTCCTTCACGCCTGCGGCTTCCTGGCTGCCAGGTGAAGGATAGTGCCCAGGCTCCCAATCATCGCTGATCTCAGGCAGCGGCTGGAGCGGCTCCGAAGCGCCCTGCTTGCCCCATATCTCGATCTCATCCATCCAGCCGAAAAAGTTGATCGCGAATTCGAGCTTGATGTAGCGGGCTTGTACCGCCAGCTTCGTTCCGTCAGTCAGCGTATCGAGCACGTACGCCTTCCGATGCATATCCGTCGCTGTGCGCGCATCGGCGAAGTAGAGCGGCTCATCCGGTCCCGCTTTGCCCAGATAACGGTAAGTCGCCCCATCCTGCGACGCGAAGAATCGAATATAGAGCGGCGGCGCGATGCCGACATCGTTCCGCTGGCCGAAGCCGGTTGCAATGCGCTCAATGGTGGAGATCTCCTCCAGATCGACGATGACCTCCCGCTTCAGCTTGCGGTAAAATACGAACCAGTCTTCTGTATTTTGCCAGTCCGCGGTATCTCCGTAGCGGCCATCGGTCAGCATCCCCGACTGATCGAGCGGGGTTTCTTTTCCGTATTTCCCGATCCCCTGAATCGTATCGAAGATGGCATTCGGCTCGGACACCGTAACAGGCTTGTCCAACGCCAGATTCACCAGCGTCTTCCCTGGATCGGAATCCGCCGCTTCCGCATGCGCGCCAGACACGGCCAGCCATTGCAGAAGCAGGCAGAGAATAAGGAAGCGGGGACCGAGCGATACGATCCGTTTGTGCTTGTATTGCGATCGAATAGAAATCAACCCCCTTTTCGACAAGTTGTACGCTTAAATGAAAGCGTTTTCAAAACTGTCCCGGAACCGATTGCTTTCCCCTCCCTGTCCATACGAATCAGGCTCATCGGATGGAAGGCGAGCAAAACAGAATGTACCGCTCCGGATAAATGAATAAATCATTTATTTGTTACCATCGTATTCGGATAAGTCCTCCAATTCAATGAGAAAAATAGGACGATAAATCAAAGCAAAATAAAAAAACCCGTTCCCTGCATCATCGCAGGCAAACGGGCTGAACGCCATTTTATACGAATTGCTTTACATTCATGTCTGGTGTGACGACTTCCATTTCCCCCAGGCCGCGAATCAACTTCTTGGCATAGGTACGTTCCGGTTTCAATACAGAGACCAGGTAATCAATGGCCAACTGCGGATCGACGGTCTCGCCGCAAGTATAACAATCGATGGCTGCAAATCCACGTTCAGGATATGTGTGGATAGAAAGATGACTTTCAGACAACATGACAAGGACGGTTGCCCCTTGTGGTTCAAACTGCTTGGATTGAACGGACAAGACGGTTGCTCCACATGCCTCGGCGGCTTCAACCAGCTGGGTCTGCAAATATTCCGCATTATTCAGCAAATCAAAGTCGACTCCCCATGTATCAACAGCAACGTGTCTTCCGAAAGTTGAGTATTCCATCTTTCGGTTCCCCCTTCCTAGGAATAAAATGTTGTAAAAATTTCATCCGCTAGGACCTACGTCATTCACTTCTCGAGGGAAAAATCTCTCGCAACATGCAATGTCCTGAGTGAATCCTGGTTCCTATATTGTTTTCAACGAGATTAAAAATAACATCTTCCGCACATAAATGCAACCCTTTTTTTCAGCAACTTGTCAGCCTGCTGTGTACGGTCACCTGTCCTTCCTGCAAGCACAAAAGAACCCTGCTCTCCCGTAAGGAGCGCAGGGTCTTCAGCAAGATGATCTCTTGATCGTATGCTTCTATGCTTCAAGTATGAACAATTGATGTGCGAGACGGCTTAATTGCGCGTCGATGTGTTGGATTAATTCAGTGGAATGCGCCTGATTCCGCTCATCCAGCAGCATATTTACCTGCTTCTGCACGGAATCGATTCGAAGCTCCGCGCCGTTCTTCTGGAACATCTTCTGCAGGTCGCGTACGGTATCCTTATGCTCGTAAATGATACGCGACTCTTGATGCTTCCGTTCTTCAATCTTGCGTACTGCACCGTCTTCATAATAATAAGTCATCGTAAATCCGGCAAAGATGCGATTGACTACCGCTTCGCCACGGAATGTCGCCACAAGCTTATGCATCACTTGCGTCAATTTCGGATGAACCAAGCGGCAAGACGTTACACAGACATACCGATTGCCTTGCTTCTCGAACAGGAAGGTAATCTCATCACCCTGGCCGTCCTCAAGAACCACCTCTTGATTGCCGTTCTCCAATACTTTTACCCCAACGGAATGCAGGGCAAGCGACTGTAAAAATCGGGTCAACTGAGCTTCCGTCAACTGCAAACTGGCTTTCACATACTCTGTGGCTAACCGCCGAGCCATAAAAACTCTCCTTAATTCGTTTTTACTGCCTGAAAATCATACTCTTATTATACTACAACGTCAAAATGAATTCCTGTTTACGAGCCGCCAAATACGAGTGGATTTTTGAAAAAATCGCAATCAGCCGGAATTCAGCCAATGTTTCTCCCTTGATCCTCACTAAATAACTGTTCCAGCGCAGTCTCCCGCATGCGATCACCGATTTTATGGGCGATAGCCTATCCACCCGAGGTGCATAATTATTCATCCGGATGCAAATGCTCTTGTTCCGTCTCCCCGGACGATTGGTGAGACAGAATAATATCCCACAGCTCCTCCCGGCCCTGCCCGGTCTCGGCCGAGAACAGAACAAGCGGCGTATCCGCGTGCAGACCGAGTGTCGTCCGGACCTGCTTCAAATGCTTGGGCCAGCGGCTCTTCGGCACTTTATCCGCCTTCGTGGCGACGACGGCGACCGGCACCTCGTAATGGGTCAGCCACTGATGCATCATGCAGTCGTCCTCGGTAGGCGGATGCCGCAGATCGACGACGAGCAGCACGAGCCGCAGCGCGTCGCGTTCGCGGAAGTAAGCCTCGATCATTTTGCCCCAAGCGGCGCGCTGCACTTTGGATACTTTGGCATAACCGTATCCCGGAACGTCGACGAAGTACATACTATCATTAATCCGGTAATAGTTAAGCTGCTGAGTCTTGCCTGGCTGCGAGCTGGTACGGGCCAGATTTTTACGCATAATCATCTTATTAATGAGGGACGACTTCCCTACATTGGAACGGCCGGCAAGACCGATCTCCGGAAAACCGTCATCCGGATATTGGGCCGGACCGACCGCGCTAATAATGAATTCGGCATTCGTAATCTTCATATTCCGTGCTCCCTTAACGATGTATATATCTGTCTTAATCGTGCCTCTATTGTACACTACTTCATTCACTCAGCACAAAGCGCCCCCTGGCTAAGCGAATCCGGCTGGCCTGCTTTACGACAGCCACTTAATACAGCAGATCAAAAACAAGCTCATGAGCCAATGACGTGACTTGCCTGATTCTGGCCAGCGCTATTGCCCCGTGATTCGTGCCGCGGGCATCCTTATATGCAGTCTCCCTTGCGCTCAGGAGTGCTGCTTCCTTTTTTCCAGTTTCAACAGCACTCAGGGGCACAACATCCTTTTGTTCAGTCTCCCCAGCTCTCAGGGACACACCTTCCTTTTGCTCAGCTTTCCCTAGCACTTAGGGGCCCAACGTCCTTTTGTCCGGTCTCCTCAACACTCAGAGACGTGCCTTCCTTTTATTCAGCTTTCCCCAACACTTAGGGGCTCAACGTCCTTTTGTTCAGTCTCCCCAGTTCTCAGGAACACACCTTCCTTTTGCTCAGCTTTCCCCAGCACTTAGGGGCACGCCTTCCTCTTATCCATTATCCCAAACGGTCAGGAGGAGCCTCAACCCAACAAATCACTTCAGTTTCGCGCCTTTCTCGATAAGTTAGCAAGCGGATATTTGGTGAAGTAACCCAATTACACTCGCTTATTTAATGAAACTTCTGTCTTTGACGTTCCCATTTTTTATCGGAAACTCCTCATAAACAAACTGCCGCAGTTATTTCTCTTTCCTGTGCTATGGGGATATTTGGCTGTAAGGAGTAGGCAGGTTCCTCTGCTTCCTGCGTGACGGGGATATTGGCCATAAGGAGTAGCCGGGGTTCTTACGCTTCCTGCCCGACGGGGATATAGGCCATAAGAAGCAGCTGGGGTTCTTCCGCTTCCTGCGCGACGGGGAAATTGATCATAAGAAGCAGCTGGGGTTTTTCCGCTTCCTGCGCGACGGGGATATCGACCATAAGAAGCTGCCGGGGTTTTTCCGCTTCCTGCGCGACGGGGATATTGATCATAAGAAGCAAGCGGGGGCTTTCTGCTTCCTGCGTGACGGGGATATCGACCATAAGGAGTAGACAGGGTTCTTCCGCTTCCTGTGCGATGGGGATATTGATCATAAAGAGCAAGCGGGGGCTTTCTGCTTCCTGCGCGACGGGGATATCGACCATAAGGAGTAGACAGGGTTCTTCCGCTTCCTGTGCGATGGGGATATTGATCATAAAGAGCAAGCGGGGGCTTTCTGCTTCCTGCGCGACGGGGATATCGACCACAAGGAGCAGCTGGGGTTCTTCCGCTTCCTGCCCGACGGGGATATTGGCCATAAGAAGCAGCTGGGGTTCCTCTATTTCCTGCCCGACGGGGGTATTGGCCATAAGAAGCAGCTGGGGTTCCTCTATTTCCTGCGCGACGGGGATATTGACCATAAGGAGTAGCCGGGCTTCTTCCGCTTCCTGCGCGACGGGGATATTGGCCATAAGAAGCAGTTGGGGTTCCTCTGCTTCCTGCGCGACGGGGATATCGACCATAAGGAGTAGACAGGGTTCTTCCGCTTCCTGTGCGATGGGGATATCGACCATAGGAAGCAGCTGGGGTTCTTCCGCTTCCTGCCCGACGGGGATATTAATCATAAGAAGCAAGCGGGGGCTTTCTGCTTCCTGCGCGACGGGGATATCGACCATAAGGAGTAGACAGGGTTCTTCCGCTTCCTGTGCGATGGGGATATTGATCATAAAGAGCAAGGGGGGGCTTTCTGCTTCCTGCGCGACGGGCATATTGGCAATAAGAAGCAGCTGGGGTTCTTCCGCTTCCTGCGCGACGGGCATATTGGCCATAAGAAGCAGCTGGGGTTCTTCCGCTTCCTGCCCGACGGGGATATAGGCCATAAGAAGCAGCTGGGGTTCTTCCGCTTCCTGCGCGACGGGGATATTGACCATAAGGAGTAGCCGGGTTCTTCCCGCTTCCTGCGCGACGGGGATATTGGCCATAAGAAGCAGACAGGAGTTTTCGACTTCCTGTGCGATGGGGATATTGATCATAAAGAGCAAGCGGGGGCTTTCTGTTTCCTGCGCGACGGGGATATTGACCATAAGGAGTAGCCGGGTTCTTCCCGCTTCCTGCGCGACGGGGATATTGGCCATAAGAAGGCAGACAAGTTATTCACTTTCCTCTACAGACCAACAGCATCTTATTATCGAAAAAAATACCGTCCGGATTGGTGCCGGACGGTACGTGATGGTGCGTATGCGACTATTCATCAATTAGGATAAATATGCGTCCATCGCTTCCTCGGCCTCTGCTGGGCTACCTCTTCTGAGGTTCCCGCTGCACTGGCCTAGGCTTAGCCTTACTGCGCCAGCAAGGCATGCTGCAGCACTTCATCCATGTGCGCCGCCGGTATGAATGTCATCTCTTGGCGCACGCTCTCCGGTATATCGTTCAAGTCCCGCATATTCTCAGCTGGATAAATGACGGTCTTGATGCCGGCGCGCAAAGCGGCAAGTGACTTCTCCTTCAAGCCCCCGATCGGCAGAACCCGGCCGCGGAGCGTAATCTCCCCGGTCATCGCCACATCTTTCGAGACATAGCGGTTCGTCAGCGCCGAGACGAGAGCCGTCGCCATCGTAATTCCCGCCGACGGGCCGTCCTTCGGAATCGCTCCTTCGGGCACGTGAATATGAATGTCGGCCTTCTCATGGAAATCGGATTCCAGATGGAATTCGGCTGCTCTGGAACGGATGTAGCTGAACGCGGCCTGGGCGGATTCCTTCATCACGTCGCCCAGCTTGCCGGTCAGCAGCAGCTTGCCGGTGCCCGGCACGACGCTCACTTCAACATTGAGGGTGTCGCCGCCAACCTCCGTCCAGGCCAGTCCGGTGACCGTACCCACCTGATTATGCTGCTCCGCCAGGCCATAACGGTATTTGGGAACGCCCAAGTAGTCGGTTAGCTCATCGGCTTGAATCGTCACTTCCGTTACGCCATCCGATACAATCATCCGCGCCGCTTTGCGGCACAGCGCGGCTAACTGCTGCTCCAGCTGCCTTACGCCAGCCTCCCGGGTATATTCCCGGATGACCCGGCGCACGACGCCTTCTTCGACATGCAGCTGCTCGTCTTCGAACCCATGCTCCCGCTTCTGCTTCGGCAGCAGATGGCGGGACGCTATCTCGAGCTTCTCCAGCTCCGTATATCCCGAGAGCGAGATCAGCTCCATCCGGTCCAGCAGCGGACGCGGAATATTATGTACTGCATTGGCCGTCGTTACGAACATGACATGAGACAAATCGACCGGCAGCTCGACAAAGTGATCGCTGAACGCATTATTCTGCTCCGGATCCAGCACCTCTAGCAGGGCGGAAGCCGGATCACCGCGGAAATCGGAAGCCATCTTGTCGATCTCGTCTAGGAGCAGGACCGGGTTCATCGTCCCTGCATTCTTCATCGCCTGCACGATGCGTCCTGGCATCGCCCCCACATAGGTGCGCCGATGGCCGCGGATCTCCGCTTCATCGCGCACGCCGCCGAGCGAGATGCGAATGAACTGGCGCCCGAGCGACTTGGCGATGGAGCGGGCAAGCGAAGTCTTCCCGACACCCGGAGGGCCAACCAGACACAGGATCGGGCCCTTCATCCGCTTCACCATCTGCTGCACAGCCAAATACTCCAGCACCCGCTCCTTCGGCTTATCAAGGCCGTAATGATCTTCATCCAGGATGGATTCCGCCTTGTGGAGGTCAAGATCGTCTTCCGTGCGCTTGGACCATGGAATAAGGAATAACCAGTCAATATAGTTGCGGATTACCGATCCTTCCGCCGAAGTGGAAGGCATCTTCTCCAGACGATCGATTTCCTTCTGGATTTTGTCCTTCACCTTGTCGGGGGCTTCCAGTTCAGCCAGCTGCGAACGCAGCTCCTCGATCTCGCCGGCACGTCCTTCCTTGTCGCCGAGCTCCTTCTGAATCGCCTTCATCTGCTCCCGCAAATAATATTCTTTTTGCGTCTTCTCCATCTGCTTCTTGACGCGCTGGTTGATCTTCTTCTCCAGCTCCAGCACTTCGCTCTCGTTGTTCAGCATTTGGAGCAGCTTGTTCAACCTCCCGGCGGCGGAGACGGTCTCGAGCAGCTCCTGCTTATCCTTCATCTTCAACGGGAGATGGCTGGCGATGACATCCGCCAGACGCCCCGGCTCCGAAATATCGGTCACGGCCGTCAGCGTCTCCGGTGTCACTTTCTTCGACATATGGACATAGTTCTCGAACTGCGTTAATACCATTCGCATCAAGGCTTCCGTCTCGGATGAAGTCCCGTGATCTTCATCCTGCAGCGGCGTCGCGTTGACCTCGTAATATTCGTCATTCGGCACATATTCTGCGATTTCCGCACGCTCCACGCCTTCGACCAGCACCCGGATGGTGCTATTCGGCAGACGCAGCATTTGGCGCACCTTGGCTATCGTTCCAATGCGATAGATGTCTTCCTGAGACGGCTCTTCGATGCTCACCTCGGACTGGGAGCACAGCAGCAGCATCTGATCCTCCATCATGGCCTGCTCCAGCGCCTTGACCGATTTGTCACGCCCGACATCAAGATGAAGCACCATGCTCGGGTATACGAGCAATCCTCTCAGCGGCAGAAGAGGCAGACGCCGACTTTTTATAGGTTTAAGCCCCATCGATCGCACCCCCATGGTTATGCTTGTTGTAAATGCACATGTAACCAATATTTTATCAAATGTTCAAGCAAAACTCCAATTTCCTGCCCTCATCCCTTCGATTCAGGATGGGCTCCCTTCTCGGATGCTTCCGCATGAAGCAGCGGCATTGCCGCCCCCGCTGCCCGTTCATAAGGCTTCGCCGCCGGATGCGCCCCTTCTTCCATCACATGGCCGAAGGTGTGAGCGAACGCTTCGTCCACATGCTCAATCGGAATGACCTGCAGTCCTCCCTCCAGGTCGGAGAATATTTCGAGCCAGTTCTCCTTCGGGATAAGCACGCGCGTCGCCCCCGCCTGGAAGGCGGCTTCCACCTTCGCCAGCACGCCGCCAACCGGCTTGACCCGGCCATGGATGCTGATCTCCCCGGTCATCGCCAGCTTATTGTCTACCGGCCACTGGTTCATCGCGGACGCGATCGCGATGACCATCGCTACCCCGGCCGAAGGGCCGTCAACCGGCGATCCTCCCGGGAAATTGATATGCAGATCGTAATTGGACGGTTCGTAGCCCAGGCTGCGCAGCACCGTAAGCACATTCTCGACCGAGCCTTTGGCCATGCTTTTGCGGCGCAGGGTGCGGCTGCCGCCGCCCAGCTCCTCTTCATCCACGACGCCGGTAATCGTGTAGGTGCCGGTGCCATTTTTAACCCGAATCGAGTTCACCTCGATCTCCAGCAGCGCGCCCATGCTAGGTCCGTAGACAGCCAACCCGTTCACCAGGCCAATCTGCGGCTCAGAGGGCACCTTCCGGTCCGGGCGCGGCGGAATCTGGCTGCTGTTCGCGACCCATTCCACATCGGCGCCCTCAATGGCCGAACGCCCCTCGGACATCGCCAGACCGGCAGCAAGCTGGATCATGTTGACCGCTTCCCGGCCGTTCGTGGCATAGCGCTTCACCATATTAACCGCAGCTTCAGACGGCGGAAATCCGATCTTGCGCACCGCATGCTCGGCTATCGACTCAATTTCCGCAGGCAGCAGCGGGCGGAAATAGACCTCCATGCAGCGCGAACGCAGCGCAGGGGGCAGTTCCTGCGGGGAACGCGTCGTCGCGCCGACGAGGCGGAAATCGGCCGGAAGGCCGTTCTGGAATATGTCATGGATGTATGTCGGAATATTGGAATCCTCCGAATTGTAGTAGGCGCTCTCCAGAAACACTTTCCGATCCTCGAGCACCTTGAGCAGCTTATTCATCTGAATCGGATGAAGTTCGCCGATCTCATCGATGAACAGCATCCCTCCATGCGCCTTCGTGACGGCGCCCGGCTTCGGCTGGGGAATGCCGGCGACGCCCATCGCTCCGGCTCCCTGATAGATCGGATCATGAACGGAACCGATAAGCGGATCGGCGATTCCCCGCTCGTCGAACCGGGCGGTCGTCGCATCGATCTCGGTGAATTTGGCTTCCTTCGTAAATGGAGAGCTTGGATTCTTTTTCGCCTCCTCCAGCACGACGCGGGCAGCCGCCGTCTTGCCGACGCCGGGCGGGCCGTACACGATCACATGCTGTGGATTCGAGCTGCACAGCGCGGCCTTGAGCGCCTTCAAGCCGTCACGCTGTCCGACGATGTCGTTCATCGTGGTCGGTCTCGTCTTCTCTGCCAACGGCTTCGTCAGCGAGATGGAGCGCAGCTTGTTCAGCTTATCCATCTCCTTTTTCGATTCGCGGTCGACAGCAGTCCGGTTGCCCTTCTGGTTCCGCAGCAGATTCCAGAAATATATCCCGATTACAACGGCAAAAAACGCGTTAATCAACATCAATATAATACTTAAATTCATCGTTTCATCCTCCCGTAGCGGCCCCATGGCGCAAGAAATCCGGTAAAGTTCAATACTTGGTAGTATTACCCTTTGCCGGGTGCATTATAAGTGGCTCCCGAAGTGGGAATGAGAAATGATAAGCTCTCTGCAAGACAAATCTCCGCATGTATCGTGAACAATCGTCAAAACTTTCCAAGAAATTGGTTACATTTTACTACACCTCATGTACAATAGGAGTGTTGTAAGGAGAGCGTTCCGTTTTCCCGATTATCTTTATCCATCCAGGAGGATATGGCAAATGGCTACGAAGCGCAGCAAGCGTTGGACGTGGATGCTGATTCGCGGGGCTGACCGCCCGGCGGTTCAGTTCAGCATTCCGGCGCTGCTCATCACGGTTGCCGGCATTGCGATCATTGTCTCGATCACGGCAGCAATAACTCTTGTCATCGCCCAGACGGCATCGATGAACGCCATGCGCGTGCAGCAGGCGAAGCTGGAATCAGATATAACGGAGAAGCAGGAGCAGCTTGCGACCGCCCACCGCCAATTATCCGCGATTATGACCGAATCGAATCGGATGAAGGAGCGAATGGATCAAGTGGCGAAATGGGAGCAGCAGTTGAAGCAATACTTGAGCGCCTCCGGAGAAGCGGTACAGTCGCCGGCAGGTTCTTCCACCGGCAAGACATTTTCGCTGGGCGAAGCTGGTCGGCTTCCCGTAGGCGGTGAATATATTCAGAGGCTGTCCGATGACGCGCCCTCTGATTCCCGCCTTCATCCGCTGACTGCTACCTCGAATTCATTGGCAGATACACATCGGCAGTTGCGCCGGATGGAAGCGACATGGCGGGACTGGATGACGACGATTCCCGCCCTGTTGGCGCAAGCCGAGACATTCAAGCAGCGGCTCGATTCCACCCCTACCTTCTGGCCGACGGACAGCACCTATATTACATCCCGCTTCGGCAGCCGCTCCGACCCGTTCTATGGAAGCAGCGCGTTCCATGCCGGGCTCGATATTGGAGGGGACAAGGGGGATCCCGTCTACGCCGCGGCAGACGGCAAAGTCATCGCTTCGAATCACGACAAGATGAAGGGCAACTACCTTATCATCGATCACGGTTCATCGCTGACTACCCGCTACCTTCATCTCAGCGAGCGCGGCGTCCGTTCCGGAGAGCAGGTGAAAAAGGGGCAGGTAATCGGCAAGATGGGCTCGACCGGCAGAAGTACCGGGGCTCACTTGCATTTCGAGGTCCGCCAAGGCGAAGAGGCGGTCGATCCCGCCATCTATATCGGTTCCGGAGACAAGTAGAGAAATGTCAAATGACAAGAGAGGGGCAGAGACATGTTTTCCAGAAAAGAAAAAAGACCGCCTGGCACAGACACGTTAATCGGTCAGGCGACCACATTGGAAGGAACGGTGGATTGCGAGACGGATCTGCGAATAGAGGGGCGCATACGCGGCTCGATCCGGTGCAGCCGCAATATTACGATTGGGGAGACGGGCGTTGTATACGCTGACGTGGAAGGAGTGAGCGTCGTTATCGCCGGCTCGCTGACCGGTGATGTGATTGCCTCCGGCTCCCTTCTCATCGAATCGACCGGGCAGCTGAACGGCAACGCGACCTGCTCCGCCTTCATTATTAAGGACGGCGGGCAATTCAATGGAACGAGCTCCATGGGCGATGCGAAGAAGGCCTCCGCCTCAGCTTCCGTCACGCCCAACAGCACCGCGGCCGTATCCGCCAGTGAGAACGGCGCCTAGCCCTTACATACGAACAAGAAAGCCGGCGCACGATGCGCCGGCTTCTCTGTATATCAATTCGCTTAATGCTTGCGTCCCGGAATCTGACCGGTCCGCTCATACTCCGCGACAATGTGATCGATTTCTTTTTTCAATTCCGCGACCATTTCCGATTCAGGCACTTTGCGGATCATCTCTCCGTACCGGAACAACAATCCCTCGCCGCGCGCCCCGGCAATGCCGATATCCGCCTCGCGAGCCTCACCCGGCCCGTTGACGGCGCATCCGAGCACCGATACTTTGATCGGCACCTTGATCTTCGATATATATTCTTCGACCTCATTGGCAATCGAGAACAGATCGATGTCCAGACGGCCGCAGGTCGGACAAGAGACCAGCGTCGCCGCATTCGAGATGAGCCCGAACGATTTGAGCAATTCGCGGGCCACCTTCACTTCCTCGACCGGATCGGCGCTCAGGCTGACGCGCACGGTAGATCCAATGCCCAGCGAGAGCAGCGCGCCGAGACCGGCAGCGCTCTTGATCGTTCCGGAGAAGAGCGTTCCGGCTTCCGTAATTCCCAGATGAAGAGGATAAGGAATGACTTCCGCAGCCTTCGTGTAAGCGGCAATGGCCATCGGCACATCCGAAGCCTTGAGCGAGACGATAATATCGTGGAAATCCAGCTCTTCCAAAATTCCGATATGAAACAGCGCGCTCTCGACCATCGCTTCAGGCGTTGGATACCCGTATTTCTCCAGCAGATGATGTTCCAATGAACCGGCATTGACGCCGATCCGGATCGGAATTCCCCGTTCTTTGCATGCTTGGACGACAGCTTCGACTTTGTGGCGGCGGCCGATGTTGCCCGGATTGATGCGGACCTTGTCGATGCCGTTCTCAATCGCCTTCAACGCCAGGCGATAGTCGAAATGAATGTCAGCGACAAGCGGAATCGAGATCTGCTTCTTAATCTCCTTGATCGCTTCCGCCGCTTCTTCATTGTTCACCGTGACGCGCACGATCTGGCATCCCGCTTCTTCCAGCCGGTGAATCTCGGCTACGGTCGCCTGAACATCCGCCGTCTTCGTGGTGCACATGCTCTGAATGATGACGTCATTGCTTCCGCCAATCGTAACGTTGCCTACTTGTACAGGTCTTGTCTGATGTCGCAAATACATATCATTCTCTCCCATGCCGGAAACGGACGGAAAAGCGCCGATTAGGCGCTTTCCTCCTGCTTCTTATCCGTCGTCAGTTCCGGAATCATTCGTTCGCGCACGACTTGCTCGGTAATGACGCAGGTCGTAATATCATCCCGCGACGGCACTTCGTACATTACGTCCAGCATGATGCCTTCGATAATGGCACGGAGTCCGCGTGCTCCCGTATTCCGCTTGATCGCTTCCAGAGCAATGGCTTCCAGCGCGCTCGGCTCGAATTCAAGCTTCACGTTGTCCATCTCCAGCAGCTTCTGATACTGCTTCGTCAGCGCGTTCTTCGGCTCGCTCAAGATGCGGACCAGTGTATTCTCATCCAATGGCTCCAAGGTCGAGATGACCGGCAAGCGGCCGACGAATTCCGGAATAAGACCGAATTTGAGCAGGTCTTCCGGCAGCGTCAACGTCAAGTACTCGCCCGCCTTCAGATCCTTCTGCATGCCATCCGCATTGAAGCCGATAATCTTCTTGCCGACACGGCGCTTAATAATTTGCTCCAGCCCGTCGAACGCGCCGCCGCAAATGAACAGAATATTCGTCGTGTCGATCTGGATGAACTCTTGATGCGGATGCTTGCGTCCGCCTTGAGGCGGCACCGAAGCAACCGTTCCTTCCAAAATCTTGAGAAGCGCCTGCTGTACGCCTTCCCCGGACACATCTCTCGTAATCGAAGGGTTCTCGGACTTGCGCGCCACCTTGTCAATCTCGTCGATATAAATGATGCCCCGCTCCGCCTTCTCAACATCGTAGTCCGCAGCCTGAATCAGCTTCAGCAAAATGTTCTCGACATCTTCGCCGACATATCCGGCTTCGGTCAACGACGTCGCGTCCGCAATGGCAAACGGCACATTCAAAATTTTGGCCATCGTCTGCGCAAGCAGCGTCTTCCCGGACCCGGTCGGTCCGACAAGCAAAATGTTGCTCTTCTGCAGCTCGACATCCTCGGTTTTGTTCTGGCTGTTAATTCGCTTGTAATGATTGTATACCGCTACCGACAGCGATTTCTTCGCTTGATCCTGGCCGATGACATATTGATCCAGAATCGCGCGGATCTCCTTCGGCTTCGGAATGTCTTTCAGATCGATCTCTTCCTCGTGACCGAGCTCTTCCTCCACGATCTCCGTGCAGAGCTCGATGCACTCATCACATATATATACGCCTGGTCCCGCGACCAGCTTACGAACTTGCTCCTGGGACTTGCCACAAAAAGAACACTTCAATTGGCCCTTCTCCTCGTTAAATTTGAACATTCCTATCCCCCCTTACTTCAAACCCGGAATTCCCGGATGCAGAACGCTGTCTACAAGACCATATGCCTTCGCTTCATCCGCACTCATGAAGTAGTCGCGATCGGTATCCCGTTCGATTTTCTCATACGGTTGCCCGGTTCGATCTACATAGATCTGGTTCAGCTTCTGTCTTGTCTTAATAATCCAGTCGGCATGAATCTTAATATCGGACGCTTGCCCGCGGACGCCGCCTAGAGGCTGGTGAATCATAATCTCGCTATTCGGCAGCGCGATGCGCTTGCCTGGCGCTCCTGCCGTCAGCAGCAGCGAGCCCATGCTTGCCGCCAGACCGACGCAGATGGTGGATACATCCGGCTTGATATGCTGCATCGTATCATAAATCGCCATCCCCGCCGTAACGGAACCGCCCGGAGAATTGATGTACAGATGAATATCCTTCTCCGGATCGTCTGCCTGAAGGAAGAGCATCTGCGCGATAATGCTGTTGGCCACATCATCGTCAATGGCGCTTCCCAGAAAAATAATGCGATCCTTCAGCAGGCGCGAATAAATATCGTAAGAGCGTTCGCCGCGATTTGTCTGTTCGATGACCATCGGGATTAAATTCATGGTACCGACCTCTTTTCTTTACAAAGCTATACATTTCTATTTTATCATTTTCTGAACAAGATGTCATTTCCACAGCAGTTACCACTAGTGTATGTATGGCAGCGGGGCCTATTCCCGCCAACCGTATATGTATCCGGCGCAGCTTATGTTCATCATGCGTCAGACTGCCTATAAATATGTACCACTCGATACGGAACAGTGAAACGTTACGTGATGCCAAGAAGCGATGATGGGAGAACGGAGCGACAGAGGAAAAAATAAGGCACGCTAAAAATAAACGTGCGTGCCTTATCCTGTTAGCAGCAGATTGCTGCGACATCGTATGTGATTGGATTATTTGCTGTTTTCCACCAAAAATGCAATCGTTTTGCGGATCAATGCTTCTTCGCGCAGGTTCTCGAGCGTACCGTTCTTGGTCAGGATGTCGCGAATTTCTTCAGCTGTGCGCTGGTACATTTCGGCCATCTTGTCCAATTCAGCAGACAACTCTTCGTCCGAGATGGACAGGTTCTCTTCCTTGGCGATTTGCTCCAGGACGAGATTGTTCTTCACGCGCTTGTCCGCTTCCTTCTGCATTTGCTCGCGCAGATCCGCAATCGTCTGGCCGGACAGCGTCAGGAACATATCGATGTTCATGCCTTGCATCCGCAGGCGGTTGTCCAGATCTTTCACCATATGCTGGATTTCAGACTCGATCATCGCGCGCGGAATTTCCACTTCGGCGTTCTCTGCCGCTTTGTCAACGACAGCCGCTTCGCGTGCGCCTTCCGCTTCTTTTTCCTTGCGGGATTGAAGCTGCTGCTTCAAGTCTGCCTTATATTCTTCAAGCGTATCGAACTCGCTTACGTCTTTAGCGAACTCATCGTCAAGTGCAGGCAGCTGCTTGCGCTTGATTTCATGCAATTTTACCTTGAAAACGGCTGGCTTGCCGGCCAGGTTCTCTGCATGGTAGTGCTCAGGGAATGTCACTTCGACATCCTTGAAGTCGCCTGTTCCCATGCCGACCAGTTGATCCTCGAAGCCTGGGATGAAGCTGTTGGAGCCCAGCTCAAGCGTGTAACGCTCCGCCTTGCCGCCTTCGAATGCTTCCCCGTCTACAAAGCCTTCAAAGTCAATAACGACGCTGTCGCCTGTCGCGGCAACATCCTCATCGACGATGATCAGCTCTGCGTGACGTTCCTGCATGCGCTTCAGTTCAGCGTCAAGCTCTTCTTCCGTCACTTCTACCGATTGTTTTTCCACTTCAAGGCCTTTGTACTCGCCAAGCTGTACTTCCGGCTTCACGGTTACTTTCGCTTTGAATTTGAACGTTTGGCCTTTGCCAATCTGTTCCACTTCGACATCCGGCTGATCGACCGGCTTGATGTCGGTTTCTTTTACCGCTTGGGTATACGCCTCTGGAAGCATAATGTCAATGGCGTCTTGGTACAGGCTTTCCACGCCATATTTCGCTTCAAAAATCGGGCGAGGCACTCTTCCTTTACGGAAACCAGGAACGTTCACACGCTTGGACACTTTTTTAAACGCTTGGTCCAGCGCTTCCGTCACGCGCTCCGCGTCGACCTCTACTTCCAATACCCCAACGTTCTTCTCTATTTTTTCCCAGGTTGCTTTCATTTTATGCCTTCCCCTCCAAAAAAGATCACATGGCTAGAGTGTACCATTATACGTCCGGAATAACCACTATAGTATAGCCGACTACGAAAAGTTTTTCAAGGCAATGCTTACAGGCATTTCCTATGTGCCATTATATGTTTTTTCTCGGCTGTCATAGAGACGGGGCCGCCGGATAGAATTCCCCGCCCCATCGCCGGTTCAGGTATCCTGCTCCCCGCTCAGCGATCGCGTAATCGCCCGCAGCGCCCGCTCATAGCTAATCCGCAGCTCCCCGGTCAGTCCGTAGATCGTCTTAACCTCCGCTTCCTCCTCTTCGATATGAAGCAGCCGGGCGACGATCCGGTGCAGGGCGGCCGCCCAAGCATCCGCTTCCCGTTCATCCCCTTCGCAGAGACGGCGGTACGTAGAAGTGCCGTATATCAGCTTAAGGAACTGCTGCCACATCTCGGATGCGAAGTAGGCGAGCGACGGCTCCCGCACCGCCGCGGATTCATTCACCCTCTCCGCCGGAGCAACCGCATTCGGAGGATACGACTCCAGATCGAGCGGCGTCGCTTCGATATCGACGACGACGCGCTCCTGGCCGCGGGTAAAAAATACCTCCCCTTCGATTCCCCGCCGCTTCAGCGTCTGCAAAATGCCGAATTGCAAGAGCGGATGAAGCCGCTCATGCTCCAGCATCCGAATCAGCGAAGGATCGATAGAATCATCCTCGGCCGCCGCCAGCTGCTCCAGGACAAGGAGCTTGCGATCATCCATATCGCCTTCGGTCAGCGAGGCGAGCAGCCTTGCGATATATTCACTGTCTGCTTGAAGCTTCTGATGGATCTGCTGCTTCAACATATCCCGTTCCGTCTCTCCGCTGTCCTCGGCTTCCTCGGTCCAAGGCCCCGCCTCCGGGAAGCCTTCTTCAGCGGCCCGCTCTGCTTCCGGGAACGCCGTTATTAACCATTGCATCAGCGCGTTCCACTCCGCTCTAATCTGATCGTCCTCTCCTCCGCATTGCAGCAGGAAGCGGAGCAGCGCGATCGCTTCTCCGTAACGCTCGGACTCCAGCATGCGTGTCAATTCGATTTGGTAATAATCATGCGTTTTCGGAAACAGAACGACATTGTTTTTTTCCGGCAGGATCTGATCGTCCGTCATGCAAGCACCTTCTTTCTATATCAAGCCGACTACAGTAGCCTTCCATCGATCTTATGTATGATTTGTACGGGATGCGGGAGCGGCGGCATCCGTCATGCCGATAAGCCATTATACCATATCGCCATGCAGTTCTCCCCCTGCGAATCACCCGGATATGCCGACTCAGCCCCGGATACTCTTTTCAGAGTACCCCTTCCCGTTCCCCTTTATGAACAGCCTGTGCAAATCGGCTGGATGCAAAACATACTGGGAATAAAATCGGCACAAAACCGGCGAATGTAAAGGCATCTCCAAATCTTTTGTCTCCTTTATACGTGTCATGCGGGTGAATAGTTACGGAATCTAGTTCTCACGCATGCCTTCGTCCATAACGAGGGGGGAAGATTTCCGCCCAAAAAAAGCTGCTCCTATTTTTTTCTCATTTTTTTCGGTTTGATGGTTGCAAGGTAAGAAGATTTTTGATAAAATCATTAATGTTGCAAAAACAGATTATCTTCTTTTGTCCCAGTAGCTCAGCTGGATAGAGCAACGGCCTTCTAAGCCGTCGGTCGGGGGTTCGAATCCCTCCTGGGACGCCAGTTATTTTTTACATAGCTATTCAATTGGGACGCTCCGGCACCTTGCGAGACAAGGGATTGGAGTGTTTTTACTTTATTAAGCACATGTTCATACGAAGGACACAAAGCCTCGGAGCATCCGAGGCTTTGTACTATTCCAAATAGAGACCCGCATGCAGATCGAACAGGTAAATTTTATTCGCATGTCCGTCTTTACCAACAATAAACTCTGTCCTGATCTGTTCATAAGCGTCTTCTTTGGAGCCGGTAACGACCGTATCGATGAACTTTTTGTTTTGGAGATCGTATTGGTAGGCATAGGACAAGCCGCCTGAAATCAGATATTTCTCGCCATATAAGGCGAGGATGTCGCTTGTCCGATCTCCGACTTGCACCCCCCTCATGGTGCGGTACGCATTTTGTGAGTTTTCAGTAAGCCCGATAAGCACGACGGTTTCTTCCCCGCTATCTGGATTTACCCGGTAAACGACGGACACACCATGTTCATAGATATCAATGTTAGATGTGAACTTTTCTCCCGTCCCTAATACCTTTTCTGCGTCGCTTCTCTTCATTCCGTAGCCGACTTTCAAATTCTCATCATCCACCTTGACGATACTCAGATCTTCGATGGACATCGTATCCGGCTTCCATTCATCGCCGCACCCGGACAACAGCACCATAACCATAAGAGTAAGCATCATTCGAAATATATTCATCCAGGACCTCCCCGCTTGGTTAGGGTAATTTTACCATGCGCGGAATTCATAAAAAATCAAAAATATTTTCCCCGCCCTTGATGATAAAATCTTGTTAATTCCCAAACTGCCTAGGCCATAGCTGCCTATCGCGGGATGTCGTCGCCTTCAGGGGATGCGGGTAATAGAATGATGCAGGTCCGCGCACACTACGCGTACGAATGAATCGGAGTCCGAGAGGAGGGAGTTTCTTTGTCGACACGCTATATTTTAGCTTCTCTGAGCTATTTCAGCATCTTTTTTGCCGGGGTGATCCTGCCGCTCATCATCCTGCTCGTAACGAATGATGATTATGTAAGAAAGCATGCAGGGCGGGCGCTTATTTCGCATATTTTGCCGTACTTCTTTTTGGTCGTAGGGTTATTCAGCTTATTTGCGGTACATCCGTTTTTCAGCATCGGGATCATTTTGCTGCTGGGAGCGATCGCGCTCATTCTCGTCGTGTGGAATGTATATATGGGGATACGCGTGCTGCGCGAAGGCCGTGTATTCTAAAGGACAAACGGAAATGGACGCCCGGGTCCGCACGCCATGCGTGCCGGGTCCGGGCGCGCGTGCTCCTTATTCGTAGCCGGATTTTCGGCCGCTGTCATCCCACGGGTTTTTCTGAGCCGGATGCTTCGGGTTGGCCTTGATCACCGCATCGGCATGATTCGGCTGCTGCTCATACTTATTGCCTTTGTTATCCTTGGAACCTGCCATCTTCTTGTCACCTCCCCTTCTCAAGTCCTCGCCCTCGGACTGGGCTTTCCGCTTCGTCCGATCCGGGATCGGCCCGTTAATCCATCTGGAACAGATGGTCGACGGCATCCCTGACCTCTGTCGAGCCGAGTGCGGCATCCAGCAGCATATCCTTGCCGTTCACTTCCGCGCCCAGCGTGTCTGCCCCGAAATCCTCGGCGGCGAATTCCTCAAAAGCAGTATGCATCGGATTGTCGTACCAATCCGTCTCATAGTTCGCATCGTTGCGCACGGCCCGGACCAGCTCATAGCCTCCGTTGCGTACGGGCGCAATATAAGCGAGGATCGGCGTGGCCTTTTCATCCGCAGGAATCATGCCGATTTCGGCGCACAGCCGACCGTCGATTTCAACCGGACGCCGGAATTTGGTTGCTTTCCATGTCATGAGTGCTTCCTCCTGTCGTGTCTCATCTTTTAATCAAGCATTTGCTCGATAAATCGCTTCGTATCTGCCGTGCCCAATTTATGAATACACATATAGACAGCATTCAACCGCTGCTTATAAGGCATGTTCAACTTCTCCTCCGTCCCGGTCGGAGTAAGGGCCAAGACGTTGTGAAAGACATCGGTTTCCGCTTCGCCAAGCTGATCCATCAAGCCCTGAAGATGCTGAATCTCCTCCTCGTTGGCGTCCACCTTGAACTCATAGCTTTCCGCTTCCGGGTCGGAAAATATGGTCCGCCGTTGCACGGATACATACATCGGACGGCGTTCCATCGTCACCCCTCCTTTTTTCCCACCGCCCGACCGGGCGTTCGATTCATGCCCTTCGTCCGGCACAGGCAGGAGTTTTTCTTTATCTTCTCCCGATGGACATACATCTTATGCTGTTTTTCGCATAACCATGTTATTATCTCAATCTTCCGATGAACCCGGTTCATCATTCTTCCGGGGAGAGATTGGTGCGGAGAGGATGAACGTTACATGTGTGGAATTACTGGATGGATCGATTGGAAAAGGGACTTGACGCAGTATTCCAGCGTCTTGGAGCATATGACCGAAACGTTATCCGCACGCGGACCGGATGCCAAAGGAACATGGATCTCCGGTCCGTGCGCGCTTGGCCACCGCAGATTGTCCGTCATTGATCCGGAAAATGGCGCTCAGCCGATGATTCGCCATACGGAACGAGGGACCTATGCCATTACGTATAACGGGGAATTGTACAATACGAAGGAGCTAAGAGATGAACTGGCCAGCCGCGGTTACCGCTTCCGGACCCAATGCGATACGGAAGTGCTCCTTCTCGCTTATCAGGAATGGAAGGACAGCTGCGTTGAGCGGATGAACGGCATCTTCGCGTTCGCGATATGGGATGAGGCGGAACAGCGTCTGTTCATGGCCCGGGATCGGCTCGGGGTGAAGCCGCTCTTCTATGCCCGCGGGAATGGATTCCTCCTGTTCGGTTCAGAGCCGAAGGCGATGCTCGCCCATCCGGATATCGAGCCGGTGGTCAATGCGGAAGGCGTCGCTGAAGTATGGATGATTGGCCCCGCCCGGACACCCGGACACGGGGTATATCGCGATCTGGCGGAGCTTCGCCCGGGACATACGCTCCGCTATGACCGCAACGGCGTCCGCATTCAGGCGTACTGGACGCTGCAGAGCATGCCGCATGAAGCAACCGCGGAGGAGACGGCGCAGCGGGTTCGCGAACTGCTGGAGGACACCGTAGAGCGTCAGCTCGTCTCCGACGTGCCTGTCTGCACCTTCCTCTCCGGAGGCCTGGATTCCAGCGCGTTGACGGCCTTGACTATCCGTCACTATGAACGTCACGGATTAGGCCCTCTCCATACGTATTCCGTCGATTATGTGGATAATGATAAATTTTTCAAGGCTCACGCGTTTCAACCGAATGCAGACGCGCCATGGATTGAACGCATGGTCGAGACGCTCGGCACAGCCCATCATTGGATACAGTTCGATACGCCGGAGCTGGTCAACTCGCTGCAGCAGGCGGTACGCGTGCGGGATATGCCCGGAATGGCCGATATCGACGGCTCCCTGCTGCTCTTCTGTGAGGAGATTAAGAAAGGCGCCACGGTCGCTCTGTCCGGCGAAGCGGCGGATGAAGTGTTCGGCGGCTATCCGTGGTTCCACAGGGAGGATGCATTGAACGCCGACACCTTCCCTTGGGCGCTGGCGACTCCGCTCCGCGCCAGCCTTCTTCATCCGGAAGTGGCGAAGCAGATTCGCGCCGAAGAATATGTCGCGGACCGGTATGCCGACGCTGTGCGGGAAGTGGTGCCCCTGCCGGGAGAAGAGGCGCAGGCGGCCAAAATGCGGGTGATGTCCTATCTCAATATTACCCGCTTCATGCCGACCCTGCTCGACCGCAAGGACCGGATGAGCATGGGGGTAGGGCTGGAGGTGCGCGTCCCGTATACCGATCATCGGCTTGTCGAGTACGTCTACAATATTCCGTGGAGCATCAAGATGTATGGCGGCCGGGAAAAAGGACTGCTCCGCAAAGCGCTGGAAGGTGTTCTGCCGGAGGAGGTGCTGTACCGGAAAAAGAGCCCGTTCCCGAAAACGCATAATCCGAATTATTTGCAGGCGGTGCGTCGCCAAGCCCTGGCGCGGCTCGACGATCCGGCCTCGCCGCTGCATCAGTTCGTTCAACCGGATCGAATCCGCGAGATCGCCGCCTCCGAAGAAGCGAGCTCTCATCTTCCTTGGTTCGGGCAGCTGATGTCTGGCCCGCAGCTGTTCGCTTATTTGCTTCAAGTGGACAGCTGGCTCCGCGAGTACAATATCAGGGTCGCGTGGTAACGGCATGTCTCAACGGCACCCTCCATGCTCCCCGGCAAGAAGCCAAAAACACACGCCAACGGGTTCCTCGCCCCGCGGCGTGTGTCTTTGTGTGGCCCGAATCCCGGACAGACAGCGCCTGCTATCCGGGTATCCGGCTTATTTCGATTGGCTTGCCCGGATCGCCTGATCCAGATCGTTCAAAATATCATCGATCGATTCCGTGCCGATAGACAACCGGATGAGGCCTGGCGTAACTCCGGCCGCAAGCTGCTCTTCCTCGCTCAGCTGAAGATGCGTCGTGCTGGCCGGATGGATGATGAGCGACTTGGAATCGCCGACGTTTGCCAGATGCGACAGCAGCTTCACATGATTGATGACGCGGCGGCCCGCCTCGACGCCGCCTTTAATCTCGAAGGTCAGAATCGCGCCCTGGCCCTTTGGCAAATACTTCTTGGCCAGTTCGTAGGAAGGATGGCTAGGCAGACCGCAATAGCTGACCGAAGCGACGGCATCATGCGCCTCGAGGAACTGCGCTACGCGCAGCGCGTTCTCGCTGTGGCGCTCCATGCGCAGATGCAGCGTCTCCAGCCCTTGAAGGAGCAGGAACGCGTTGAACGGCGACAGCGTGGCTCCCATATCGCGCAGCAGTTGAACCCGCGCCTTCGTGATGTAGGCGACCGATCCGACCGCTTCCGTGTAGATAATGCCGTTATAGCTCGGATCCGGTTCGGTAAGGCCCGGGAACTTGCCTCCGGCCCAATCGAACTTGCCGCTGTCCACGATAACGCCGGCGATAGAGGTGCCATGTCCGCCGATGAACTTCGTCGCGGAATGCACGACGATATCGGCGCCATGCTCGATCGGGCGGAGCAGGAACGGGCTCGGGAACGTATTGTCCACGATGAGCGGCAAGCCATGCTCGTGAGCTATGGCAGCGACCGCCTCAATATCGAGCAGGTCGCCCTTCGGATTGCCGATGCTCTCGGCGTATAGCGCCTTCGTCTTGTCGGTAATCGCCTTGCGGAAATTGTCCGGATCGCTTGGATCGACGAAGCGGACGGTAATGCCGAGCTTCTTCAGCGTTGTCGAGAACAGATTGTACGTTCCGCCATATAGGCTGGAGGCCGATACGATCTCGTCGCCGGCTCCGGCAATATTGAGGATCGCGTAGGTGATGGCCGCCTGCCCGGAAGCGGTAGCCAATGCGCCGGCTCCCCCTTCGAGGGCGGCAACCCGCTTCTCGAACACATCTGTCGTCGGGTTCATAATACGAGTATAAATATTGCCAAACTCCTTCAGCGCGAACAGATCGCCCGCATGATCCGGATCACGGAACGCGTACGACGTCGTCTGATACAAAGGCACCGCGCGCGACAGGGTTGTCGGGTCAACCTCCTGTCCGGCATGAACTGCCAAGGTCTCCAATCCATAAGAGCGGGGTGTATCCGTCATCGTCAACCATCCTCCTCAACATGTGTTGACCGTATTTTCTCATATTTTCCGTTCGTTGCCTAGTATTAATCCATAGTATTCTTATCAAAAATATAAAATTAAATAAAAAACCGCATCGCAGCAAGCGATGCGGTCCAAAAAATGCGGTCTCCGCCGGTTCCTTCCCCGCCCGAAGCCGTCAGGCTGTCCCGGAGCGAAGCTTATCCAGCATCAGGCGGATGGCTGCGCCGCGATGGCTGATGCGCTCCTTCTCCTCCGGCGTCAACTCGGCCATCGTGCGTCCCAGCTCCGGAAGATAGAAGAGGGGATCATAGCCGAATCCATGATTGCCCCGGGGCTGGTCGATAATATAGCCGTCAGCGGTGCCGGCGGCCTCGACGAAGGACTGCCGCGCCGGATCATACAAGACGAGGACGCAGACGAACCGGGCCGGGCTCAGAATACGGCAGCCGGCCGGAGCTTCCGCGTTCGCTTCCAGCGGAGGAAGCTTCCCGAGCTCCGTCAGCAGCTTCGCGTTGTTGGCCTGGTCATCCCCATGCCCGCCCGCGTATCGGGCGGAGTAGACGCCTGGCGCCCCGTCCAGCCGATCGACGCATAGGCCGGAATCATCGGCCAGCACCGGCAGATTCAGCGCCTCGGCCATTGTCTTCGCCTTCTTCAGCGCATTGGCCGTGAACGTGTCGCCATCCTCCTCAATGTCGGGAAGCTGCGGATAATCGGCCATGCTCAGCACACGCTTGCCGAGCGATTGGAAGGCAAGCTGAAATTCCTTCAGCTTGCCCTTGTTCTGTGTCGCGATAATAATCGTATCTTGCTGCGGTATCATGGCTTCCCCTGTGTTCATGGCTTCGCTGTCTCTCCTTCGGCTGCTTCGGCTTGAGCGGAAATTTTGTCGGCAATCGGTCCGAGCGCTTCCTTCTGCAGCTTGACGATATCCAATATGCCCTTCTCCGCCACGGCAAGAAGATCGTTCAGCTCTTGACGCGAGAACGGGCTCTCCTCGCCGGTGCCCTGCACCTCCACGAACTTGCCGCTGCCGGTCATGACGACGTTCATATCGACCTTGGCCGTCGAATCCTCATCATAGTTCAAGTCGAGGAGCGTCTTCCCTTGCAGGATGCCTACACTGACCGAGCCCAAAAAATCGGTAATCGGGAACTTGGACAGATTGTGCTGGGTTGCGATCTTGTTGACCGCCATCGCCATCGCAACGAACGATCCGGTGATCGATGTCGTACGCGTGCCTCCGTCCGCCTGCAGCACGTCGCAATCGAGCGTGATGGTGCGCTCGCCCAGCGCATGCAGATCAACGACGGAGCGGAGCGCGCGGCCGATCAGCCGTTGTATCTCCATTGTGCGTCCCGTCAGCTTGCCGCGGGCCGATTCACGCTGATTGCGAACCTGCGTCGCCCGGGGCAGCATCGAGTATTCGGCCGTAATCCAGCCCTTCCCCTGCCCTTTCATGAACGGGGGAACCTTCTCGTCAATCGATGCCGTGCACATGACCCTCGTGTCGCCCACTTCGATGAGGACCGAGCCCTCCGCGTATTTATTCGTATTCGTCCGAATCGTAATCGGGCGGAGTTCATCCGCCTGTCGTCCGTTGCTTCTCATGAATTTATGCCTCCTGACATTGCTCTGTCGTCCGATAGGGAACATTTTCTTATTCTATCAAAGACCTTGGCGAAAATCACCTGTTCTACCCTTTCCAGGCCGGATTAATGACCGGCCGCGCCACAGGCTCCGAATAGTTTTTCTTATCGGTACCTTGAATATCCGCGTTGCCGTTCATCTTTATTCTCACCTTGGCAATGCCTTCCCGCTCGGTCAGCGACAGAACGACGGCCTTCAACAGCTCGGCCGGCACCGGCTCGCCCGCCTCGAACATTGTATCGGCCAGATCGACGGTCAGCGTATCGCCCTCCTGGGCAATCGCGCTGACGGTTGTCTCGTCCGAAGCGACCCGCTCCAGCCTCTTCGGATTGAGCGGCCCCGCAATAATTTGCTCCAGTGTCGCTTCAATCGGATTACTCGACGGCTCGACGAGCCGGGTGACGGGCACGAAATAGGACTTGCCCTCCTCGCTGTAGCTGGAGAAATAAAGGGTCACCGGCATCGAGCGCAAATAATTAACCGAATCGGATTTCTCCACATTGATTCCGAACTGGCGGTTCAACGGGATATCCAATGGCGTGCCGTTTTTCGGCATTTCGTTCAATTTATGCGAATCCATCCACAGCTGGACGTTCTCCACGTCCGGCAGCGAGGTCAGCGTCCACGTTATCGCTTCTAGCATCTGCCGTTCCTCTGCCGGCTCATAATTGGCGAACTCCTTCGACAGCTCTACAATCGCGAGCTTCTGCTCCGGCTTCAACGTCACATTCGTAACGCCTGTCCCTTGGGGCAGCACCGCCTCGAATCCGGCAGGAAGCTTGGCGCTGTGCAAGCCCTGCTTCACGAGCAGCTCCAGCGAGGCCTGCGCGAGGCCCTTCCCGTCCGCCGCATCCCACTGGTAGGAGATCGGGGCCAGATAGCCGTTCCGGTCCCGCAGATAGACCGTCATGTTGGCGTCCGTCTGCGCATCCTCCTGCCCAGTCAGACTCGTGCCGGGGGAACCCAATCCGCCTTCCGCTTCCGCCATCATCCTTGCTTCAATATCGGACGGAGGCGCGTCAATGGCCCCATCGCCGCCTCCGCAGGCACTCAATAGTAAAGGGAGTGTCAGTATTACCGCCAGACTTCCTTGCCGCCAACCACTTGTCCGCCTCATGAGCGATACAACCTCCTTCAAGTTCGTTGCAGGAGACGGTGAAGTCTCCCCCCGTTTGTCCTATGTATACGAGCAGGCTGTCCGCTTCATGACAAGTTGTTGGGCCGGATTTCGGTTGCGGGCATTCGCCCGCGTTTTTCATGGCGGGGAAGGAAGGTTATGGGTACTCGGTGTCGAATACATAAGTGATGTGACGAATCCACACGCTATGGAAATGAACAAAAAAGAGGTGCTCAACGATGAATCAACCGACAGATATGAACGTGCCCGCCGAGGCCAAAAAGCCTTATAGTCTGGACAGTGATAAAATCGAGAAGGCCACTCGCGAATGGCTCCAAAAGCGGGGTATTACGGTGGACCAGATTGCCGAGCTGGTCATGTTTTTGCAGCGGCAGTACTTCCCGGAGCTGACGATAGAATATTGCAAATATAACGTCGAGCAGGTGCTTCTGAAGCGGGAAGTGCAGAATGCCGTGCTGACCGGCATCCAGCTCGATATTTTGGCGGAGGAGGGCAAGCTCATTCCGGCCCTGCAGGAAATGATCGAGAACGACGAGAGCCTGTACGGCGTCGATGAAGTGTTGGCCTTCTCCATCGTGAACGTGTACGGCAGCATCGGCTTCACCAACTACGGATATGTGGACAAAATGAAGCCGGGCATTCTGCAGAAGCTGAACGACAAAAGCGACGGTCAAATCCATACGTTCTTGGATGATATCGTCGGAGCCATCGCCGCGGCGGCCAGCAGCCGCATCGCCCACCGCAAGCAGGCGGAGCGCGAGGAAGAGATGAAGGCGCTGGAGCCGTAACCCCGCCGTTCCGGGCGTTCTAGGAACGCTGGGCACGCGAACAGAGCCCGGTTCCTATGAACCGGGCTTGAGGACTTGCACGGCAGAAGCTCCCGCAAGCCGTTTTCAGCACGCAACGAGACAGCCCTGCCCCTGTTACTCGCGGCCGACCCTACAGATATTGCTGTAAATCTGCAGCATTTCTATATGACGTGTGCTCGGTTACAGGAGTTGCTGCAAAACTTCATCAATTTTGGACTATTCCATAGATTAGGGACAAAGATCAATGAAAATACTGTACTTTTCAGGCTGTTGGAAAACCCCTGTTTTTTGCGAAGGGGTGGAGATTGTCCATTTTCCTAATCAAAACTTGGCCCTCAGAGCGTTTTCAATCGATTTTTTCTAGTGAGAGACGAGATCCACCATATAAAAAATGAAGTGGAGAAAATTCCCACAGACTTCTCAACGGCCTGATTTTACGGGATCCAAGAGACCACGTCGGATCCTGGGGGCATCATCGCCTCCAGGAGGTATCATCACCTCGTTGCCTCTCGGGGCTTGAACGTGTGGAGGGAATTGCTGCTATTTTACAGGAATTTCGGCTCAATGAGTCCACATCCCGAGGAATTGCTGCAAATCTACATCATTTATGGCCCTCTTGCTTCAAGTCGAAGCAAAACGGGTGAAATTCCTGCAGTTTTGCAGGATTCGCTTTCTGGTAAAGTCGTCCATATCGAATTGCTGTATTTGCGCAGGATTTCGCTTACCGAATAGAAGTGTCTGGAGAAATCGTGTAGTTTTGCGGATTTCGCCTACCGGATAGACGTGTCTAGGGAAATGGTGCAGTTTTCAGGTCGTTGGAAACCCCCTGTTTTTTTCGAAGGGGTGGAGATTGTCCATTTTCCTACTCAAAACTTGGCACGCACAGCGTTTTAAATCGATTTTTTCTACGGAGAGACGAGATCCACCACATAAAAAATGAAGTGCCAAAAAATCCCTTGACTTTCTCAACAGCCTGACTTTTGCAGGAATTTCATTAAAGTGCGGCCAAAAGAGCGAAAATTGCTGCATCCACGCAGGATTTCACTGCCTCATCCATTTTCAACCGATTTATGCGCCGCCCTTTTTCCCGCCTGCACAATCTTGGTCTGCCCGCCGCCGTTATTCCGCCTTCACAATCTCTGTTCGCTCGCCGCCCCAAACTTTTGGCAATGCCTATGAGGCACCCACATCGCGTCAGCCGGTTCGGAAGCGGATAGGCGCGGATGCGGACGGCGGAGTTCGCCGCGCTAGTCCCCTCCGCTCCAACTCCAGCAGATGTGCGAGCGCTTCTCCCATCGCGAAGCGGAATTGATGGATGGTGAGGCGTTCCGGACTGCCGAAGCATCGCACGCATACGTCGTAAGCGGTAGGCGATTCCGCCAGCAGCGATGCAATGGCTGCCAGCCGCTCCTCATGGTGGCGCAGCAGCTCATCGATGCGGGCCGCATAATGGCGGAACGGGTGGCGGTGGCCCGGCAGCGCCAGCTCCACTCGGCAGCTCCTCAGCCTCGTGAGGCCCTCCAAATACGATTGGAGCGGCTGCGGGTCGCTCCCGGGCATATAGCTCACATTCGGCGAAATCTGCGGCAGCACATGATCCCCTGCCAGCATCAAGCCGCTGGCCGCATGATAGAAGCTGAGATGCCCGGGGGCATGACCGGCCGTCTCCAGCACGTCCCAGGTCCGTCCGCCGAACGCCGCCTGCTCGCCGTCGCGAAGGAACTCCACCTCAGGCAGCGGCGCGACGAGCGGAAGGAAGCCGTCCATATGCGCCTCGATGGACGCGACGATCGGGGCCGGAACGCCATGCTGCGCGAACAAAGCCATCATCGCTTCGGACATCCGCTGCCCCGGCCCCCACATGCGCAGCGCATGCTCCCACCCGGTCTCCGAGATCGATACCGGGATGTCCAACTGCCGCTGCAGCCGGCCGGCCATCCCGAGATGATCTGGATGGTAATGGGTCAGGACAATGCGGGCGACAGGCCCTTCCAGTTCGCTCAGCAGCGACGCCCAGCAGGCTTCCGCCTCTTCAGTTCCCAAGCCCGGATCGACAATCGTATACCCTTCCGGCCCTGTCAACAGATAGCTGTTCACCCAGCGAAGGGAGTACGGAACCGGAATGCGCGCCTGCAGCACGCCGTCGGCCGGCTGGTGCAGCTGGACCGGATCGGCTCCTTCCCCCTGCGTATGTCGGATATCGTTCATCTATGTATACCTCGCTTTCCTGCCCGAAGTTTGCCTCCAGCAGCGCTCTACGGAAGTATCCGGCAAAACCCTCTTCCATATGAACCATCGCCGCCGGCTAGACGACGGAAGTGGGGTCCGGTGTCCGCAGACGAACGGCTCGCTATGGCCGGTGTCCAACCATAATCATGCGCTTGGACTGTTCCTCGTCATAGGCGGCCCCGTCATAGCTGCCATGGACCTGATCGATGACAAGCCCGGCCTCATCCATCATGTTCCGGAAATCCGCCAATTCATACAGCCGGACACGCTCTTCATATTCCCGCTGCTCCCCGCCGGAAGCATCCGTCAGCGTGATCGCCTTCTTGACGAAGCCGTTCTCGATGCGGCGCCGCTCCTCGATGCGCGTCCCGCCGTCCACCCGTTCCGAATGCGGCACCAGATGCTGCCGGACATAGGACGGATTCAGGAAATCGACGATAAAGCGGCCCTGCGGCTTCAAGACGCGATGGATCTCCTGGAAGACGCGGGCATTGTCCTCATTGTCTGTAAAATAGCCAAAAGACGTAAATAAATTCACGACGGCATCAAACGGTCCGTCTACAGGCAGCTCTCTCATATCGCCGCGGAGAAACTTCACCTGGCCGCGGGTGTCGTGCGCCATCGCCTCCTCCAGCAGCACCTCGGACAAATCGACCCCGGTGACCCGGTAGCCCGCTTCCGCCAGAGCCAGCGCATGCCGGCCCATGCCGCAGCACAAATCGAGGATCGATGCGGACGCCGGAAGCCGAAGCCACTCCATCATCCCGTGCACTTCCTGCGTCGCGCCCTGAAAATCCCGGTGGCGGTATACGAGCAAATAATCGCGGCCGAAGCTTCGTTCATACCATTCTGTCACAGCAATCACCTCATCTATTCTCTACCTCATTGTAACGGCTGCATCCGCTTTTGCATAGGTGTGGCAGCTACTCGTGCGCCGGACTGTCCTGACCGTTCGGGATAACGACGATGTATCTCAGAACATAGAACAACTTTGGAATCACCTCCATATTTTTACTTCCCCGGATCAGCAAAAAAAGCCCTGGGCGGAAAGAACGGAGCTCGTCCTTCTCACTGCCCAAGGCATTCATTGCGTGCCAAAATGGTATTGTCCTGCTATTCATTCATCGGTTCCAGCGGCTTCGCATTGCCGTACACCGGATAGGCCCGCTTCGTCGGCGCCGCCCATTCCACCGCGTTGGCGATGACCCGCTTCACGTTCTCGTTGTAATACGTAGGATACGTTTCATGGCCCGGGCGGAAGTAGAACACTTTGCCCATGCCGCGGTGATAACAGCAGCCGCTGCGGAATACCTCGCCGCCCGTGAACCAGCTGACGAATACCAATTCGTCCGGCTGAGGGATGTCGAAGTGCTCGCCGTACATTTCCTCCCGCTCCAGCTCGAAGTATTCCCCGATTCCTTCGGCAATCGGATGGTTCGGAGCTACGACCCATAGCCGCTCCTTATCATTCGCTTCGCGCCATTTCAAATCGCAGCCTGTTCCCATCAGCTTTTTGAAGATTTTGGAGAAATGGCCCGAGTGCAGAACGATAAGCCCCATGCCGTGCAGCACCCGCTGGTGCACGCGCTCCACGATGGCGTCATCCACCTCGTGGTGAGCCATATGGCCCCACCAGATAAGGACATCGGTATCGTTCAGCACCTCTTCGGTGAGGCCGTGCTCCGGCATGTCGAGAGTCGCGTATCGGATATCGCAACCCGAGCCCAACCCCTCGCCAATCGCTTGATGAATGCCCTTCGGGTACACTTCGGCGACTTTGGGATTGTTCTGCTCGTGCCGGTACTCATTCCAAATCGTTACTTTGCGTCGCTGTGTCATCGTTGTCTGCTCCTTTCGCGTCCCGCAGCGCCCGCCATGCATCGGGTTGATGACGGGCTTGCGGATCGCGCCTTCCATCTTGTATGTTGGGATACTCCGTTGCGCTGACTACTGGCGGGTTACACCCACCACATCTCGCCGAGCGGCTCCTTCATCAGCAGCGGCTGCAGGTTTTGCACCGCTTTGGTGAAGCCTTCGTCGATGGACATCAAGCCGTCTTCATGCTCGATGCTGACGACATAATCGTAGCCGACGAGACGAAGCGCGCTGACGATATCCGCCCACGTTTTCACGTCATGTCCATAACCTACGGTACGGAACTGCCATGCCCGATCGAGCATCATCGTATACGACTGCATATCCGTAACCCCATGCTTGTTCACATTGATCGGATCGATGGTCGTATCCTTCGCATGGAAGTGATGAATCGCATTTTCCTTGCCGAGAATGCGGACGGCCTGTACCGGGTCGATGCCCTGCCACCACATATGGCTCGGATCCAGGTTCGCCCCAATCGCGTCGCAAGTCGCTTCGCGCAGGCGAAGCATCGTGCCCGGGGAATGCACGGAGAACCCGCCGTGCAGCTCCAGGCCGATCTTGATGCCCCGATCCTGGGCATACTTGCCGACTTCCTTCCAATAAGGGATGATCTTCTCGTTCCATTGCCAGTCCAGAATCTCCTGGTAATCGTTCGGCCATGGCGCTACAGGCCAGTTCGGGTACTTCGCGCCCTCGTGATCTCCCGGACACCCGGAGAAGCCGTTGACGACCGGCACGCCCAGCTTCGCTGCCAGATCGATCGTCGCCATGAAATCGTCATGGTATGCCTTGGCGATATCCTTCTGCGGATGCAGCGGGTTGCCGTGGCAGCTCAGCGCGCTGATGATCAAGCCCCGGGACTCGACCGCTTCCTTGAATGCCCGCTGCTTCGCTTCGTCAGCCAGCAGCTCGTGCGGATTGCAATGCTTGTTGCCCGGGTAGCCTCCTGTTCCGATCTCTACCGCTTCGACCCCTTTGGCCGCTACCGTATCGAGCGCCTCTTCCAATGACAGTTGTCCATACAGTACCAAAAATACGCCTAATTTCACGTCGCTGCCTCCTTCAGTTATGCTGCTTCCTCATGAATGTCTTCGCTGTCTAATCTATGGCTTAGTCGAAATAGATGGCTTTGCCCGTACGGGACGATTCGTAAATGGCCTCCAAAATTTCCGAGACGACGCAGGCCTGCTCCGGCGTAACGACAGGCTCCTTGTCCTGCTCGATCGCATCGATCCAGAGACGCATCTCCAGGTCAGGAGCGTTCTCGGCCTCTCCGTCATAGAAGTCGACCCCGCCGGCGGTCAATTCGATCTTCTGATCATACAGGCGGCCGTACTTCTCGCCGTTGATGTTGAGGCCGTTCCACATGTCGGCCCCGGCCTCGGTGCCGCACAGCGTGCACTTCGCTTCTCCGGACTGCGCCACGTTCAGCGCCCAGCTCGATTCAAGTACGATCGTGGCGCCATTTTTCATGACGATCATGCCGAAGGCGGAATCTTCGACCTTGAATTTCTCCGGATCCCAGGATCCCCATGCGTTCGCCGCGTTCGGACGGCTGCCGAGCTTGTGGAAGGAAGATCCGAGCACAATCTTAGGCTCGTAGTTGTTCATCATCCACAGCGTCAAATCAAGCGCATGTGTGCCGATATCGATAAGCGGGCCTCCGCCTTGCTTCTCTTCGTCCAGGAACACGCCCCAGGTTGGAACGGCGCGGCGGCGGATCGCATGAGCTTTGGCATAATAAATGTCGCCCAACGTTCCGTCCTCGCACAGCTGCTTCAAATATTGGCTGTCCGAGCGGAAGCGGTTGTTGTACCCGACCGTCAGCTTCTTGCCCGTGCGCTTCGCAGCCTCTACCATGCGGCGCGCATCCACTGCCGTCTTCGCCATCGGCTTCTCGCTCATGACATGCTTGCCGCTCTCCAAGGCGGCAATCGTAATCTCCGCATGGGAGTCGTTCGGGGTACAGACGTGAACGATATCGATGCTGCCGTCCTTCAGCAGCTCCTTATAGTCGCTGTATACTTTCGCGTCTTCCGTGCCGTATTTCGCCTTGGCTTCTTCCGCACGCTCCGGGATAATATCGCAGAATGCGACCATTTGCACGTTGTCCAGCTTCTTGAGGCTTGGCATATGCTTGCCGTTCGCGATTCCCCCGCAGCCGATAATTGCGATCTTGTAGATGTTAGACATATTCATTTTCCTCCTATAGGCATTGTTCAGTATAATTAACTGGTTGGTATGGCCATTTTCATGAACTGATTGTATGCGGCAGTCTTATTGGCCCAGATTGTTCTTAATCCATTGTCTGCTGTTGCGGATGCTCTCCAGGCTTGGACGCTGGCATTCATCCTGCTCGACAATGAGCCACTCCGCACCAGCTTCCTTCGACGCGCGGGCAATGGAAACAAGATCGAGCTCGCCCTCTCCCAGTTCGACGGTAAGCGGGCGTCCCTGCTCATCGCGCCGCAGATCTTTGTAGTGGACCAACGGAATTCGTCCCTTGTAGCTTGCAATGACGCTAAGCGGATCGTACCCGGCATACTGCACCCAGCAAACATCGAGCTCGGTGAAAAGCTTCTCTGCGGGAACTAACCGGAACAATGTATCGAATACCGTATCGTCTCCGAGTTTTCTCGTAAATTCGAAATCATGGTTATGATAGCCAAGCTTAATTCCATGCTCAGCGAGCCGGTCGGATGCATTCGCCAGCTGCTCTGCCGTATGCAGCAGCGCTTCGAGAGAGTTGTAGCGCGATTCCTGAATCCCCGGGCACGCAATGTACCGGTTGCCGATCGCCGTGTTCATCTCGATCTGCTCGTCGAGATGATCGACAAGCTGCTCGATGCTGACATGGGAACCTGCGGCAGCAAGATTCAGACGCTTGAGTGCGTCCGCCAGTTCTTGCGCCTTCAATCCGCCATAGCCGGCAAATTCCACACCTTCGTAGCCCATCTCCGCGATTTTTTCCAGCGTGCCGATGAAGTTCTTTGCGGTCTCGTCTCTCACCGTATAAAGCTGCACTCCGATTTTCATGGACCAAGCACCTCTTTTAAATTCAATATTGGACAGGCTGCCTTTTTGTATTCGCCGAGCATTCCTCTGAAAAGGTTTACATCGGACTTCATTCATTGTGCCACATTGCATCCGGGCTGTGAATGAAGGATATCATTTTTACATGAACAATCTTGCTATTGTCTGCTATAATCGAGGTGTACGACAACATAGAAAATAGGGGGATTCACATGTCTCAGTCCAGTGAACCGCGGCAGGACATCTCCTTGCTCTTCGCCGGACATGCCCGGCACAGCAAAGCGATGACGCTCGTCATTCCCGATCTGAAGCACTACCTGGTCCGGATCCAGCTGGAGGGCAGCGGCCACGCCTGGCTGGACGGAGGGTACCAGGAGTTGAAGCCCGGCGATCTCCTGATGCTCGCCCCGGGCGAGTATTATGATCTGAAGATTGGCTACCGCAATCCGGACGCATCCGATCCGCTTCGCAAAGTGCACAGTCTGGATTATTATATGATTCTCAACGGTCCCTGGGTCGAACAATGGTGGGCGAAGCAGGAGCGCCCCGGCAAGTCTGCGATCGGCATCGACGACCATCTGTTGTCGCTCTGGCGCGAGATTATGCAGGAGCAGCGCCTCTTCGGCTCGATCAAGGTGAACGATATTGTTAAGCATCTCACCTTCGCCTTCTTCGGCATGCTGGGGCGGACACTGACGGAACGGACGCATCCGTCCTTCTTGAACATGAACCGGACGGCGCAGCTTGCCCATAGCATCAAGCAATATGTCGAAGTGCATGCAACCGAGCCGTTCTCGCTTCAGGATGCAGCCGATTCGGTTCAACTGAGCGTATCGCGGGCGTCCCATGTGTTCAAGGAGACCTTCCAGCAATCGATTATGGATTATGCGATCCAGGTTCGGATTACGCTCGCCTGCGAACGAATACTGCACGGCTATATGCCGCTGGAGCAGATTGCCGAGATGTGCGGCTTCCAGAGCTACACCTATTTCTACCGCACCTTCAAGAATCGGATGGGCTTGTCCCCGCGCCAATTCCGGGATCAGCGCCAGCTGTCCGCCGAATCCTGAGGAACTGCCCCTCCCGCCGGCAGCCGCACGAGCGGAAGATCGAGTCTTCCGCTCTTTCTTACCCCCTCTTTCGCTAGGGCGTTGGAACGCCTTTTCCGAACCCCCATTACGAATTCGAGCAAAAACCGATATATTTGTGTATTTCCAACCGTTCGCCTTGTATTCTCCTTGCCGATTGACTATGATAATAGTGAAATAATTTTCATGTCAGAGCATGAATCTATCAAAATTTTTTTCATTCTATCTGACCGTAAAAGGATGATTGGTTTGTCCACAATATTGCAGGCGATCCGGCAAAAATTCGAAGAATATCACCCGCAGGAGCGAAAGGTAGCCGATTACATTTTGCAATTTCCGGGAAATGTAGTGACGATGGGCATTACGGACCTGGCCGAACAGTCAGGCACCTCGCCCGCGACGGTAACGAGATTCTGCAAATCGCTCCTCTTCCGGGGATATCCCGATTTCAAGACGAAGCTCGCTGCCGACCTGGCCCAACAGAGCGTTCCGCTCACCTACCAAGACATCATTGCAGGCAACCCGCTGCCAGACATCATAGCCGCTATCGAGACCAACCATATCCGCTCGATCTCCGATACGACCGGATTGTTGGATCTGGAGACGTTGGAGCAGGCCCTGCATGCGCTTCTTCACGCCCGGCAAACCGATCTTTACGGCATGGCCACTTCCGGAATCGTGGCGTTGGATTTTTATCAGAAGCTCATTCGCATCGGCAAGCAGGCATCCTGCTTCTCCGACCCGCACATGCAGATTACATCGGCTTCCCGGCTCGGACCGGGGGATGTCGCCTTCGCCATCTCCTATTCCGGCGAGACGCCGGAGACGATCGAGGCGCTGCTGTGCGCGAAGGAGCAGGGAGCGACCACCATTTCCTTGACGAAGGTCGGAGCGAGCCGTCTCGCCTCGCTGGCGGACATCCGGCTTTTCGCTTCCTCGTTGGAGGAGGGCATCCGGCGCGGGGATATGGCATCGCGTATCGCGCAGCTGCATATCATCGATATCCTGTTCGCGGGCATGACGAGTGAGCAGTTCCACGAGCGTATTCCGATGCTGGAACACTCGTACCGCATGGTACGGAAGTATCGCAAAGCTAAAGGGAGGTAACACGAACACAATGAATATTTTGACGTTCGAGACCAATGAAGAATTGAACCAGAACGGGGCCAGCATTATTGCGAGCCTCGTGCAGACGAAGCCTCATGCCGTGCTCGGCCTCGCTACGGGAAGCACGCCAATCGGCATCTACCAGGAGCTGATCCGGCTCTGCGGGAAAGGTTATGTCAGCTTCAAGCAGGTCACCTCGTACAATCTGGATGAATATGTCGGTCTGCCTGCCGATCATTCGGAGACATACCGCACGTTCATGAACAAGCAATTATTTGATCACATTGACATTGATAAAGCGAATACGCATGTGCCCAACGGCAACGCAGCCGATCTGCAGGCAGAGAGCAAGCGCTACGACCAAATGCTCTTCGACGCCTCCATCGACCTGCAGCTGCTGGGTCTGGGCCATAACGGCCACATCGGTTTCAACGAGCCGGACCGCCACCTGCAGAGCGGAACCCATGTCGTCACGCTTAAGGAAGAGACGCGCCAGGCGAACAAACGCTTTTTCAACTCGATTGACGAAGTGCCTACACAGGCGATTACGATGGGCGTAGGATCCATCCTGAAGGCCAAGATGATCATGCTCGTCGTCCGCGGCGCGGACAAGGCAGATATCGTTCACCGCGCGCTGACCGGCCCGATTACGACGGATATTCCGGCTTCTCTTCTTCAGACTCACCCGAACGTCGTCGTATTACTCGACAAGGAGGCGGCAAAACATTTCCATGAATAAGTCAGCATTTACGGTGAAGCAGGCGCACGTCGTAACGCCGAACGGCATCCTGGCGGATGGCGTCATCCGCGTTGAGGAAGGGCGCATCGTCTTCATCGGCACACCAGAACAACTATCGGACAAGGATCATGGATGGCTTGACGAGGCCATCGATGCCGAAGGCGGGTATGTGCTGCCCGGGTTCATCGATGTGCACGTGCACGGCGGCTTCGGCGCCGACTTCATGGACGCGACAGCGGAAGCCTACGATACGATCACGCGCTTCCACATGGAGCATGGCACGACGGCGATGCTCGCCACGTCCATGACCCAGTCCCGCGAAGCGCTGGACAAAGTGGTCGCTGCCGTCGACGCCTATATGAAGCAGGATATGCCCTATGCGCAGCTGGCGGGCCTCCATCTCGAAGGGCCGTTCGTCAATCCGAAGTACAAAGGGGCGCAGAACGAAGCCTATATGCTCGATCCGCAAATCGAGTGGCTGGAAGCATGGGATAAGAACCATCCGGGAGTCATGAAGCAGTTGAGCCTCGCTCCGGAACGGGAGCAAGCCATCGAAGCGATCCGTTGGTCGCGGGCTCACGGCATCAACGTGGCGGCCGCCCATACCGATGCGACGTTCGAGCAGGTGACCGAGGCGGTCAATGCCGGCCTGAACCAGGCGGTGCACACGTTCAACGCGATGTCCCCGGTTCATCACCGCAATCCGGGCGTCGCCGGTGCGGTCCTCACCGACGATCGGATTACGGCCGAAGTCATTGCGGACGGCCATCACGTGCATCCCGCATGCATCAAGCTGCTCGCCCGCTCCAAGGCGCCGGGCAAGCTTGTGCTCATCACCGACGCGATGTCCGCGGCGGGCATGCCGAACGGAGCTTACGAGCTGGGCGGTCTTCCCGTGACTGTAATGGACGGAGTGGCCCGGCTGACGGAAGGCAATTCGCTGGCAGGCAGCACGCTGACGATGATCGGCGCCGTCCGCTTCGTCATCGAGCAGGTAGGCCTGTCCCTCGTGGAAGCGTCCCGTCTCGCGAGCATCAATCCGGCGAAGCAGCTTCGCATCGATGACGTGACCGGCAGCATCGAAGTCGGCAAGCAAGCCGATCTCGTCTGGACCGACCGCGATCTGAATATCCGGCAAGTCTGGGTCAAGGGCCGCAGCCATATGCAGCAAGCCTAAACCCGCATCACATTCACGCTATGATCAAGGCCCGTGCTCCTGCAGCATGGGCTTTCTCTGTCTTTACGCAGATTCTCCCCTCATTCCAATTCGTCCCATTGATTATGGTATACTTAATCTAAGCAGTTAAAGGGTGAGGTGAAGCTGATGAAATGGGGAGAAATTACGGAAACACTTCCAGATCGCTTTGTTTTGGTCGAAGCGATTAAGGCTACTTCAAATAATCAAATGCGCTATCTAGAAGATTTAGCGGTAATTCAAGATTATGATAACCCTCAGGAAGCTTGGAATGGTTATAAACATTTTCACAAACTGCACCCGTCGCGTGAATTATATGTCTTTCATACCAGCCGGACCGATGTAGAAATCGTTGAAGAATTTTTCTCGGGGATAAGGCGGCCATCATGAGGATTCAGATTCAAAATGGGCTGCCTATCGTCTCTATGACCTTGAAACAAGATCAGAAATCCATCCATTTAACGAATGTTCTGTTCGACACAGGCTGTGCAGCAACGGTATTTGATACGGATTTACTTTCCCGAATCGGAATTCAGATTGATTTTATGAACGGTAAGGCTAAAAGAATGTATGGTATTGGCGGCACAAGCGAAATATGTTACGAACAAATTATTCCTAATCTAAAGATTGATACTATTCAATTTACTTCGTTTCCTATACAGCTAGGTTCCATTCAAGAACCGTATGGCTTTGACGGCATATTGGGCATCGATTTTATGTTAAGGGCAAAACTAAAAGCCGATTTTGAATCATTGCAGATATTTTACTCATCATAGCCTTCAAGAAAACTCCAAACCGAAGTTAGTAAGAATCGCCGAATGCCAGGAACAACTTCTCCGTTACGGGACATGGCAAAAAAATTAGCGTCTAACTGCCAGACCCTGTATAAGGGCAGCCGGCAGACGACGCTGTGATCTATTGAATGCAAGCCGTAAGGACTTGCTCATTCAAGAACTTCTGTCCTTGGGTAAGGGTCTGCCGCAGGAGCAGAAGTTTACAATGGTCAGGGCGATGGGCTTATCATCAGATTTTTAACTCCCCAAGCTTGATCAGTTCGACAACCGCTTGCGACCGACCTTTCACATTTAATTTTTGCATGACGTTGGAGATGTGGTTTCGGACGGTCTTCTCGCTAATGAACAGCAGTTGCGCGATGTCGCGGGTCGTTTTGTCTTGAACAAGCAATTCAAAGACTTCGCGTTCACGGTTCGTCAACAGGAACTTGCTTTTGTGATCGCTACCCTTCAAGTGTCACCCCTCCTTGCCCGAATTTTTGTTATTTAACAAGGTTAAGGGATACAGTCAAAGTTATAGTATGAAGGGCATTCTAACTTGGTGCGGTGCTTCTCAAAAATGGGCCTGTCCTCTGCGCTCCCCGTCACTATTGCATAAATTCGGGCTAAATGCTGCACGATAAATCGTATGTAGCGAAAAGGACCGCGCCTGTCTGCCAATAGCGCAGAACGCGGTTCCTTCCCGTTGTTATCTCAACCCGGGAGCCATATTGTTCAGTCGTCTCGGATGAGTATTGGTCATTTGTCTCGTGGTTCCATATTCTTGTGTCGGGAAGATACGATAAACCATTTCTTGGAATTCATTAGCAAATCCGGATAACGGACGGCCCTCTCTCGAGCTCTTCATGAACTGATTCATCCGTTGGACGAAGTCAGGGTTGGCTGACACGTATACTTGATCGCATTGTGGCGCATCTTTTTTGACGATTTGGGCGATTCGTCCCTTCAGATCCGAAGATACTCCATTGGCGCTCATATCCGCGCTGTTATTGAGTGCATGGCTCTTGGAGCGGGCATCCAGATTACCGGTACCGCCTGCGCGTCCCATGCTTTTGTTCATGCCGTTGCCGCGTGTCGTTCCTTTGGCGTTACCTTGCGTATCGGTTGTTACCGCAACGTAGGCGTTATTATTGGTAAGCATTACGTTTGCCGTTTTCACGCCTTTCATTCGGGCGATCTTGTCGGCAATTTTTTTGCTCATCTGCATATTCGTCATGGAATGCGCGTTGCCATAGCCTGTTCCGTTACCGTTCAGCCGGTTGCCGTCAACGCCAAAACCCGTGAAGTTGTTCATGCCATAATTTCCGGTACCGTAAGTCCCAAAGCCATTCAGGCCATTCATTCCATAGCCGTATGTGCCATAGCCATTCATGCCAAAGCGGTTGCCATTCGTGCCTAACCCATTCATGCCAAAGCCGTTGCCATTCGTGCCTAACCCATTCATGCCAAAGCCGTTGCCATTCGTGCCTAACCCATTCATGCCAAAGCGGTTGCCATTCGTGCCCAAGCCGGTCAGGTCGTCGTTGATTCCGAATCCATTCCGGCCAAGCCCGTTCATGCCGGTTCCACGAGTCGTGCCGCGAGTACCGAAACCATCGAGACCATTCCCGCGAGTCGTGCCGCGAGTTCCGATACCGTCAACGCCATAACCGCGAACTCCGTCTACTCCATTGCCTCGTGTTCCGTAGCGGTCGCCGTTATATCTGTTCGCGTTCGTATCCAAATTCGGGTTCATGCCGAGCGGATAGATTCCGTCCTGAGCGGTACGGGTACGCATGTTGTTTTGGGCGCCTCTCGTTGTCACGTTATCGGGATTCGTCGCGCAGCCCGTCAACCCCATGGACAGGACCATTGCCGCTGCCAACGTGAGCAGGACCATCTTTTTACGCATCGCTTTTCCTCCTTGTGTAGATGATTTCAATTGGATTATCACCACACTTAGCATGCGCCGAGGCCGGGATGTTATGCCGATAGGTTTTACCGCCCCTGCCACTCCTTTCTCCCCTTTGCAATTTTCCGCAGCAAGGCAGGAGCGCTTCATTTATAGGACCGCCTGGATTGCCGACATACCTTTTCGTTGACAACGGTACATCGGAGCATTATTATTTAGTACCAGGTACTAATATTAGCATACCGGAGGGAAACTTATGCCAATAACACGTTTGCATACGAAAGCCCGCATTACCGCTTTTGGCTCCTTTGTCCCCGAGCGTCGATTGACCAATGATGATCTGGCCGCGATGGTGGACACGAATGATGAATGGATCGTTACCCGTACCGGAATGAAGGAACGCCGGATCGCCGATCCGGGCGTCTACGCCTCCGATCTGGCGGTGAAGGCCGCCAATGATCTGGCGGAGCGTCACGGAATTGACTTGCGGCAGGTGGATGCGGTATTGGTTGCCACGTCCACTCCGGATGCTTTTTTCCCGAATACGGCGGCTCTTGTCCAGGCTCGGCTCGGAATGCGTGATGCGCTGGCTCTCGATATTTCCAATGCCTGCGCAGGCTTCGTCAGCGGACTTCAGGTGGGGATTGGCTTAATCGAGGCAGGCATGCATCAGCGCGTCCTCGTTATCGGAACAGAAGTGTTGAGCCGGACCGTAGACTACACCGATCGCAGCACCTGCATACTGTTCGGCGATGGCGCCGGAGCGATGCTGCTCGAGGCGGATGAGCGAAGAGACAGCTTTATGGCCTCCTTATCGGCCACGACGGGGGATACGGAGGCGGTCTTATACCGTCGCGCCACCGCCGACCGGATTGGAGAAGTGGAACTCCGGGAAGATGGCAAATTGGTGCAGAACGGCCGCGTACTATATAAATGGGCGCTGCAGCAAATCCCTGTCGGCGTCGGGAACATCCTCTCCCTGCTTCAAATGAATGCGGATGCAGTGGACTGGTTCATTCCGCATAGCGCCAATCTCCGAATGATTGAAGCGATTAGTGAACGAAGCGGCATTCCAATGGAACGGACATTAACGAGCGTGACCTATTATGGCAATACATCGGCGGCAAGCATTCCGCTGGCCATCTCCCTTGCCTTGGCCGAAGGGAAGCTGAAGCCCGGCGACATGACGCTCCTGTACGGCTTCGGAGGAGGCTTCTCTCAAGCGGCGCTTCTGCTTCGTTGGCCTGAATTGTAATGAGAGCAACAAGAAGACACGGCTTCCCGCGAACGGGAGCCGTGTCTCATTTTACTTTTGATTGGATTCAGGTTCATCCTGCTTCTCGTCATCCTGCCATGTCTGAACCGCTTCATGGAAGGAGGATTCATCGACCGGATAGGCCCATCCCTCACCATCCGGGATGATCCACATATGCTCCTTCTTCATGTAACCGCCATATCGCTTCGTTACCGCTTTTTCTTGCGGCTGTCCCGGGTCAATGGCTTTCGGCTGCAGCGTAATCGTCAGCGACCAGTCCTGCTTCGCTCCGGATCCCGACAGGGCGTCAGCCCGTTCCGGCTCGCGATCAATCATCAGGAAGCGGAAGGCATTGATAAGCGAGGACGCTTTCTCTTGCGTAACTTTCCCGCCGTTCAAGCTCCAATTCTCCGCTTTATCAGCCGAATTTTCCTTTGTGGGCTGCTTTTTCAGATCATAGGACTGTCCATCCCATGACCACTTGAATTCCCGGACTTCCTCTAACGCAAATGTCAACGGTTCCTTCCGGGCAAAATCAAAGGCAGAGCGCTTGAGGCCCGACAAGCCGGATTCGGCTACTTGATAGACCGTCTTCGTACCATCTGTCCGGGCGTAGACCGTTCCGGGAACCGGAGTGTTCCCTCCGACTTCAATCCGGTGAACATTCCCGCCTTCACGAATGGAGTACACGGCAGCGGGATGATCAAGGCCATATTTGGCCATATCCGCCGCCTCCTCTTCGACCACGGCTTGCCCCGCCACGCCGGTAAACGTCGTAATCCAATCGGTAACCGCATAAGAGCTTACCGGATAATCCTCATTTCCCTGCACCTTCCAATCATCCTTCACCTTAACCAGCTTCAACGGCTTGCCATCGGTATCCAATTCAATGGCGTCCACTTGTTCCGCTTCCGCCTTCACGAGGGCAGGCGCGACTTCCGCTTCCTTGTCCGACTCGATAAAGAAATGGTTGGACGATGCATACCAATACAGTATGCCGAACACAATAACCAGCAGAGCGGCCGGCATCAGCTTTTTCATGACGCATGTCTCCTTCTCCACCACAGTCCCGCTCCAATAAAGAGCAGCACGGCCGGGAATCCGATGACGGTCACCCACAAAATCGTTTTTCCCTGAGCCGGGGTCAAATACGCAAGCTGGTAGGCGGCCTTCTCGCGCGGCCGGATTGTAACCTGATCCTGATTCTCCTCCAGCCAGTGGATGCTGTTCAACGCGAAGTCCCGATTGCCCTGGGTATAAATATAAGCATCCGCCATAAAGCTGGAACCGCCGATGACGACAGCTTTCGGCTGCCCATCCTTCGACTGGACGACCGCTCCGAGTGTCAGGGGACCTGCGATATCCTTGTCATCCCGTTCGCTTCCTTCTTGAACCAAGCGCGGGATATCCGTCTCACCATACGCTTGTTCCGTCGTGTGCAATATTTCTTGCGCTTCATACGTATCATTCTCGCTAATCTTCAGCGGAATGCTTAACGACAAGGTCATCATCATCCGGTACTGAATAAGCTTGTCTGTCATCTCGTGCTCGTTATAATCAGGCATAATCGTGAACGGATCGTACAGCAAGCCTTCGGACGGCTCCACGGCGACCGAGTTCGTGCTTTCGACGCCGAGAGACTTCAGCAGCCCATGAATATTCGGCCATTCTGTGGCCATCTTTTCATCGAACCCAAGCGCAATGTACAGCTTTCCTTTGCCTTCCACATACTTCTGCAGCAGTTCCGCTTCCTTATCGCTCACATCCTGCTTCATACCGATTAGCATAACAAGATCGGCATCCTCCGGCACGCTGCCCTTCTGCAGCAGGTTCAGCTCCTCAAGCTCCACATTATCTTCTCCCAAGCTTGTCCGGAGCACATTCATTTGCGCCAGCGGCAATTCCTGGTGGCCGCTAAGAACGTAAGCCTTTGATTTTTTATCTGACGCCAGGCTTCGCAGCGCCTGTGTCATTTTTTCTTCACCGCTGAACTGATACGAATACCCCTGCCCGGCCTGGAACATTTCAAATAAGCCAACCGTTTTCCGCTGGGTTCCCTGCTCGAATACGATCGAGCTTGCCGTCAGCTTGTACTGCTCCGCAAGCGAAGGCTCCTTCAGCAGATCATACCGCTTGAATGAAATATTCCGGTTGCGCTTCGCATATTCCTCTGCCATGTCGGCAACCTCCCGAACCAGCACTTCATCATCGTTCGGGGTCGTGAACAGCTTGATAGCGATTGGCTTCTCGATGGAAGCCAACGCCGATAACGTCTGCTCCGACAGCGTGAAGGATTTGTTCTTCGTCACGTCCCACTGCCATCCCGAGAAGGATTGGAATATATAAGTAATCAGCACGAAAATCCCTACTACCGCGGCCGAGATCATTGCCGCATTGCCACGACGCAGCCATGTTTTCATCTTCATGTTACCTCCACCGCTTTCTGTCCAACACTTGAATACTCAGCACGATAAATACGGCGGACAGCGTCACAAAAAAGAGTATGTCCGCCGCGCTGATCACACCCTTCATGAATGACTCCAGACGAAGATTCATCGCAAATGGCGCAAGCCAGCTTCCCCATTCCGGGGAGGTGGATGCGGGCATATCGAGCAGCCAGAAGGCAAGGAGCATGACCACGCCCGCTATCGCCGCCACCATCTGGTGCTGCGACAGACTGGACGCGAACAAGCCGACGGCAGCCATCGTTGCGCTTAACATCAGCATCCCGAGAACGGAAGTAAGCAGCACCGGCCAATCCAGCGGGCCGAAGAACGACATGATAAGCGGGTACAGCAGGCTGAGACAGACCAGCAGCACCATGACGACAAGCGCCGCCGCATATTTGCCGAGCACGATGTGGCTCAGCCGGGCCGGTGAGGTCAACAGCAGCTCATCCGTGCCTTGGCGGAATTCGTCCGCCAGCAGCCGCATCGTCAACAGCGGAATGACGAACACATACATGAATACCGCGTTGCCCGAGACGAGACGGAAATCGATGATACTAGGCTGGAACATCACGAAATTCAAATAAAACATCATGCTGGAAATCAGCACATAGACTGCAAACGCCGCATAAGAGGCAGGCGAGGTGAAATAAGCTTGCAGCTCCTTGCGAAAGATCGCTCGAAATCTACGCATCTTGCACCTCCTCCTCGGTCGTAAGCCGAATAAACACGTCCTCGAGGCTGGTACCATCCCGCTTCATCTCGAGAATCGGATAACCCGCCTTCGCAAGTGCGAAAAAAATAGACTCCCGTGCATCCGACTGTTCCGCCGGAATGACCCGAAGCGCAACGATCTGGGCGCCGGAATCCGGCTGCGCCGCTCCGGTCTGCTCTTCCCCTGCTTCTGGAACGACGCCAGCTTCATCCGCGCCCGCCTGTTCCGCCGTGATCCCGGATTCTGCTCCCGCCTCCGCGCCTGGGCTGACAGAGAATGCGCCGGCACGGGATTCAGTCTCTTCATCGTCAGTCTCTCTCTCCTGATCCGTCCCGATTCCGGCTCCAGGCTCTTCGGCCTCAGCAAGGACATCGACGGACGCTACCTCGGGAAGGGCTGTCAAAATGGAAATGATCTCGGACTCCCGTCCCTTCACTTCCAGCTGCAGCGAGGAGGTCTGGCCCATCACTAACCCAAGCCGGTCCTGCCGTTCATCCAACACAAGACGTCCCTGATGGATGATAAGGACCCGATTGCACAACGTATTCACCTCAGGCAAAATATGAGTGCTGAGCAGAACGGTATGCTGCTCTCCCAATTCGCGGATCAGCTCGCGTATCTCGATAATCTGGTTCGGGTCCAGCCCGGACGTCGGCTCGTCCAGCACGAGCAGATCAGGCTTATGCATAATCGCTTGCGCCAAGCCGAGCCGCTGCTTGTACCCTTTGGACAGACTGCGAATGATCTGCTTTTCTCTTCCTCGCAGCCCCAGCTTGTCCAGCATTTCCGCGATGCGCTGCTTCTGCTCCCGTACAGGGACTCCCCGCAGATCGGCGATAAACGATAAATACGCCTTCACCGACATGTCAGGGTAGAGGGGCGGCGTCTCGGGCAAGTAGCCGATCTTGCTTCTTGCCTGGGCGCCGTGCTCCGCCATCGTCAAGCCGCCGATCGAGATGCTCCCGCGAGTCGGGTTCAAATACCCGGTAATCATGCGCATCGTCGTCGTCTTGCCTGCCCCGTTGGGCCCCAGGAAGCCGACTATCTCGCCCTGCTCGATGGCGAATTGAAGATCCTCCACGCCCCGGCGGTCGTCATACCATTTGCTGACGTTGTTCACTTCTAACATCGTAGACCTCCCGTTTCATTTACGATAACGGACGCACCGCCTGCCGGCGGCGCGCCGCAGTCTCTCTCCCGATCATAAGCCGCGATATCTAAAGCAAGATTAAACGGAAATGAAACGAAACTTAAAATAATATGTCTATTTTGTGAACGAACATCATTTTTTTCGAAGACGCTTGCTTCGGCGTATCCGGGAACGATGGAGCCCCGTTCTCTTCCTCCTGCCGGATCGTATGGCCCGGGGCGAATGGCGCCGGCCCCGCTTCGTCCTCCGCCTGCCGCGCAGATGAGGGTGACGGGACAAGGGACGCCGCAGTTTGTCGCCCGGCGAGCCTTCGGAAGAAATGACGCCGTACAGGATGTCGGCGGGAATCCGCCGTGCCTGGGGCAGCAGTGATTCATATTCCGGCATGCCGGGAGCAACGCGGCGGTACGTTCCGCTATCCGAATCGGCGACGAACACATCGGGAGCATCCCCTTGGATGACTTGGTATTTTGGCCGATGGTGAAGGACATGGCTAACCAGCAACTTCTTCAGCCGATCACGGAACACGGTATGCCCATACACCCGGGCAGCGTTCTTCCGGTTGCGAATGCCCGCCTTTTTCCATACCAAAGGGCTGCGGGTCGCATCAACAACGGCCTGTGCCAGTCTCCCCACGTTCCCGGTCTCTATCGAGTAAGCAGAGTTCCTCGTCGCCGCTTGTATTTCGGCCAATCCGCCTGACGCGTACGTAATCACCGCCTTACCGAATATCATTCCTTCCAGCGCCGTTAATCCAAAGCCTTCCGGAAGCAAGCTGGGCACCACGACAATATCCATCGCCGGGTACACATGCTGCACCGACGCCTCGAAGCGAATGACCCGGAACCGATCGGCGTAAGGAGAATTCGCAATCATCCCGAGACAGGCGTCATAATAACCGTGATCCGTCGGCTCTCCGATGATGACGAAGCGGGCGAACGGCCTCTGATTGGCTACTTGAAGCGCCATTCGGACAAAATGGTCCAGCCCTTTTTCGGGATAGATGGCAGCCGCTATATATCCAATCAGCACATGTCCCGCCGCTATCCCCAGTTCTTTTCTTTTGCTGCGGCGGAAGTGGGGCCAGGATCGGATCTGAAGCGAGTTCGGGTGCCAGGATGGAGGCAGCAAATAGATTGGGGCCGCCGCAGGGCGGATCGGTTGAAGCGTCGTTTCCGATGTACCGATAATGCCATCGGCATGCGAGCTGATAAGCGCCGCCGCGAGGGAAGTGTGCGGAGTGTCGGCGATGGTCTCATTGATGACCCACAGGGCTGGAATTCCCAGCGATGCGGCTGCGGCGGCCGGAAGCGGGTGGATCGCCGTATTCGTCAAGACGATGTCGGGCTGCATATGCCTCAGCAGCTCGACGATGGCCTCGAATTCGGGAGCCCGCTTCCAACGCTCCCACTCCTCCGGGAGATCGGCGTCCGGCCGGATGAGAGAGTACATGAGCGGGCAGGGCATAATCTCGCTTCGAATGCCGGCAGCCCTGGCCAGAGCCGATAATCGACCTTCCTGCGGCACGATGATAATGCATTCATACCAGATGCTTAACTCATGAGCGAGAAAAAGAAGATGCTTCTCCGCCCCGGTAATATAATCTTGGTTGCACATATGCGAAAATAACATCATAGTCGGTCTCATTTTCGTGGCCCGTTCCTCGTAAGAGGTACGTAAGCCTTCACCTCCAGATGCAGTGGAATGGCATAGGATGACGCCGTCCTGAGATTGTGCCGCTCTACCCGAATATGGTAGCCAGCACCTGGTTCAAACGGTGCGCATACGTATGTTCGCGCATCGTCCGGGCCAAAGCGCGGAGCGCGATGTCCCGCCGTTCTTGTTCATGGCCTAAATAATAGTCGATCTTGGCCAGCATCTCTTCCGGGGAAGAATAGGTCTCTATTTCCTCGCCGGGAGTATAGAATTGGGAGATATCCGAACGAACGTCCGTCAGCTGCAGCGTTCCGCAGGCACAGATTTCGAAAGTGCGCGGGTTCGGGGAATCGGCCGTAATATTGACCCGGTTCTGGTTGATCGACTCGTCATGGTCGCGGTGCAAATTAATGACAATCTTGCTGCCGTTGTACGCCTCCGACGTCTCGTACGGATCCATCCAGCGGTTCAGTTCGATCTGATGGGCGTATTGAGGATATTGAGGCAGCCGTTCCCACCATAAGCCGGTCAGGATCAAGCCTCGCTTCATCAGTTCAGGCAGAATCGGCTCTATCATCCGAATCCGGTTCCAATAGGCGGATCCGATGAAGCTGATCCCCCTTCGCACCTTGGCTGGGCTGCGAAGAGGCCGGAAATGGCCATGATAGACGCCAAACGGCAAAAAGTGCACGTTCGCCCCAAGCGAACGGTAATACTGGACGGTGTTCGCTTCCAGAGTGAAAACATAGTCATAATGCGTCACTATGGAGCTCATTATATCGGTGTAATAGGGATCATCCGTAATCCATAGAGCGGTGCGAATCCCCAGCGCCCGCACGGCATCGACTTGCTCCACCGGAAGGTCCATGCCGTCCAGGGCAAAAACCAAATCGGGCCGCTGTTGGCCGGCGACGGCGGCAACGCCATCCCGCGGCCCGCAGACCGACACTTTTGCGACCAACTCCTTCCATGTGTTACGCATGCCTTCATCCATCGGGACATAAGGATACCCTTTGCCGGTTGTCACATAGCAGATATGGAGCGGCCGCATCGGTATCGGCTCCCTCGGCGTCTTCATAATGACATCCGCCCGTCCGCGTAAATAACCTTCCTGGAATCCTTCATTGAACCCTGCGATGCGTCCTTGATGAAGGGCGTTGTATCGGAATTGATGATTCATATGAATTCGGGCTTGCTGCCTTCGTGAGCGTGAGGTACGCATGGAATCGCTCCTTTTTTACATTCGTTTCTCGTTGGCATGCCACGATCCGGTAGACACGGCCTCGCAAATGCTGCATGGTCTAGCATCCATTCATCATATGCCGCTCCGTCAGGTGCATCATGGACGGTTATCCATCCATGGTCAAAAAGGGCTTCCGGACAGACAAAAAACAGCCAGCGTCCGCCGCTTGCGGCGTGCATCTGACTGTTCATAAGCCTTAACCGGCATGTTCGGAATAGGCCAACTGGTGACCGTCCTCGAAGCCTTTGGCAAAGCCGGCATTGAATCCTGCTTGATAAGATTCGTCATAGCCCTTCTTATAGGCTTGAGGAGAGCCTCTTCTCCTCCTCCGGCGGGCGATTCGCAGCCCGCGTTTCTGCAGCTTGCGGGAACGCCGGGACAGACGCCGGCTCACTCCCTCGCGCCGCGCCCCTTTGCGGGCGCGAATGGGGCCGCTGCGTACGGTCTTGCGCCCCAGTTTCGGTGTAGGTGAACGCTTTTTCAATTGATTCACTCTCCTGTACTCCTCGGGTCAAGTACGGCTCTGTCGAAATAAGCTGGATTGAACCAGGGCGTTGCAGGAGTTCCGGTTGTCTTGTGACGGGAACGCCAGCCGGTGATCATGCCGCATAGCGCCAGCTGATAGTTCGACAGCAGCCGGATATCCTCTTTAATTCCTTTGACGGAGCCTTCCGCATGCTCGGTCACATCCGCAAGGTGCTCCAACATCCGGGCCAGAGCAGACTGGCTGCGGACGATGGCCTGGATCATTTCAAGCTTGACTTCATCCTCCTGCGATCTATGCATCATGACCGTTTATCTCCCCAAATCATATTCTCCGCTGAAAGATCCGTCTCCTAGTCCGTCTCCCATCGAACCCGATTCTCCCCGGTCAAGGACGACTTTCATGTTCCGGGCGAGACTGAGCTGGATTTTGGTCAATCCGTCAAGGACTTCAACAACTTGGTTATGAATCTCCAACGGATCGCTGATTTGCTCTTTATGGTTGACAAAAGCGGTCTCCGTCAAATGATTTAGCATCCAATTTCGCGTTTTTTCTGCTTCCACCGCTTTGGCTTCCAAAATCATGGCGACGTTCCACTGCATCTTGGCTATGGCATCCAATATAAGATGATAGGAGCGCTCTCTGCTCAACCCGTCTCCCCCCTATCGATTCATTCTTCGCCATCGTCGTTCAATTCTTTGATAACATGTTCAAGCTGCTCGGCCAATGCCTCTTCCAGCTCCGCGATTCCGTTCAAGTAAGCGACGATATTTTTCGTTAACGCAGCGGATTGCTCCTTCAGTCCGCTCAGGCCGGCAAAATCGGGGTTAACGTCCGGCAGGGCGTGAATGAGCTGTGCCATCCGGACCGCAACCTGACGTTCCGCGTCCAGAACGCGGGCCATATGCTGATGCGTATGGGACATATGGATAATAATTTCGTCCACGACGTTATGCATGCTTCTTCCTCCCCGGCAAAATAACGGATCGCGCACAGGTGTTAACTCCGCTTCCTTGTCTTAACATATGCGGGCCACAGGCGAGCGTATACGGGCCATACGCCCAAAACTGCCCTCAACCCAGCCATTTCTGCGGCCGGCCTCATCGAGGCGGTCAAAGTTTACAAGTGAAAGGAGGCAATAACCGGCGCTGGAATGATCGGAAGCCCCTCTTTCAATTCGCGTCTCTCTTTATCCGTTCGCGGCTGGACCCGATTCTCCAGCTGCCATCTGCGAAGGGCATGCTCGCTGATGATTTCGCGGTATTCCTCTCCTTGACGCTGGTACCATTTTCCTGCTTCGGTCGCGAAGACGGCCCCGTCTGCGATAACCCCGTTCGGCTCGGATTGTCGATGCCACTTGTCGCGGGCAGTCCCCGCATCCATGGCTGGCCCTGTCGGCCAGCCCCGCAGATCGATTTGCGGGACGGATACGATCGGAACGCCGATATGACCGACAAGCGGATATTTCGTACCGTGCTCGACCCAATACACCGTATCTGTCAATCCGGTAACCGCTACATGCGTCGGGTAGAAATCATGGCAGCGGGTAAGGTTCGAGCCCCTGCTCGCTTCTCTCGCGCGCTGCACCAAGTTGAATGAATTTCCCCATTTGGCACGGAAAAATGCCGCGTTTTTTTCATTGATGTCCAAAAACTGGTCCCCGAGCTCCCTCATCGTTACGCTGCCGTAATGATGGATGAACGTATCCCGAGCAACCACGAGCTTGCGTCCATTCAGGCGCACGCGCAGCACATAATCTTCATCTTCGAAATTGCCAATCTCGAAGCCTTCGTCGAAATAGCCGGTCGTCTCGAACAGTTCCCGGCGGAATACGAGGCAAAACCCGACAATCCGATCCGTTCCTTGCCATTTTCCCGCATTCGGCACATTATGTGCCGCTGCGAACGAATACATATCCTTAATGCTGTGATAAGGAACTTCAATCTGCTGTTCTCCGCTGATGAAATTCGTCACCGGCCCGACCATTCCGATAGTGTCATCGCTCTGAAGGCAGTTAAGAAGGTTCTTGAGCCAGTTCGGAGTTACGAGAATATCGTTGTTCAGTATGCAGATCGTACGCCCCTTCGCCATCATCAGCCCCGTATTGACTGCTCCAGCGAAGCCGCGGTTATGCTCATGGATATGGAAGCGAAGCTTCCCGGTATTCCGGAGGAGATAGGCAGTGGTGCCGTCTGTCGAGGCGTTGTCGACGACGATGATTTCATGGGGGATGGGCGTATGGGCCTCAATGCTGGCAATACACTGCTCTAACAGTTCGGCCTTGTTATACGTCGGGATGATGATGCTCGTGCCATCGAAGGGAACTTCGTATTGGGCCTGCCCGACACGCAATCCTTCCGCATAGCCGCAGGCATAACCCCGATCGTATCGTTGTTGTCTGCTCCGTCCGGATGCAGCCCGCATGGAAGATGCGGGGACGCGCCGCTTGCCTGCGCGCACACGGCGAATGTTGCGGCGGGAACGCATTCGTGGCATCTCGGCGCACCTCCTTCATTCGAGTTAAGATAATTGGATATTGCCGTTTACTATGCGATTCGCCAAATGTCCGAAATCAATGGCGACCTTGCCGAACTGTTCGGCAAGGCGCTGAACCAGGATGACTGCAGGAATGCCTGCAGCGACAACGGCCAAATCATAATCATGCTCGGCGGCCTCCTGCAGAACGGCAGGAATGTCATGGATGCCTTTAACCGGGGAGATCGCGCCAGCGATGACAGCTCCTTTGCCTGCAAGAGCCGTGGCAAGCGAATGGGCCATATTGCCGATGACGAGCGCACGCCGGCCTTGGATCATCCGAAGCAAGTAGCCTTCCTCAGCCAACGAATAGTTAATGGTAGAAAAAGTAAACCGCCGTGGCGCGATTTCGATGCCGTGCGCTTGAAAGACGGGGGACAGCAGCCCCTGGAAGTTCGGCTCCGGGGCAACCGGAACGCCGATGATCGATGCTCTCCGTACGGCCTCCGCCAATTGATCCCGGTGGACGTGATCCGGAATACTCATGCCTGAATATTCGAGGAAGGCGCCCTCTCTCCGGACTAATTCCGCGCTCAGCACGGTATCGTGCGCCAATGCCAACAGTTCGCCGTCGCCCAGCCGCACGAGCGAGCACGGGGTCCTCTCCTGCAGTGCCGTCTCCAGCTCCTGGAACACTTCCGCCACTCCCATCAGCGGCTTCAGCAAATGGCGGACCTGCTCCACTCCCAAAGAGATGACCTGCTCCACCGACATATCCGGAAGCAGGGTCATGACGGGTAGGAGCCGGGCCACGATGCGTTCTCCTCCCTCATACTTTCCTTTGCGGAACCCGTCCTCATAACTGAGCCGCCGTTCGGTCTCCACGTCAGGCGGCGTCTCCTGCTTCGTGCTGGCAGCCGGCTCAGCAGCAGGCCGATGCTTGCGCTTCATCTCCCGTGCCGCCCTCTCCCCGAGCGCCTGCTGCCGCTTGCGATACAGACGTCCTGCTCTGCGGGACAGGCGTCCCTTACGGCTAGCCCGCATCTTCCGTACAAAGGAAGCGCGCCGGCGGCGAACCGTAATTTTTGCCATACGTGTCTCCTCCCTTCCTGGCTTCATCTGCATGGCGATGATGGCGAGGCGGCTTCGGGATCAGACTATCTACCGTGCAAATACGCCCCGGACAGGACACGTTCCCACCATGCGCGGTTGTTCACATACCAGGATATCGTCTGCTTCATTCCTTCGGACAAGCTTACGCTCGGAGTCCAGCCGAGCTCGCGTTCGGTCTTGCCGGGATCGATCGCATAACGCAGATCATGACCCGGGCGATCAGCAACGAAGGCAATCAGCGACTCCGGCTTCCCCAACTGATTCAGCACCATCCGGACAACCTCCAGATTCGTGCGCTCCTGGTGGCCGCCGATATTATAGACCTCGCCAGGCTGCCCATGCCGCAGCGCTGCGTCAATCGCTGCGCAATGATCATCGACGTAGAGCCAGTCTCGCACATGGGAACCGTCCCCATATACGGGAATCGGCCGATCTTGAATCGCTTGCGTAATAATTGTAGGGATAAGCTTCTCCGGAAATTGGCGCGGACCGTAATTGTTCGAGCAGCGGGTAATAATGACAGGCAGGCCATACGTGCGGGCATACGAACGTGCCAACATATCCGATCCGGCCTTGCTGGCAGAATAGGGGCTGTTCGGCATGAGCGGGGAGTCTTCCGTAAAAAAGCCGGTCGATCCTAACGTCCCGTACACTTCGTCGGTCGACACGTGAATAAAGCGGGAAATGCTGTGGCGCCGTGCCGATTCCAGCAATCGGAACGTGCCCAGCACATTCGTGCGGACGAATGACTCCGGATCCGCAATGCTGCGGTCGACATGGGATTCGGCTGCAAAGTGCACGATCGCATCGAATGCTCCCTCCTCCATAATCTGTTCCACAGCCCCCGCATCCGTTATATCAGCCCGTACGAAGCGGTAGGCTCCGCTATCGGCAATATGCTGCAAATTATCCGGATTGCCTGCATAAGTGAGCGCATCCAGATTCGTAATGTGGATTTCCGGGCGACGGGCCAGCATATAGAGAATGAAGTTACTGCCAATGAACCCCATGCCTCCGGTTACGAGAAGCCGGTTCATAACTCAACCTCCTTCAACTCATGAGCTGCTTCATGCAGCGACTCGAACGTTCCCGCATCCGTCCACCATGATCGAAGCACATCGTAGTGCAGCTTGCCTGCGGCCGCGTACCGGTTGTTGACATCCGTAATCTCCAATTCCCCGCGCTCGGATGGTACAATTGCCTCAATATGATGAAAGACATCGGTATCATACATATAAATGCCTGTTACGCAATACGAAGACGACGGATGCTCGGGCTTCTCTTCAATACGGACTATCCGCTTCCGATCGGCGCTGTCGAAGACAGGCACTCCATATCGCTCCGGGTCGGGCACTTTCCGCAGCAGAACGCGTGCTTCGCCTGGCCTCTGATCGCCGAATGCCGCTACATATGGAGCCAGATCGTCGCGGAACAAATTATCGCCGAGCAGTACGACGAATTTCTCGCCAGGAGCAATATACGGCTTCGCCAGCGAGAGTGCTTGGGCGATGCCGCCTGCTTCCTCCTGGATGGCAAAGGTCAGATGAACGCCGCAGGACTGCCCGCTCCCGAAATAGCCGGTAAACAAAGATGCTGACATTTTCCCAATAACCATAATAATATCCGTAATGCCCGCCGCACGCAGACGTTCGATGCCATAGCTGACCATCGGATGCCGGCCAACGGGCAGCAAATGCTTATTCATCAGCTTCGTCAACGGATATAGACGGGTGCCTGTGCCTCCCGCCAAAATAATTCCTTTCACTCGATTCCCTCCTTCTAGCCAAGTTAGTAAAGCCGCTCTGTGAGCGGTATGGCTTACACAAAAACATTCCTAATGCGTCACCTGTCGGGCGGAAGATGGATATCATCCTCCGTTCCTCCTCTCGGCAATCTGCTCACGTTGGTGCGTCTCGCTGAAAAATGATGCATTTTCCTCCCACAGGGAATGAAATGCCTCCACATGATCCCCGATGATAAGCTCGGCAACCGGATTCAATGCGCCTACGTTCGTGCGGCGTATCCGATTCCTTCCGATAACGTCGACCGCATGCACCGCTTCCGTGCGCAAGCCCCGGGCCAAGGCAAGCGTCTGGAATTTGGGAGGAACGATCAAATTCTGCACGCCTACGGTCTCCAGCGCGTGGCGGGTAATGGCATGAGGGACAGCGGTCAGTGAATTGGCATGCAAGTCGGCGCGGCCCAGACTGCGGTTCAGCCACTCCTTGCAGTGCGTAATTCCATCACGGTTGAAGAAGGGTCCCAGGAACGGACTGATGTCGTTGAGCGCCACATCGATGCCATTGTCGCATGCCCATATAAAAGCGCCGAGCTCCTCAGCGGCAATCGGGATATCGGCATCCACGAACAACAGAATCTCCGCTTGAGACAGAGTCGCCCCGATAGCGCGGCCAACGTCATGGCCAAGCGCTTCCGGGTAGTGAACGATGCAGGCGTCCTCCGAAGCTTCATGCACCGCCTGCAAGCTCCCATCCGAGGAGCCGTTCACCACGACGATGGTGCGCGACAGCGGCAGGCGTCCGAGCTCCTTCAACACTCCTGCGATGCTATCTTCTTCATTTTGGGCGCACACGATTGCATCGATCGGCCTTGTGGTCGGAATCAGTACGGCTTCCCTCCCGTTCTGATACCTTCCTCTCGTAAATCCAGCTCTGTACGCTTCCGCCAACTCTCTGATTTGCGAGTAGGATAAGGGAGCAAGCCGATATGGCGCGAGGAACTCGGTGAACCGGCTTTGCATGAAGCGGACGATGTCCTTGTACGTTTCCTGTCCGCCCAATGCGGCATATTCGTCGCCATGCCGCCTTCCCGCATCCTGTGCAGCATGGCGCCACGCTCCTCTTGTCTGCGGCTCATGCAGCTGGCGCTTCCTATGCGGAAGCTGCTTATGTCCGCGTTGCCGGAGCCGGCTGCGTCTTGTCATGCGGCCAGCCCGCAGGCGGCGGTAGCCTCTTCTTCTTCCCCGGCTCGACTGGCGGCGACGTGATGATCTGCGAAGCCCCCGGATAACGTTCTTTGTTCTGCGGAAGGATCGTTTCCTTCTCATGGCATCATGTCACCCGCTCCCGTTGTCTGGTCAAATCCGAGTGGCCGCCCCGAGGGCCCCGCTGTTCCATCAGCCAGCGTATCGCTTGCAAATGATCTTGGCATATCAACGGCTCCAGCGGATCCTCGCGCAGCCCCCGAACACGTATCCGATTCATGCGCCCGACATTAATCGTGTGCACTGCGCGGATATCCAGCCCGTATACGACGGCCATCGTATGCGCAAGCGGGGGGACGGACAGCGCGTCCGCACCGATCAGAGCAAGCGCCCGACGGCTCAATGCATGCGGAACGGCAGTCATGGAGGCTCCCCCCAGATCCTGCCGGGACAGCATGGCATTCAATGCGTGCTTTGCCAGGACAACTCCGTGTACATCATGCTTCCGGACAGGCCCCTGATAATTATTGAGAGCGACATCAACGCCATTGTTCACCGCATGTATGAACGGGCGCAAATCTGCAGCAGACAGCACCATATCGGCGTCGATGAACAGCAGAATGCGTCCCGCCGCGGCCTCGGCTCCAACGGCTCTGCCCTTATCGTGGCCAAGCGGGATCGCATAACGAAGAACGCGGGCTCCCATCTCTGCCGCGATGCGGTCTGAGCCGTCGGTCGTTCCGTTCGCTACAACAATGACCTCAGTGGCCGGATGCACCTGTGCCGCCCGTTCAATGACACGAGCCAATGTCCGCCGTTCATTCAAAACCGGGATGATGACCGACACAAAGGGATCGGAAGAACTATGGATTCGATATCGTCGTACCTGCCGGCGGGTACGTGTTCGCGCAGAACGATATCTTTTGGAATGAGCCATTGCACGTCTCCCTCCCGGGCAAATTGCACATGTATTTACATCCCATTGTATGAGGCATAGTCCAGAGTGCAACGGCTCATGTACACATTCGGCCCGCTTTCTTCCATAACCCGACGGATCGCCTCAGATGTGTAAAAAGCCGCCAGTTGGCATCTGGCGGCTTCCTTGCTTCACCGGCGTATCGGCCGCAAGCTAGCCGATCGCAATCCAGGATACGCAGCCGAAAGGCTGTGACTGCGGATCTTTGCGGTGTATTTCCAGAACGGCGCTGTGCGTTGCTTGCGATTTCAGCACCGCATGGCATTCCGGGTGGTTGGTCATCGCGACAAGAACATATTGATTATTCGGGAACGGCTCATCGAAGGCAATGCGAACGTCTACCCGGTCTGTCGCCCCCTGAAGCAGAAATGCGCTCATCCCGAATTGCTGCAGCGCTCCGGCGCGCGGCATCGAGGTTCGAACTGGGACGAAGGAACAGGATTCCGGTGTAACCGTTCCGGGCTGGAGCACAATCGAATTTAAGACTTCCTCTTCCAGGTGCTCGGCCCGGATGCTCCCCGCTGCGATATGTTGGCCAGTGACTTCTCTTTCGCCAATATGGCGGCTCGTTATTTCACCTGCTCCGATATGCTGGCCGGTGACCTCGCCTTCCCCGATATGGCGGCTCGTTACTTCGCCTGCTCCGATATGTTGGCCGGCTACTACGCCTTCGGCGATATGACTGCCCGTTACCTCGCCCGAACCGATATGTTGGGCGGTGACCTCACCTTCGCCGATATGGCGGCCCTTTACTTCGCCTGAACCAATATGACGGCCGGCTACCTCGCCCTCGCCGATATGACGGCCCGTTACTTCGCCCGAACCGATATGTTGGGCGGTGACCTCACCTTCGCCGATATGGCGGCCCTTTACTTCGCCTGCTCCGATATGTTGGCCGGCTACTACGCCTTCGGCGATATGACTGCCCGTTACCTCGCCCGTTCTGATATGCTGACCGCCTACCTCACCTTTGGCGATATGGCGGCCATTCACTTCTTCCGAACCGATATGATGAGCGGTGACCTGACCTTCACCGATATGACGGCTGGTGACTTCTCCTGTTCCGATATGATGGCCCACTACTTCACCTTCAGCAATGTGGCGGCCGGTGACTTCTCCTGCTCCGATATGATGGCCCACTACTTCACCTTCAGCAATGTGGCGGCCGGTGACTTCTCCTGCTCCGATATGATGACCGGCTACCTCGCCTTCGCCGATATGGCGACCGGTCACTTCGCCCGAACCGATATGATGGTCAGCGACCGCTCCTTCGCCGATATGGCGGCCCTTTACTTCGCCTGCTCCGATATGATGGCCCACTACTTCACCTTCAGCAATGTGGCGGCCGGTGACTTCTCCTGCTCCGATATGATGGCCGGCTACCTCGCCTTCGGCGATATGACGGCCAGTTACTTCGCCCGAACCAATGTGACGGCCGACTACCTCGCCCTCGGCGATATGACGGCCGGTCACTTCGCCCGAACCGATATGATGGTCAGCGACCGCTCCTTCGCCGATATGACGGCCCGTTACTCCGCCCGTTCTGATATGATGACCGCCTACCTCACCTTTGGCAATATGGCGGCCATTCACTTCTTCCGAACCGATATGATGAGCGGTGACCTGACCTTCACCGATATGACGGTCCGTTACTTCGCCTGTTCCGATATGATGGCCCCCTACTTCACCTTCAGCAATGTGGCGGCCGGTAACTTCTCCTGCTCCAAGATGGTGGCCCATAATCTCGCATTCCGCGATATGGCGCCCCGTTATTTCTGCCTCTCCAATGTGCTGGCCGGCTACCGCTCCTTCGCCGATATGACGGCCGGTGATTTCGCCCGTTCCGATATGACGACGCGTTACCTCACTCTCGGCAATATGGCGGCCCATTATTTCTGCCTCTCCGATATGCTGGCCCCCAACCTCGCCTTCGGCGATATGGCGACCTGTGAGTTCACCCGTTCCGATATGACGACCCGCTACCTCACTCTCGGCAATATGGCGGCCGGTGATTTCGCCCGTTCCGATATGATAGCCCGCTACCTCGCCCTCAGCGATATGACGGCCGGTGATTTCGCCCGTTCCGATATGACGACGCGCTACCTCACTCTCGGCAATATGGCGGCCCATTATTTCTGCCTCTCCGATATGCTGGCCCCCAACCTCACCTTCGGCGATATGGCGACCTGTGAGTTCGCCCGTTCCGATATGATAGGCCGCTACCTCGCCCTCGGCAATATGACGGCCGGTGATTTCGCCCGTTCCGATATGACGACCCGCTACCTCACTCTCGGCAATATGGCGGCCCATTATTTCTGCCTCTCCGATATGCTGGCCCCTAACCTCGCCTTCGGCGATATGGCGACCTGTGAGTTCGCCCGTTCCGATATGATAGCCCGCTACCTCGCCCTCGGCGATATGACGGCCGGTGATTTCGCTAGTTCCGATATGACGACCCGCTACCTCACTCTCGGCAATATGGCGGCCCATTATTTCTGCCTCTCCGATATGCTGGCCCCCAACCTCGCCTTCGGCGATATGGCGACCTGTGAGTTCGCCCGTTCCGATATGATAGGCCGCTACCTCGCCCTCGGCAATATGACGGCCGGTGATTTCGCCCGTTCCGATATGACGACGCGCTACCTCACTCTCGGCAATATGGCGGCCCGTTATTTCTGCCTCTCCGATATGCTGGCCCCTAACCTCGCCTTCGGCGATATGGCGAGCTGTGAGTTGACCCGATCCGATATGATAGCCCGCTACCTCGTCCTCGGCGATATGACGACCGGTGATTTCGCTAGTTCCGATATGACGACCCGCTACCTCACTCTCGGCAATATGGCGGCCCGTTATTTCTGCCTCTCCGATATGCTGGCCCCTAACCTCGCCTTCGGCGATATGGCGAGCTGTGAGTTGACCCGATCCGATATGATAGCCCGCTACCTCGTCCTCGGCGATATGACGACCGGTGATTTCGCTAGTTCCGATATGACGACCCGCTACCTCACTCTCGGCAATATGGCGGCCCGTTATTTCTGCCTCTCCGATATGCTGGCCCCCAACCTCACCTTCGGCGATATGGCGACCTGTGAGTTCGCCCGTTCCGATATGATAGGCCGCTACCTCGCCCTCGGCAATATGACGGCCGGTGATTTCGCCCGTTCCGATATGATAGCCCGCTACCTCGCCCTCGGCGATATGACGGCCGGTGATTTCGCCCGTTCCGATATGACGACGCGCTACCTCACTCTCGGCAATATGGCGGCCCGTTATTTCTGCCTCTCCGATATGCTGGCCTCTAACCTCACCCTCGCCGATATGGCGGCCCGTTACTTCGCCTGCCCCGATATGTTGGCCGGCTACTTCTCCTTCGCTGATATGGCGGCCCGTTACTTCACCCGAACCGATATGTTGGGCGGTCACCTCGCCTTCGCTGATATGGCGGCCCGTTACTTCACCCGAACCGATATGTTGGGCGGTGACCTCGCCTTCGCCGATATGGCGGCCCGTTACTTCGCCCGTTCCGATATGGCGGCCGGCTACCTCGCCTTCGCCGATATGATGGCCCGTTACTTCGCCCCAACCAATATGACGGCCCGCTACCTCGCCTTCGCCGATATGATGGCCCGTTACTTCACCCGAACCAATATGGCGGCCGGCTACCTCGCCTTCACCGATATGATGGCCCGTTACTTCACCCGAACCAATGTGGCGGCCGGCTACTTCGCCTTCACCGATATGATGGCCCGTTACTTCACCCGAACCAATGTGACGGCCCGCTACCTCGCCTTCGCCGATATGATGGCCCGTTACTTCACCCGAACCAATGTGACGGCCCGCTACCTCGCCTTCGCCGATATGGCGGCCGGTCACTTCCCCCGAACCGATGTGATGGTCAGCGACCGCTCCTTCTCCGATATGACGGCCCGTTACTCCGCCCGTTCTGATATGATGACTGCCTACCTCACCTTTGGCAATATGGCGGCCATTCACTTCTTCCGAACCGATATGATGAGCGGTGATCTGACCCTCACCGATATGACGGTCCGTTACTTGGCCCGTTCCGATATGATGGCCCACGACCTCGCCTTCAGCAATGTGGCGGCCGGTGACTTCTCCTGCTCCAAGATGATGGCCCAGAATCTCGCATTCGCCGATATGGCGGCCCGTTATTTCTGCCTCTCCGATATGATAGCCCGCTACCTCGCCCTCGGCGATATGACGACCGGTGACTTCTCCCGTTCCGATATGACGACCCGCTACCTCACTTTCGGCGATATGACGGCCGGTGACTTTCCCTGCTCCGATATGATGGTCCGCTATCTCGCCTTCGGCTATATGACGACCAGTGATTTCGTCCGTTCCGATATGATAGCCCGCTACCTCGCCCTCGGCGATATGGCGGCCGGTGACTTCTCCCGTTCCGATATGACGACTCGCTACCTCACTCTCGGCGATATGGCGGCCCATTATTTCTGCCTCTCCGATATGATGCCCTCCAACCTCGCCTTCGGCGATATGGCGACCTGTGAGTTCGCCCGTTCCGATATGATGGCCCGTTACTTCGCCCTCGGCGATATGACGGCCGGTGACTTCTCCTGCTCCGATATGACGACTCGCTACCTCACTCTCGGCGATATGGCGGCCCGTTATTTCTGCCTCTCCGATATGATGCCCTCCAACCTCGCCTTCGGCGATATGGCGACCTGTGAGTTCGCCCGTTCCGATATGATGGCCTGCTACTTCGCCCTCGGCGATATGACGGCCGGTGACTTCTCCTGCTCCGATATGATGGCCTGCTACTTCGCCCTCGGCGATATGACAGCCGGTGATTTCGCCCGCTCCGATATGACGGCCGGCTATCTCAACCTCGGCGATATGATGGCCGGTGACTTCACCTGCTCCGATATGACGACCCGCTACCTCACCCTCAGCGAGATGACGGCCGGTAACTTTGCCTGCTCCGATATGCTCACTTGCTATCTCGCCTTCAGCGATATGACGGCCGGTGACTTTCCCTGCTCCGATATGATAGTCCGCGATCTCGCCCTCGGCGATATGACGGCCGGTGAGTTGGCCCGTTCCGATATGAAAGCCCGTTACCTGGCCCTCGCCGATATGACGGCCTTTTACTTCTCCCGTTCCAATATGCTGGCCTCCTACTTCGCCCTCGGCGATATGGCGGCCTTTTACTTCTCCGGCCCCGATATGCTCACCGGCTATTTCGCCCTTGCCAATATGATAACCCGCGACTTCGCCTTCAGCGATATGGCGGTCCGTTATTTCGCCGGCACCGATATGCCATCCTGATACCTCGCCCTCGGCGATATGACGGCCCGTTACTTCTCCTGCTCCGATATGACGGCCAGATACCTCGCCCTCGCCGATATGATGGCCTGTGACCTCTCCTGCTCCGATATGATCACCAGCTACCTCGCCTTCGGCGATATGACGGCCGGTGACTTCACCTGCTCCGATATGCTCACCGGCTACCTCGCCTTCTGCGATATGACGGCCGGTGACTTCTCCTGCCCCGATATGACGGCCGGCTACCTGGCCCTCGGCGATGTGACGGCCGGTGACTTCCTCTGTTCCAATATGATGACCGGCTACTTCTCCTTCCACGATATGGCGGCCGGTGATTTCGCCCGCTCCGATATGATAGCCACTTACCTCGCCTTCAGCGATATGACGGCCTGTGACTTCTCCTTCTCCGATATGATAGCCCGCTACCTCGCCTTCGGCGATATGGCTGCCTCTGACTTCACTCGTGCCGATATGGCGACCGGCTACTTCACCCTCGGCGATATGACGGCCGGTCACTTCTCCTGCTCTGATATGCTCGCCGGCTACCTCGCCTTCAGCGATGTTGCGGCCGGTAACTTCCCCCGTTCCGATATGGCGACCCGCTACCTCGCCTTCGGCGATATGACGGCCTCTGACTTCACCCGTTCCGATATGGTGACCGGCTACTTCACCCTCGGCGATATGACGGCCGGTGACTTCTCCTGCTCCGATATGATCACCGGCTATCTCGCCTTCAGCGATATGACGGCCGGTAACTTCGCCCGTTCCGATATGGATGCCTCTGACTTCTCCTGCTCCGATATGATCGCCGGCTACCTCGCCTTCCGCGATATGACGGCCTGTGACTTCAGCCGCTCCGATATGATGACCGGCTACCTCGCCCTCGGCGATATGACGGCCGGTAACTTGCCCAGCCCCGATATGCTCGCCGGCTACCTCGCCTTCAGCGATATGATGGCCGGTGACTACGCCCGCTCCGATATGCGATCCCGCTACTTCGCCTTCGGCGATATGGCGGCCTTTTACTTCACCCGAACCAATATGCCAACCGGCTACTTCGCCCTTAGCGATATGATGGCCGGTGACTACGCCCGCTCCCATATGCTGGCCGGCTACCTGCCCTTCGGCAATATGGTGCCCCGTTACTTCGCCTGCAGCCAGATGGCTGCCAAGCACGGCTCCGCTCGCGATTTGCTCGGACTGGACGGCACCCGTGCCGATATGCTCACTGGTGATTGCTTGCGGGCGGATATGCCGCCCCTCCACCGCCGCTTCCTCCAAATGCGAGGAATTGATCGCCTGCTCCTGCAGATGAATCGATCCGACACTCTGTTGAGCCAGCTTCTCTGCCGTAACGGCCCCGGAATGCAGCATCTCCGTTGCGATCGATTCTTCCTCAATCACAACGGCCTCCGCCGGCTTCGGCGTTGTCGCCGAGGTTAACAGTTCCATTACTTCTTCATTCAGATGCGACAAGCCGACCGTTCCTTCTGCCAATTGCTCGCTTCCGATCGCATTTGTCTCAATATGGGCGCTGCCAATGGCACCATGCTGCACATGGGACGAATGAACCGTGCCGCCTGCCAGCTCCGTGCTGCCAATAGCTCCCGGTTGCACATGCTCACGCGCGATGCTGCCCACGTCCAGCTTGCCGCTCGTCACACAGCCGTCACTCAGGCTCCGTTCCGTCACGGCACCATCCTGAAGCATATCCGCACGGATGCTTGCGGCCTGCAGATGCTGCTCTCCGATTGTCTGCTCCCGCAAATGATGCGGAAGCACAGCCCCTTCGCTTAAATGAGCGGATACAATCACGCCGGGCTGGAGATGCTGGCTGTCAATCAATCCCGGCTGCAAATGATGACTGCCGATCGCTGTCTGCCGGATATGCTCGCCTGTAATCGCGTTCTTCTGCAAATGCTCTGCTTGAATCGCTCCGGAAGCGACATGCTGGCTTTGCACCGCGCCTGCCGAGAGATGGCCGCTGCTGACAGCGCCTTCCGCTATCGCCTCGCCGCCGACCGAGTCGGAAGCAAGATGCTCGCCGGACACCGAGCTGGCGGAAAGATGCTCCGCACGGATCGCTTGAACCGCAATATGGCGGGAGTGAACCGCATCGTCGGCCAGATGGCTGGCTTGGATGGCGGCATCCGCCATATGTCCGCTCGTCACGGCCCGAGGTTGAAGCTTGCTCCCGGCCAGACTGCCCTCCGGGATAATATCGCTGGAGAGCACATCGGAGCCCAAATGCGCCATCGTAATCGTTCCTTTGCGCAAATGGTACCCCTGAATCGATTCTGCTTGCAGATGCTTGCCGGATATCGCTTCCAGCGCCACATGCTTCTCCGTGATAGACTGGGGAGCGATACTGGCCGCAGTTATGCTGTCCTCCTGCAGCATTCCTGAAGATATCGATTTCGGCTGAAGCTGATCCTCGCCGACAGAATGCGATGCCAGATGGACGGACCGGATCGCTCCTTCCCGTACATGGTGAGAGCCGATCGAACCGGGAGCCAGCTTCAAACCGGTGACGGCTTCCTCCGCCAGATGATCGGTATCTACACTTGCCGCTTGGAGATTCCGGGCCCCGACGCTGTCATCTGCCAATTTATCTCCTGTAACGGCCGCATCGACGAGATGCTCGGACCCGATGCTCCCGCCTGCGATATGCTGGGCGTGAATGGTTCCCTCAATCACGTGCTCGCTGCCTACGCTGGCTGCATCAAGCTGAACCGAGCCGATGCTGCCGGGATGCACATGCTCCGCGCGAATCGCTGATTCTTGAATCGTCGCCCCTGAGACCGAATCCGGCTGCAGTTGCCCCGCCCCTACCGAATTCGGTGCGAGATGCTGCGCCTGGACGCTCTCGTCAGCCAGAGTGTCGGACGTGACGGCTCCAGCGACGAGATGTGCAGTTGTCACGCTGTTCTCCGCCAGTTTGTCTGCGGTTACGCTACCGTTCGTCAGCTTGGCGGTCGTGACGGACAAATCGCTTAGTTTATCGGTCGATACGCTCTCCGGAGACAATTTCAAAGATGTAATAATATGGTCGGCCAGATGATGGGAATAGATGACTCCCGTTCCGATATGGCGCTCACAGACGGCATTCACCGACAGCTTCTCGCTCGTGACGGCCTCCGGAGCCAGCTCGGTAGACTGGATAGACTGCGGATAAATATGTCCCGACCGGATCGCTCCAATGGCAATATGCTCCTCCTGCACCGCATGCGGGCCGATCGCTTCCGGGCCAACCGCTCCTTCCGCCAAATGATGCTGCTGCACACTGGCATAGGCCAGCTTCTCCGGCGTGACGCTGGCAGCACCCAGCTTCCGGGCTATAACCGCTTCATCCGCCAGTTGATCGGACGATACGGCGGCCGGAGCCAACTTGGCGGTGGTTACCGCTTCATCGCCAAGATGCCGGCTCTCGATCGCCTGGTAGCCTACATGCCGGCTTTCCACCGCTTCATCGGCAAGATGCGCGCCATGAACCGCTTCCGGCATAAGATGAATTCCATTTACAGCACCGGCGGCGATGTGTATCTCATTGACGGCCTCCTCAGCGATGTGAAGGGACTCTACGGCCTGAAGGGCCAAATGCTGCCCGTCGACCGATTGCTTGCCGAGGTGCCGGGAACGGACCGCTTCATCCGCCAGCTTCGTCGACAGCACGCTTTGATCCGCCAGCTTGGAGGAGGTGACCGCGTGTTCGACAAGCTTCATCGTGCTGACGGATTGATCCGCCAGCTTGGCGGTGGTAATGACTCTGTCGGCCAGATGGCGGCCGCTGATCTGTCCTGGGCCGATATGCCCCTCGCGAATACTATCTTCTGCCAGATGACGGGATTGCACCGCCTCGTCAGCTAGCGGCTCGCTGGTGATGCTCTTCGCTTCAAGCATCGCTCCGGAGAGCGTGCCGAGCGCGATATGAGTGCTGTCGATCTGCCCGGGGCCGATATGGCGGCCCTCCACCGCCTGCATTCCGATAGCACGGCCTTCAACAGCCCCTTCGCTGAAATGACGGGCGTCGATGCTCCCTGGCGCCAGCTTGTCGCCGGTAATCGCCCCGGCGCGCAGCTTGGAGTTCGTAACCGACTCAGGCGCCAGCTTGGAGGCGTCAACCGATTCGTTCGCCAGATTTTCCGTGCGAATGGCACCGCTGCGGATTTTCTCCGCGGTAATCGCTTGATCTTGAATCAGATTGCCCGAAATCAGCAGCTCGCTCAGATGCTTCGCTTGAATCGATCCTTCCGCGATCTTGGACGAATCGATCGTTTTGTCCGCCAGCTTCTCGGAAGTGATGCTGCCGTCCTTAATTTTCTCCCCCGTAACCGAGCGGTCGCGAAGCTTGCCGCCGGACACGGCGTTGCGGATTAAATGCTCCCCGGCGATCGAGTTGGGAGCAATTTTAGAGCCAGTTACCGCCTCCTCCGCAATTTTCAAGGATGTAACGGCATAGTCAATCAGCATGTCGGTGCCAATGCTCTCGCGCCGCAGCTTCGATCCGCTGATCGAATAGGCGGCCAGCTTCTCCTCCGTCACCGCTTCATCCGCGATATCATCGGTATAGATAAAGGCGGTCGATCGTGCCGAACTCCGCTTCTCTGCCAGCAGCTTCTCCTTCGCCTTGCGGGCATCGGCGGCATTGACTTCAGGCTGAGCAGCCGGCGGGGGAGTCGGTGCGGCCGGTTCGTCCGAGCCTGGCCGTGCGGCAGCATCGCGCGCTGCAGGTCCAGTCGGCAACGTCCCCGGCATGTTGAATGCCGACGTATAGGTCGGATGATCTTCTTTGCTTTCCTTAGGCGATGGACGTTCCTCTTCTCCTGATCGGGAACGTTCCGTACCAGCATGCCGCTTCGCAGTTCGCTCATTGCGGCGGCTGCTCCCTGCTTGACGGGACGTTGGCCTTCCCGGCGGTATAAGATCATCTGCCCCTTCGACTTCTTCCGGCTCAACCGCAGCGGTCGGGTTCTCGGGAGGCAGCGGTTCCTCTTTGGCCTCTGCCGCCTCCGTCATTGCTTCCAACTCCTCCCCGATCCCGTCGTCAGGGTCTCGCTCGGATACTGCCGTGATCGGCGGCATCGAATTCTCCTGCTCCGGCTCTATGGCTTCAAGGGCAGCCAGCGCATTGACGCTTGCTTTTGGGGAATCTTCCGGCGGCTTCTTCGTTGAACTAAGACGGTCCAGCAGCGATAACTCCGACTGGTTCGGATTGTCGACAAAGTATAGCGGCTTTCTGGACGATTTCTTTATTGGCTTCTGTCCCTTGGTTGTCCGCTTTTCATTTTTCCTTTTCATGTGCTCTCTCCTTTCCGTTCTATGCCCAACATATAGAGCATCATATGCGTTATAGGCTCATATCGTCACTCGCCTATATTGAGGGATTGACATGACTAGGAGCGGACAACACACACAGCGATTCCACGGGCAAGGCTTGAATCAGCCGAGGCCGTCAATGAAGCTGGCCCAGCGCTCCGCCGTCTGCTTCCAGGTGAACGTGCTGCGTACATGCCGGTCAGCGGTCTCTCCCATCTGCCGCAGCGCTTCCCGATCCCGAAGCAGCCGGACAAGGGCCGAGGCCAACCGGACAGGCAGACGGTACGGCGGGACGAGCAGCCCGGTCTCTCCGTCCCGGACGACCTCCTGAATTCCTCCTACCCTGGATGCCACGACCGGGACTCCTGAAGCCATCGCCTCCAGATTGACCAGACCGAACGCTTCCCGGCGAAGCGACGGGACGGCAAGAAGATCGGCCAGCGCGTACCAAGCCGGAACTTCCTCATGCGGGACAAAAGGGACCATCCGAATATGATGCGGGTACTTGCTCGCGAACCGTTCCAGGCGGCGCACGTACGCCGTCTTCCGGTTCAATCCGTAAGAAGCGCCCCCGACAATGACGAACAGCGCCCGCGGATGCTCGCGGATGACGCGCGGTACAGCCTGCAGCAGCTCCCAGACGCCTTTTTGCGGGATGAGGCGACCGACATACAGAACAATGTCCCGCCCTTCCCATCCGCGGGCCCGTTTCCCTTCCGTATAACGTTGGATCCCTTCTTCTGTCCAGCGTGACGGGAAGCGCTCGACGTCCACGCCTAGCAAATTGATGGCCGTCTTCTCCCTGCATCCAGGATATGCCCGTGTCACCCGCCTTTCCAAATAGCGGCTGTTCACAAATATCTGGTCGGCAGCAGACAGCGCCCGCCGAAGCCCGGCTGGCGAGATCGCCTGTCTGTGCATAAAGGTGGTGGAATGAAGCTGCAGCCAGATGTGCGCGTGCGGAAAATGCCGCTTCATTAGCGGAATGTATCGGGGCCGGTTCTCAATCTGGATAATATCGGGCTGGAACTGAGCTATGCGCCGCATCGCTTCATACACATAAAACCGCAAGGAAACCGGTCCGACCCGTTCGACTTTGACGCCGCGCACCGATTCCGACTCAGCCTGCCCCGGCCATCTCCGGCCGTACACGCGAATGTCCGCACGGGACGACACGAGACCAGCGACATTCTCGACGACTCGCTCCACCGAACTGCTGGAACCTGACGGATAAGGATAGGATCCTGGCGTTAGGATTGCAACCTTGTGCATAAAGCTTTCTCCTTTCTAATTGCCTTGCCGGACATGCCGGCTTGCGGCAGGACAGGTCTGCCAGACGACACCGGTCAAGCTGGAGCCGTAATTTGGACTAACATCCGTCTGCACTCGTCCATGCGCGTCCCAAGGGGCGTTCATACAATACAGCAGCGAGAGAGAGTCAGTGGACCAGTAGTTCAGAGGAGGTGCTTCCATGGCAGACAACCGCATCGGCATCCTGTTCAATTCGAACATGTTGCGGGGATTGCTGCGGAACAAGACAGGGCATGAAGCCATTGCCTTCTACGAGGAAGCCGGGAGGCGCCACGGCGTTATTCCCTGCTTCATGCGCGTGGAAGATGTGAATGTGAGGAAGATGGAGGCCGTTGCCTATATAAGAGACGGTACGGGCTACGCGAGACGGCGCATTCCCGTCCCGTCCGTCATTCATAACCGGGCTATCTATTTCCGTTCCGGAGCGCATGCACGAGTCCAGTCGATGGTGAACCGCGGCACGGTTATTTTCAATCAGGTGAATCGATACGGAAAATGGAAGCTCCACGTTCTGCTCCAGCAAGATCCCGCGCTCGTGCCTCATTTGCCGGTTACTGCGCCTGCCCGGAAGGGCACCGTCGCGGCGATGATGGACAACTGCGGCGCTGTCGTGCTGAAGCCGGACAACAACAGTGTCGGACGCGGCATTATGAAGCTGGAACGCAGCAGCACCGGCTGGACCATTGTCTATTCCAGACGAACAGCCGGCGGAGCGAGAAAGTGGAGGAAGGCGAATCTCCCGGGCGGCAGGCTGCCGCGATTCGTGCTTGCCCAACTGCGGCGGACTCCCTATCTTGTGCAGGAGCTGCTTCCACTCGCCCGGTACCACGATCGTCCCTTTGATTTGCGGGTCTCTGTTCAACGCGACGGAAGCAGAGAGTGGCAAATCACCGGAATCGTCGGCCGGGTCGCGCCTCAGCATACCTTCGTTACCAACGTTGCGCAGGGAGGGACGGTTCATCGGCTCGAAGAGCTTGTTGCCGCCGCTTTACCGCATTGCTCCGTCGCGGAGGTGGTGGAGCGCGTCAGCGCATTCTCTCTTCATATCGTGAATCGGCTTTCCCACAGCTTGAGCCATATGGCTGATGTCGGACTCGATATCGGGTTGACGTCCGACGGCAAGCCGTTATTCATTGAATGCAACGGGCGCGACCAACGCTACAGCTTCCGCGAAGCCGGACTGTACGACATTTGGGAGGCCACCTACTTCAATCCCATCGCTTACGGGGCCTCTTTCCTGCAGAGTTAGCCAGGCGGCGGCGTATGGATTATCATATTGAAAAAACAGGCATTCTGTGTCAAGATAGTCCACAGAAGAGCGGTTTGCGCTCTCTTCTGCGGAATACAAATATACAGGACGCCTGTCCCGCTCCCGGGAGAAATGGCACCTGCCACTAGGTGATGAACAATCATGAAGAAACGATGGATGCGCCTGCTGACCGAATTGTCCTCGCGCAAATGGGTATCGCGTACAGCCGGCCGTGCGGCAAGCTCGGGATGGAGCCGGCGATGGATTCCTTCCTTTGCCAAGGCCTATAACATACAAGTAGACGAGGCGGAGAAGCCGATGTCTGAATACCGAACGCTGAACGAATTCTTCACCCGCCGCCTGAAGCCGGGGATGAGGCCGCTTGCCGCCGGCGACGATATTTTGCTTAGCCCGGTGGACGCATTGATTACCGGAATGGGTCCGATCCAGCAAGGCACGATTCTCAACGTCAAGGGGCAAGATTACACGTTGGATGAACTGCTGCACCGTTCGCCTTACCAGCAGAAATACATGCATGGCTACTATTTCGTGCTCTATCTAAGCCCTACTGACTATCATCGCATTCATTCGCCGGTCACCGGGAAGCTGGTAGAGAGCGAGCACGTGCCGGGCCGGGTATATCCGGTGAATGACTTCGGACTGCGCCACATGCCCCGCGTACTGAGCCGCAACGAGCGGTTGATTACGTATCTTCGCCATGCGCATGGTGAAGTGGCGGTCGTGAAGGTCGGAGCGCTGAACGTAAGCAGCATCCACTATACAGACGGAGCGCCGCTTCCCGCATACGAGCGGGGGCAGGAACTCGCCTATTTCGCATTTGGATCGACCGTTGTTCTATTGATGGAGAACGGCACATTTGAGCCGCGGAGCGATTTGGCTCTCGAATCCGTCGTGAAGATGGGAGAAGGCTTGGGCCGGCTTCAAGCCGTACCGACCCGTCCGCGAACAGGGGAAGCTTGATATCCCCGCAACCGAATCAAGGTCGCTTATCGAAGAACAGAGGAACGTTCACGATAAGCGGCCTTTTTTCTATTCCGTCAACGTATTTCGGAAGGGCTTCGCCCGGTGTACTGCTTGAACTGTCTGCTGAAAAAAAAGATATCCCGGTATCCAAGCGCATCCGCGACTTCCGTTACATTCATCCCCGCATGGTGCAGCAGATGCTCCGCCCGTTCAATACGGGAGCGGATAATATAGGTTTGCACTGAGGTACCGATCAGCTCTTTGAATTTGACCGAGAAATAACGCGGCGACAATTGGGCGCGCTGCGCCAAATCCTGAATGCGGTGACTGGCTCCCGGATTTTGCCGGATATAGTTGGCAATCTCATGAATCGCCTCGGACAGATGATAGCTTGTCTTCCGTTCTCCGGTTCCTTCGCGATCGATGCGGAGCAGATGAATCATCAGCTGCTTGAGGACCAGCTTCGCCTCTTCCTCCGCCCCATAGGATCGGGACAGGAACAAGCGGACGTAACGGGCCAGCAGATGCTCAAAATCGACGGTCTCCTCCAGAATACGATATGGTTCGGGTATCTCGTCGACAGGATCTTCCACGTCAAAATGGATATACGTCAGCGTCAGCGGCTTCTGGGCATTGTGGGAAGCGACCGTATTGTCGCCTGGCCGGAAGAGGAAGCAGCTGCCTTTGCTGAGATGATACGATACATCATTCAACTGCAGTTCTCCTTCTCCGTTCCATACATAAAAGAGATCATAATTCGGCATCGCCTTCTCGCGCTTATGCCATTTCCAGTTCGGCTCACATGTAATCTTCGCGCAGGCTGGCTTAATAACATATCGGTTCGGTTCGGCGTTCAACACGGATGGTTCCTCCCTCCTTCCCGGATTCCATTCGGGAATTCTCTATCGTAGTAAATATACGGCACCTCATTCAACGCCTGTTATCATTTGCACTATTCTACTACAAATCGCTTCCTGAACACAATCATGCCGACCGCGGATCTGTCGTTTTGATTTGGACATCTTCGCTCCACCCCCGTGACGAAAGCGGAAATTTGATGATATAATAGGAAAAATCAAGTTAGAATGATGTTGGAAGGATGGACGAAATGAACCCACTGGCTCAGCAATTGAATGACACGATTCAAAGAGACAACCCGAACATTCACGCCATGCTTTCGCGCCTCGGCCGCCAGATCTATTTCCCGAAGGAAGGCATATTAAGCCAATCCGCAGAAGCGGGGAGCAAGGCGAAGCAATTCAATGCGACGATTGGCATCGCGACGGAAGGCGGCATCCCGATGCACCTGGACGTTATCCAGGAGACGCTGTCGGCCTACAACCCGAAGGATATCTACCCGTATGCGCCGCCGGCAGGCAAGCCGGAGCTGCGCAAGCTGTGGAAAGAGAAGATGCTCAAGGAGAATCCGTCGCTTGCTGACAAGCATACCAGCATGCCGATCGCGACCAATGCGTTGACGCACGGGTTAAGCATTGTCGCCGATTTGTTCGCCGAGGAAGGCGACGTCGTCATTATGCCGGATAAAAATTGGGAGAACTACGAGTTGACCTTCAGCATCCGCCGCGGGGCCGAGATGGTCTACTATCCGTTGTACGACGATAACTGGATGTTCAATAGCGCCGGACTTCGCGAAGCGCTGTTCGCCCATCGCGACAAAGGCAAAGCCATCGTCGTGCTGAACTTCCCGAACAATCCGACCGGATATACGCCGGGCCGGGAAGAGGGCCAGGCGATCGTCAAGGCCATTCTTGAGGCGGCGGAAGCCGGCATGCGCCTCGTTGTCGTCACGGATGACGCGTATTTCGGCTTGTTCTTCGAGGATTCGATGCATGAGTCCCTCTTCTCATCTCTCGCTTCCCTGCATCCGAATGTGCTGCCGGTCAAAGTCGATGGAGCGACCAAGGAAGAGTATGTATGGGGCTTCCGTGTCGGGTTCATCACCTATGCGGCAGAATCGGAAGCGCTGCTCGCGGCGTTGGAGCAGAAGACGATGGGCATCATTCGCGCGACGATTTCCAGCGGTCCCCATCCTTCCCAGACCTTCATCCTGCGAGCCCTGCAATCACCGGAATTCGAAGCGCAGAAGCAGGAGAAGTACCGCATCATGAAGGCGCGGGCCAACAAGGTCAAAGCGCTGCTCGACAGCGGGAAATACGGGGATGTATGGAGCTACTATCCGTTCAATTCCGGATACTTCATGTGCCTCAAGCTGAACACCGTGCCTGCGGAGCAGCTTCGCACCCATTTGCTTGACGCGTATGGCGTCGGGACGATCGCGCTTGGCGACACCGACCTGCGGGTTGCCTTCTCTTGCATCGAGGAAGCGGATCTCGAGAAGCTGTTCGACACCATTTATCAAGGCGTGCTTGATATTAGCCAATAAATAACTGCGTGACCTGCGCGCAGATGACAAAGAAGCCGGCAGCCCGATATGCTGCCGGCTTCGACATGACAGGGAGGAGGATCAATATGAGAGTGCCCCGGATTGGCATCGTCGGCTTGGGAAGCATTGCGCAAAAGGCCTATTTGCCGGTGCTCAGCCGCGCCGAGGAATGGACGCTCGTCGGCGCGTACACGCCCAACGAAGTGAAGCGTCTCGCCGTATGCGCCCAGCATCGAATAACGCCGTATACGAGCATCGGGCGCCTCGCCGAAGATTGCGACGCCATGTTCGTTCACAGCTCGACGGCTTCCCATTACGAGATTGTCGCCGAGCTGCTCCGGCGCGGCATCGATGTCTATGTCGACAAGCCGCTTGCCGCCACGCTGGAGCAGGCGGAGACACTCGCTGAGCTGAGCGAAAAGCTGGGACGCACGTTGATGGTCGGCTTCAACCGCAGATTCGCCCCGCGCTATGAAGCGCTGGCATCGGAAGCTGCGCAAGCCTCCTGGATCCGCATCGAGAAGCACCGCGCCGGCAAGGTGAAGCCTGTGCCTTACCTGGACACGCTGCTGGACGATTATATCCACGTCATCGATCTGGTGCGCCATTTCAGCCGCGCATCCGGCGATGGGCTGCGTTGGACAGGACGGGTTCATATTAATTCCCAAGGGCATTTGCTCGATGTCCATCATCTGTTCGCGCCTGCCGCCGGCAAAGGCCCGTCCATATTTGCAGCCATGCACCGCCACGCTGGCATCGATATGGAGCTGGCCGAACGGATCGGCCCCGTATCGACCCACCGGGTGCGCAATCTGACGGAACTGACGGTGGAGGAGAACGGAGCAAGCCGCATCGAATCCGCGGGTTCATGGACTTCCGTGGCGAAGATTAGAGGCTTCGAGGATGCGGTACTCCACTTTATCGGCTGCATCACCCACGGCGGCCGGCCGCTTACCGATGGCCGGGAAGCCTGCGAGACCCAGGCGCTTGTCCACGCCCTGGCTGCGGAAGCGGTCATCGCAGACGAGGAGTGACAGCATGCTTCCATTAAGGGGCTTCCAATAGCCTGATTGCCGGCCGATCCCTTGCCCGATGGGGGAACATAGAAGGAACTATCCTATAGGCATTGCAAGATGATGCAGGACAAGACGGGTCAACAGCGAATGTGGAGGCGGGCAAAGCAGAGGAAGATGGATGGGGCGCGAAGCCTGCAATTCCTGCACCATTTCCCTAGACACGTCTATCCGGTAGGCGAAATCCGCAAACCTACACGATTTCTCCAGACACGTCTATCCGGTAAGCGAAATCTGCAAAACTGCACGATTTCTACGCTTATTCGGTAAGCGAAATCCTGCGCAAATACAGCAATTCGATATGGACGACTTTACCAGAAAGGGAATCCTGCAAAACTGCAGGAATTTCACCCGTGTCGCTTCGACTTGAAGCAAAAGGGCCATAAATGATGTAGATTTGCAGCAATTCCTCGGGATGTGGACTCATTGAGCCGAAATTCCTGTAAAATAAGTCAATTTCATAATTCCTTTCGTTCAAAGGGGTTGGACCAGGCCAAAATTGCAGATTCATTTTTTTTGAATATTACGCAACCTTCTTAGCTCCAAGGATGCTTTTGTTTAGGCGGTCTAACGCAAGTTTGCATAGGGTGTATGTCAGACAACTCAAGTCTAGATCGACAAAAGCACGTTTCTTAAGTTTTCTGCTTGAGCCCAATTCCATGTACAGCTTCAAATAGGCAAAAACACGTTCAATCGCTACTCGCTGCTTGAATAGTTCAGTAAACTTTTTGCTTCCACGTCCGGGTGCAGTGTATTTCCGAACATCTTCATCAATGCGAAATTTGAAAACTTTCTGGCAGCCGTCCGCTTGAAACGGGCAGGAGGCACATTCCTTTGGCCTTGTGAATTTTATGGTATCTCGCTTGGCATCGTAGCTGTCGTAGACGTACGCATGACCTTGCTTGCAAGTCGGGCGAAAGTGCTTATCCACCCCTTCAGGTAGCTTGCTACGATGGATAAGCGGGATGATCGGTAACGCACCAATATCCCGGATTTGGCGGTAAACCGGTTCGCTGTCATACCCCTTATCAGCTAGCACATAGTTTGGTTTGAGAGAGGGAAATCGCTCCTTCATATATTTCAGAAGAACAATCGCCGCTCGCTGATCGTTCACATGAGCAGAACAGGTCACTCCGGCCACAATGTACTGGCTTTGGCAATCCACCAAGAGATTCTGTTTGTAGCCATGCCAATATTTCACCCGGCGCCGCCCTCCCCGTGGGTCACCCTTTGCACCTACACTTGCGTGTTGCGGCATATCAGCGAGAAGCTGCTCGTAAGTGGCGGGCAACATATCGGCGACCTCCCGTTCAAATAGGCTGAGCGAGGCCTCGTACGCTTCAACTTCGGCACGCCAAGCCGCTTCTTCGGCTTTCGGAACGCGTCCACGCTTTGCACGCTTGGGTTTCTCTGGTTTAGGTTTCTCTTGTGCCTTGCTGGCAGACTCGTCCAGAAAAGTAGGTTCATCGGTTTCGGGCGTGAGCTTCGGTAATGATTTACCGGCGTCCAAATGGGGATTGCGATCAAAGGACTCGATGTGAGAAGAATCTATGGCCAGTACATTTCCCTCAAGAAACCCTTCCGTGATCGCCTGGTTTACAAGGTCCTCCTGTGTCGTTCGAAAGAAACCGCATTGACTGAGCTTTGTAGTGAGCCGGGAATAGGCTGCTTCGCTGGGCACTCGATCGGAACCGGTAAAACGGCAGCGAGTACGAAATTCAAGACTTTCCTTCAAACGGCTGACCAAATCCTTGGTAAAGCGGATGTGCTCCATTTTGCCGATGACGAGTGAGTATATCATCGCTCTTGTATTTAAACTTTCAGGACGGCCCCGACGATTGTAGCTGCTAATGGCGTGAAGAATTTTTCCGATCGGCAGATGTTCTAAAACGAAATCCGCTTTAGGGGAAGGCGCCATTTTCATCATTTCCTCAAAGGAAAATAGCTCTTCTTGTCGAATATGATACATGGGAGTACTCCTTTCTCAGTTTTTGGTTTAGTCACCTATAACTTCGAGAAAATGGGGAGGTACTCCTTTTTTCTGTGCCTAAAACTCCAGCAACCGCAAGGGTTTCGAATTATGAAATTGACTTAAATAGCAGCAATTCCCTCCACACGTTCAAGCCCCGAGAGGCAACGATGCCTCCTGAAGGCAACGAGGCGATGATACCTCCTGGAGGCGATGATGCCCCCAGGATCCGACGCGGTCTCTTGGATCCCGTAAAATCAGGCCGTTGAGAAGTCTGTGGGGATTTTCTCCACTTCATTTTTTATATGGTGGATCTCGTCTCTCAGTAGAAAAAAACGACTTAAAACGCTTTGAGTGCCAAGTTTTGATTAGGTAAATGGACATCTCCACCCCTTCGTAAAAAACAGGGGGGTTCCAACAGCCTGAATTGTGCAGGAATTTGCGTGATTTCAACCGCTTGCGGTAAAAAGCAGGATGGGGCTGTCTCACTGGAGCTACAAACTACTGATGAGACAACCCCTTCTATTACGAAGACGGAAGCAGCCGGATAATGGCGTTCGCCGTCTCTTCAATCGCTTTGTCGGATACATCGAATACATGGCAATTCCATTTGTCGGCCAGCATGGCCGCATAATCCAGCTCCTCCTGTATCCGCTCGGCGGAGCAATACATAGAGCTGTGCGGAAGGCCCAGATTCTTCAGCCTCTCTTCCCGGATGCGAAGCAGCCGCTCAGCCGGCATCGTCAGCATGAAGATGCGCTCGCCGGGCATTCGGTATATTTCCTGCGGCGGCTTCACTTCCGGCGATAACGGAATATTGGCGACTTTGTAGCCCTTGTGGCTCAAGAAGACGCTCAACGGCGTCTTCGAGGTGCGGGAAGGGCCGATCAGCACGATATCCGCTTCGGCAATCGCCGTCGTATCCTTCCCGTCATCGCATTTGACCGTGAATTCGATGGCCTCCATGCGGCGAAAATAATCGTCATCCATCGTATGAAGCAATCCAGGCTGACGTATCGGAGAGTCGTTGAACGTATCGATGAATGCTTGCATCATCGGCCCCATAATATCGACCGCCCGCACGCCGAGCCGAATCGCTTCTTCCTTCATCATTTCCCGAAGCTCGGGCTGCACCAGCGTATAGGCGACGAAGCCGCCTTCGCGGCTCACCTGCTCCATCAACGCTCTGATTTCATCCTCTTGCTTCACATGGCTCTTCCGTTGAATCATAATTTCCTGTCCATGGAATTGTCGTGCTGCCGCCCGTACGACGGATTCAGCGGTATCTCCCAGCGAATCGGAGCATACCGTCACAATGTATGGAGATTGTTGGCTCGATTCTCCCATGCTTGCGCTTCCCCTTCCCTTCCTTTACCTGCCCTTCACCTGGCGAAGAAATACTTTCAAGATCGTCGTCTTGGATATCCGTCCAACGACCTCCCATTTGTCGTTGGCGGCATCTCCACGCTGTACAACGACAGGCAGCGTATCGATATCATGCTCGTCCAGCTTTTTGGCGGCCTCGATAATCGAATCCTCCGGCTTCACGGTAATCAGCGGCGTTCGCGTCATCACGAAGCTGACGGGCATCGTCCCTGCCACCGCATTGCCGAGCGTAACCTTCAACAAGTCTTTTCTCGAGACGACGCCAAGCAGCATCCCCTCATCATCAGCTACAATCAGACTTCCTACATTCTCCAAAAATAACGCGACTACGGCATCATGAACAGTGGAAGTGTCCCGGACGATGATGGGCATGCTCTGGACGTCCTGTACTCGAATGTTCAATGGCTCGCTAGGAGCGCCTGCCGTTATGTTTCCCGGGAAATAACCGACCTTCGGCTTGGCATCCAAATACCCCAGCATAACAAGCACGGAAAGATCGGAGCGAATCGTCGGCCGGCTGATCCCGAGCTGCTCTGCGATCTGCTCGCCGGTAATCGGCGCGGACCGTTGCACGAGCTGTACAATTTCTGATTGGCGCGGCGTAAGTTGAATGGCGCATCCCCCCTTTTCCTTGGACATGATTCATGTTCATGCGCATCTTCGTTCCCTACATTGTACTGCAATTCGGCGGCTTCCATCAATGCCCAACAGAAGAGACGATCTTCGCCGACGGGCAGGAAGATCGTCTCCAGGCTCAATAAGGGGAGAATGAACATCTCCATACGATATCCGCATCCGCAATCCGCTCATCTTCATCTACCCCCGCTTCATCGCCCGTAATCCAGAGGCCGACTAACGGGCCGCTTCGCTTGGCCGTCTCGCCCATAATCTGCTCGGCGGCGGAGCGGGCCATGCGGACATGCTTCTCCCATGCCTCCGGGTGATAGGGGAGCATGACGGTGACATGAGCTTTGCTCCCGGTCCGGTAACAACGATCGACCGCCCGGAACAGCGCCTCCGCCTGCATGTCTATCCAATCCGGCACGGCGTCCGAGATGAACGCCGGCGTCCGGTCCTCATCGGCAAGAAGCCATTCCTTCCAGCGGCGCATCATGAACCACTGCTGATTCAGCTTGTCAAGACTGCGCCCCTCTGATTCTGCGGCCAGGCGCTGCAGCACTTCCATCCGCTGCTCGATATCCGTCAGGCTGGGCAGCGCTTCCTTCAAGCGGGCATCCGCCAGTATCATATAGAGATGCACGGGGCGGGATGATGCGGCTGCCTTGATGAAAGACTCATATTCTGACGTCATGAACGGAACCAGCTTATTAAGAGCGGCGTCTCGCTCAGGCGCATGGACCGCCTGCAGCATCTCCCTCACTAGCCGGATTCGTTCCGTCGTCAAGAGCGGTTCTGCGCCCGCATTGAGCAAGATGTGGGCCGCTTCTTGGCTGAGAGCAGCATGAATGTCTGAACGCTTGCTGCAGCGCATAACCGTACGGCTGAACGCTGCTCTCTGCCCTAACCTGTCTTCATCCCATATATGTCCCCATGCGGAACCGGTACGGCGGATGAGGCGAAAATACGTTGCCTGCCCGCCCTCGCTCCATTCCGCTTCCTGATGCCATGCCGGCTGCGCACTAGACTTCAATGTGCTGTACCTCTCTTTCCGGTGCCGCATCCTCGTGACAGCCATGTGATTTGCAGTCCATGTAGTAGACTGTTACCCGCTCCGTATCTTGTTCTGCGATAAACCGGTTGCATTGTTTGCATAGAATGGCGCCCAATAACGGCTTGCATTGGGTTTGTTCCATCACACATCCACCTCTCCTCAGTCATCGTGACGGGTATCCTAACGCGATGCATTATGGTGTCATTAATGACGGTGATCGCGGAAGCTTCTGGCTGATACCCTATAAATATGACGGCATAATCCATCATATTCTTGCAACAATTCGTTTGACTGGACAAAATAACGGATTGCTTTTCCATATTATATATCATATTATTTAATAACACACAATATTTAATTATTTAATACGTCATAATCAGGAGTGGTGAATGAATATGGATCGACAATTAAGTTTGGAATGTGTTCGCGTGACCGAAGCGGCTGCCTTGGCATCGGCGCAATGGATTGGCAGGGGGCGTTCCGATGAGGCGGATGACGCGGCGACCCGCATGATGCGCAGCATGTTCGCTTCGGTTCCGATTCAAGGTACGGTCGTCATCGGGGAAGGCGAAATGGACGAGGCGCCGATGCTCTCCATCGGAGAATCGGTTGGATCCGGCGAAGGCTCGGAGGCGGATGTCGCGGTAGACCCCGTCGAAGGTACGGAATTGGTAGCCAAAGGATTGAACGGAGCGTTGTCCGTCATCGCGATAGCGGACCGGGGGCAGCTGCTTCATGCACCCGATATGTATATGCGCAAGCTTGCCTGCGGACCGCGGCTCAGAGGCCATCTCCATCTGGATGATCCGCTCGAATGGACGGTGCGGAAGGCTGCCACCGTATTGGGGCGAGATGTATCGGAGTTGACGGTGTCCATTCTCGATCGGGAACGCCATGCTGCCGAGATCGCCGCCCTGCGGCGTGCCGGCGTCAGGCTGAAGCTGCTCGAGGCGGGCGATGTCGCAGGCGCGCTGGCCACGGCCTTCACGGAGTCCGGCGTCGATCTGTATGTCGGCTCGGGCGGCGCCCCGGAAGGCGTGCTGGCCGCAGCCGCGCTGCGCTGCATGGGCGGAGAGATGCAGGCTCGCCTTATGCCGGCCGGCGAAGAAGAATGGAACCGGTGCCTGGCGATGGGAGTTCATCCTCCCGATCGGCTGCTGCATACGGAGGATCTATGCGGGCGCGGAGACGTCATCTTCGCGGCGACCGGGATCACGCCGGGGGATGTGCTGCAAGGGGTGCGGAACACATCGGGCAATTACGCGGAGACGCATTCGCTCGTGCTGCGCTCGAAGACCGGAACTCTGCGCTTCGTCCGAACGCTGCACGCGATGGATCCCTGCTCCCTGCAGCCGGATGCCGTTATCCCGGAGGTCGCGTCTGCCTCGGCAGACAGACGCTTCGATGTGATATAGATGGCGGCGCTCCTCCGCCGCAAAATAACGAAGAAGGGTATCCCTGCGCCCTCAAGCACCGGATTCCCTTCTTGCTGTCTCTAGGCTTCATCATCATCTGCCCGCCGCTTGGCGCGCTTGAGCCGGAACAAGAGCACAAGCGCGAATCCGCCCGCCGCGGCGGCTCCCTTGAAGCTCCAAGCCGTCGCGCCCAGCAAGAGCGGGATCAGCAGGATGACGGCGCAGCTTAGATGGATGGCAGTGCTCATTCGCAGCGCGGCCTCATGGCGGGCGTGAGGCGGCAGCGGGTAAATGCTTCGCATGACGTCATGCCGGTGATACGTGAACAAAGTATGGAGCTGGGCTCCGATAACGAGCAGGATCAGCCCGTAGGCCGCTGCGCTCCAGACGGAATCCCGGACCCACAATAAGGCGAGCAGGCCGATGACGGTGAGCCGCACCAGAATGCCCAGCAGTTCGCTGCGGGCGAATGTCTTCGCCAGCAAATAGCGGTAAGCCGCTTGAGGACGGTAGGCATGGCGGTCGCCGAACCGCTTCAGCCAAGGCCTCATATACCGGCGCTCTTCCGTGACGGCGATGTCGACGAAGTTCGAGAGGAGCAGAAATACCCGGCTCGCATGAACCCGCTCCGTCTCGATGTGGCGCTCCCATGGAAAACGGAGCCTGCTCCGGGTAACCGTCCAGCCGATGTAGCCTAGTCCTGCAGCTCCCGTAATCAGCGCTGCCGCCGGAACACTCAGCCACAGCCAGCTCGCCGTCGCTCCCCAGACCCAAGCATAGCGCAGCCATCGGCTCGTTCCGCGGATGGACGGGTCGCTCATCTGCCGTTCGCTCCAACTGCCGACGGCAGCGACGCACTTTAGCAGGATGATGACGGCCAGCATCAGACCATAATGCTTCGGCTGCGGGTCCGCCCGGTGATATAACGGCCATAGCACGGTCCATACCGCCAGCGGCAGCAGCATTCTCGGGATGAGACTGTAGCGGATGCTCCGCTTCATGTAATCGGCCAACCTCCCTTCCACCCGCAGCAGGAAGACCAGATCCGGCGGCTCCAGGAACGTGCGGTAGGTCATGTAAGCCGTCGCCGGCGCGACCAGAAGCAGCACCAGCTCGCGGACCGGGAAGTCGGACGGGATTTGATCTAAAAAGTTGGCGTAAAAAGCCGTCCCGGTTATAAATCCTAAAACGAGCACAATGGCCAGGCCGCTCTGTGCAACATAGCCTAAATAAGGGAGCACTTGCCTCCAGAACCGTTGCCGGCGCTCCCTCCATAACCGGCCGGCGTCGAACGTCGCGGTTCCGTCCGCTTCCCGGGTTATCCGTTCCATGGACGATCACCGCCCCCCTGCTGCACGTCGGTCACCCACGTATAGAAGAGATCCTCCAGCCGTTCTTCGGCAGGCCGGCCGGAGTGGCCGCTCCACTGCTTCCGCAGCTCCTCCTGGCTGCCCGCGCCCAGCACTCTTCCTTGGTGCAGGAGGACGAAGCCGTCGCAATATTGCTCGATCGTGGACAAAATATGCGAGCTGACGAGCAGCGCCGCCCCTTCTTCCTTGACGCTCTTCATATATTGAAGCAGCGAACGGATGCCTAGCGGATCAAGGCCAAGGAACGGCTCGTCAATGATATAGAGCGGAGGGCGAACCGCAAATGCGCACATCAGCATCGTCTTCTGCTTCATGCCCTTGGATAGATGCTGAGCCGCCTTATCCAGATGCGGCTCCATCTGGAACAACTGCGCGAGCTCGGCCACCCGCTGCTCGAATCGGGCCTTGTCCACCCCATAAGCGGTGGCCGTCCAGACCAGATGCTCACGCACGGTCAAGGCGTCATACAGCAGCGGGGTCTCGGGAACGTACGCCAATGCCGCCCGGTACTGCTCCGGCGCTTCCGCCAGCGTACGTCCCTGCAGCGTTACCTTGCCGGACTGCGGCTCAAGCAGCCCGAGAATATGCTTCATCGTCGTGCTCTTCCCGGCGCCGTTCAGCCCGATCAATCCGATCATCTGGCCGGCTTCGACCGTGAAGTTAATATCGTGGAGAACGGGTCTGCCGACACTGTAGCCGCCGGTCAACCTTTCAATATGTAATAAAGATTCCATATATCGTCACCTCACCGCCTATTATACCGAACACGGAGAGGGGATGCGAATGGAACGGGGATCATCCGGGCGCTGACAGAAGCTTCGTCTGCAGCTTCGGCTCGGGGCACGATTCTTTAGCCAGGAGCTTCGGCTCGGGACACGCTCTTTAGCGCGGGGATGCCACGACATCCCGCTGCCTGGCTCCTTACACGCCTTCGGCCGCCCCTTCCTGGTCCTCTTGCGGCGCCGAGCCTGCGTCTTGGCCGCTCTTCTGCTTCGCGGCCTCCCGCTTCATCTCCGCCGCCTTCCGCGCTTGCTTGAGCGCCTCGTTGCCTTCGCTTTCGATAGAGGCGGCCGCTTCTTCGACCGTTTTCTTGCCGTCGGCTACCGCCATAATTTCTCGCTCCAGCAGGTCGTGCATGGAAGGAAGGAACGAACTTGGGATGTTCCGGGCCGATTCCCCCCAGAGCCCCCATTTTCCTTTTGGCTTCAGCATATATAATGCCTCGACGTTCTTTCCGTCGACTTCGGTGAAGAACTCGCTTCTTGCCGGAAGTCCCTTGCCCAGCGTCCGCGATTCCTTCTTCGCCTTTTCCGGGTCGTTGACATGCTTCACGAATTCCCAGGCCGCCCGCTTGTTCGGGGAATCGGCAGAAATCGCGAAGATGGCGGCCGGACGAATATGAGGCGATACATCCGGGAATTGCGGATCGACGGGGACGGTCACGACGCCCCAATCGATTTTTTGCGCGTCCTTATCATATTGCGGCCGGTTGCGCAGATCCGTGAAGAAGAAGAAGTTGCCGATGACCATCGCGGCTTTGCCGCGAAAGAACGGTGAATCCGTGAGCATAGAAACGGATGTATCCGAGTCCGGCTTCGGAGACGGGGCATGCAGAGCGTGGCTCCGGATGGCCCCGCTCACCATCTCCAGCACTTCCTTCCACCCCTCCGTGTTGAAGATAACCTTTTCTCCCTTCGCATCGACGAGACGCAGCGACGATGTCTCCGCGATCTCATAGAACAACATGACGGGCGAGGCGTGCTGCTCGGACAAGCCATACAAGCTCTCCTCTCCGGAATCGAGCGCCGCGAAGCGCTCCGACAGTTCGAACAGCTCTTGCCAGGTCATCTTATTCCGCGGAAGCTCGATATGATGCGCCCGGAACAGCTCGGCGTTATAGAAGACCGCTGCGGTATCCAGCGTCGGGGCGAGCCCGTATACCGATCCGCCGCCGGACTCCCGAAGCACATCGATGACCCCGGGCAAGTACCCATCGAGATCGAATGTCTCCTCGGCGATAATCGTATCCAAATTATACAGCTTATCCTCCTGAATCAACTGCTCGAATTGGCCGTATTCGCACATAATGACATCCGGCTTGTTTTTTTCGACGAACCTCATGAACGCATCCTGATAGCTGAGAGACAGCTCATCCATATCCTTATAGATCTCCTGGATGCTCGCGACTTCGAACTGAATATTGGGATACTTCATATGAAACGAATTGCCGTATTCTTCATAAAATAACGCTTCGCTGTAAGACATGACCTTCAGCTTCCCCGCGCCGTCTTCCCCTAGCTCCTCCAGTACGGGAGCCTTGCCCATGCACCCGCCCAGCATAGCAATCACCGCTAGCAGCAGGACGGACCTCCATTTGTCTGTCACTCCGCCTTCTCTCCTTCTGTCATTCGCCCTTTGCTAAGCGGCAGCTTATTTCTTCCCGGCCTGCTCCTTCGCTTTGGCCGCCTCCCGCGCCTGCTGGAGGGCTGCATTCCCCTCTGTCTCGATCACGGCCACGGCCTCCTCCGCGCTCTTTCCGTTCTCGACCATCGCCTTCAATTCCTTAATGATAATGTTCGAGAAGGTCATGCGGAATCCGTCCGGGATATTGACGCTCGTCCCCCCCCATAAGGAACCGCTCGATGCCTTCGGCCGCAGCATATAGAAGGGTTCCATGCTTTTGCCGTCCACTTCTGTCATCGCGTCCGCCCTAGTCGGCAGTTCGCCCCGGAAGGAACGGGAAGCGGCCTTCGCCATTTCCGGACCGTTCACGAACTTCACGAACTCCCAAGCCGCCCGCTTGTTCGGGGAATCGGCCGCGATCGCATAGATGGAACTCAACATGGTAAAGGCGGACTCCTCCGGCGCAGCCGGATCGACGGGCGCCGTCACAAAATCCCAATTGATCTCTTCACTGTCGCTGGCATACACCGCCTGATTCCGAAGATTGCTCATGAGCCAGCTCGATCCGAGTATCATCGCGACTTTGCCTTTGAAGAACTGCTCGGTCTGCAAATAATACATCGTATTTTCTTTTTCCGGCTCCAGAGAAGCCGTATAGATCCCCTTGTCGCGAATCGCCTTGGCTGTCAGTTCCATCGCTTCCTTCCAGCCGTCCGTGTTGAAGGTGATCTTCTCTCCCTTCGCGTCGAACACCCGGAGCGACGAACTGAGTGCCACATTAAAAAGCATGCCGTCGGCTTGGCCGAACTCATCAGCCAAACCATAAATCTGATCGTCCCCGGAACCGAGGCCCGCGAAGCGGCTCGACAATTCGAGCAATTCTTTCCAGCTCATCTGATTGCGCGGCGGGTCAATATGATGTTCTCGGAACATATCGGGATTATAGTAGATGACCGAGGCATGAAAGTACGGAGCCAAGCCGTATAGCGAGCCGCCGCCGCGTTCCCGAAGCATATCGACGGATCCGGGCATAAAACCGTCCAGATCGAATTTCTCCTGCTCGATTACCGTGTCCAGATTGTACAGCTTCCCTTCCTCCACCAGCTTCTCGAAGCTGTCCGAACTCGTCATAATGACATCCGGCTTGTGCTTCTCGATAAATTTGAGATATTCCTCCTCATAGCTCGTCCCGTTTTCCTGCATATCCTGATAGATTGTCCCCGTGCTGATGACCTCGAACTCAATATTGGGATACTTCACATTGAAGTTGTTCCCGTAATCGCTATAAAAGCTGCCCTCGTCATAATAGAGCACTTTAATTTTCCCCTTGCCCTCGGAGTCCAGCTCTTCAAGCGCGGGCTTCCCGCCGAAGCAGCCTCCCAGCAAAGAAATGACAGCAAGCAGCAGTATGGAAACCTTCCATTTCTTTTTCATTCCGTTCTCCTCCTTTTCGTTACAAGAAGCAAGTATATCGGCAGTTCCCGCATCATTCAACCAAATAAAGGGAATCTTAATCAAATCGATAGGGGATGTTAAGAACTATTAAGAAAACGGGAAGCCTTCCGCTCCGTCCTGGATCGCGCCTACTTCTTCCCGGCCTTCTCCTTCTCCGCCTTGACCGCTTCCCGCGCCTGCTTGAGGAGCGCGTTGCCCTCGATCTCGATCGCGGCCGCAGCTTCCTCCGCGGACTTCCCGTTCTCGACCATCTCCTTCAATTCCTTGAGGACCAGATTCGAAAATTTCGTACGGAAGCCGGACATGAATTCACGGTCGAGCCCCCGCCATAAGTGCGCGCTCAATGCCTTAGGCCGCAGCATATAGAAAGGCTCCATGCTTTTGCCGTCCACCTCTTTCATGTAGTCCACCCTTGTCGGCAGGTCGCCCCGGAAGGAACGGGACTTGGCCTTCGCCATTTCCGGACCGTTCATATATTTCACGAATTCCCAGGTAGCCCGCGTGTTCGGAGAATCGGCCGCGATCGCATAAATATCGTACACGTACGCGAAACCGGATTCCTCCGGGGCAGCCGGATCGACGGGCGCCGTAACGAAGCTCCAATTGACTTCTGTTCCGTTTTTATCCTTCGATCGATTGCGGAGATCGCCGATGAGCGAGGACGATCCGATCATCATCGCCAGTTTGCCTTGGAAAAACTGCTCTGTCTGCGAATGAAGGATCGTGCCTTCACCGATCGGCTTCAGAGGAACCGTATAGACCGTGTGGCCGAGAATTGCGTTGGCTGTCACCTCCAACGCCTCCTTCCAGCTCTCCGTATTGAAGTTGATCTTCTCCCCCTTCGCGTCCAGCACTCGTAACGATGAGCTCCTTGCCAACGTAAAAAGCAAGTCGTCGGCAAAGCCGTATTCATCCGAGAGACCATAAATCCGATCGTCCCCGGAACCGAGGCCAGCGAAGCGGCTCGACAATTCGAGCAATTCTGTCCAGCTCATCTGATTGCGCGGCGGGTCAATATGATGCTCCCGGAACAGATCGGCGTTATAGTAGACAACCGAGGTATTGAAGTTCGGAGCCAAGCCGTATAATGAACCGCCACCGGGCTCCCGAAGCATATCGATGAGCCCGGGCAAATATCCGTCAAGATCGAAGCTGTCCTGCTCAATCACCGGATCCAGATTGTACAGCTTGCCCTCCCGCGCCAGCTTCTCGAAGCTGGCCGAACCGACCATAATGACATCCGGCTTATGTTTCTCCACCAATTTGAGATACTCTTCCTCATAGGTCGTTCCGTTTTCTTTCATATCCTTTTGGATGGAGAGGGTGGTAATGACTTCGAATTCAATATTGGGATACTTCGCATTGAAGGTGTTTCCATATTCCCTATAAAAGTAGCCCTCATCATAATAGAGCACTTTAATTTTACCTTCACCATCCGCCCCCAGCTCTTCAAGCGCCGGCTTCTCGGCAAAGCAGCCCCCGAGCAAAGTAATCACAATCAGCAGCAGAATGGCTGCTTTCCATTTCTGTCTCAATTCCTTCTCCTCCCTTTCATTCCAGAGCAAATATATCGGCCGCTCCCCTTTGGAATGACGCTCTTCGTGACGCAATACAAGGAACGGCCGCCAACTTGCGTCGACGGCCGCAGACTCTGAGTTCAATGAGAAGCCTTATCCAATGGCCGACTTCCATTGGAATCGGGCTCTCCGCGCTTCTGTATGCTACTTCGTGCCGGCATTCGCCTTCTTCGCCTTCTGCGCCGCCCGCGCCTGCTCGAGGAGCGCGTTGCCCTCGCTCTCGATGGCAGCCGCCGCCGCTTCGGCAGACTTCCCGTTCTCGATCATTTCGTACAATTGCTTTTCCACCAGACTCGGGAAGCCAAATCTGAACTCATCCGGCCGGTTCACGTTCGAGCCTCCCCAGATTGAACCGCCCCCGGCCTTCGGCCGCAGCAGGTAGAAGCTTTCCGTGCTTTTGCCCGCGACTTCTTTGGTGAAGCCGGATCTTGTCTGCAGGCCAGCATGCGGAGAGCGGGATAGGGCCTTCGCCATTTCCGGGCTGTTCACGTACTTCATGAATTCCCACGCCGCCCGCTTGTTCGCGGAATCAGCCGCAATTGCATAGATGCCGTTCAATTCCACGAATGGCGATTCGTCCGGTGATGCCGGATCGACGGGAACCGTGACCATGTTCCACTCCATCTTCTTCCCATCATCCTGCATCGGACCTTCCAACATTTGATTCAGGAACATGCCTGACCCGAGCACCATCGCGACTTCACCCCTGAGAAGCGGCTCAGTCTGCAAATATCTCACGTCTTCTTGAGACGCAAATACCGCTCTGCTGCGAACCGCATCGGCCACCAGCTCCATCGCTTCCTTCCAGCCCTCCGTGTTAAATGCCAGCTTCTCTCCCTTCGGGTCGAGCGCGCGCAGCGACGAGGTCGCCGCTATCCCGAACAGAAGCTCTTCCACCCGGCCGAAATCCTCCGTCAGCCCATAAATGGGCTTATCCTTGGAGCCCAAGCCGGCGAAGCGTTGCGATAACTCCAGCACCTCTTTCCAGCTCATCTGATTGCGCGGCGGATCAATCTGATATTCCCGGAACAGCTCGGCGTTATAGTAGAGGTTGTTCGTATAAAAGGACGGAGCCAAGCCGTATAGCGAGCCGTCCCCATAATGCCGCATCATATCGATAAGTCCGGGCATGTAACTGTCAACATCGAATTTCTCCTGTGCGATGATCGGGTCCAGATTGTACAGCTTGCCTTCCTGCGCCATCTTCTCGAACAGGTCGGTTTTGGTGAAAAACAGGATATCCGGTTTGTTCTTCTCAATCAACTTGAGATACTCTTCCTCAAAGCTCGTCCCATTCTTCTCGATATCCGGGTACATTTCAATGAGGCTGATGAATTCGAACTCAAGGTTGGGATATTTCTCATTAAAGATCGCATCAAAGCCATTGCCATAATCCCTATAAAAGCTTTCATCGTTGTGGTACATGACTTTAATTTTCACCTTGCGCTCCGGTTCCAGCTCTTCGAGCACCGGCTTCTCGGCAAAACAGCCTCCCAGCAAAGAGATTACCGTTAGCAGCAGAATGGCTGCCTTCCATTTCTGTCTCAATTCCTTCTCCTCCCTTTCATTCCAGAGCAAGTATATCGGCCGCTCCCAGACCATTCAACCAGATAAAGGAAATCTTAAGCGAATCACAACGTGAATGTTAAGATTATTAAGAATCTCCACTCCTTTTCGCTCTCTTAAGGGTCCTTATCTGCCGAAAAAAAGACCGCCGACTTAAGTCAGCGGCCTCCGATCAAGCTTCTCCATCTCTTACTTCTTCGCGGCATTCTCTAGCGCCTTCCTCCGCATCTCCTCTGCCTCCGCCTTCTCTCTCTCCCGCTCTTGCTTCAGGATTGCGTTGCCTTCTTCGTCGATCTTGACAACGGCGGCTTCGGCCGGTTTATTGTTCTCGATCATGTCTCTCAATTCCTGCTTAATCAGGTTCGCGAAGTTCCAGTAGAAGCCTGGAGGGATCTTCCCGTTCGGTCCGCCCCATACCGTTCCGCTCGATGCCTTCGGTCTCAGCATAAAGAAAGGCTCCAGGCTTATGCCGTCCAGATCTCTGACGTGATCCCCTCTTGTCGGGAGCTCGTCCCGCAAGTCCCGCAAGGAACGGGAATCGGCCTTCGCCCTCTCCGGACCGTTCACATACTTTACGAATTCCCAAGCGGCCCGCTTGTTCGGGGAATCGGCCAGGATAGCGAATTCTTCGTGAAGAGACACATATTGTGATTCATCCGGATTCCCCGGATCGACAGGCGCGGTCACGATGCCCCAATCGATTGGCTTTGCTTCTTTATCATAGTTCGGATAGTCCCTAAGCTCATGCATGAACCAGGGCGTTCCGAGCACCATCGCGACCTTGCCTTTGAAAAAATTCTGGCTCTGTACAACTTCAACCTCACCATAGCGGAAGCCCGGATCCAACAGCGTCGAAAAAACCGCTTGGTCGCGTATCGCATTGGCCGTCAGCTCCATCGCTTCCTTCCAGGCGTCCGTATTAAACGCGATTTTTTCCCCTTTCGCATCAAACAGCCGCAACGACATGCTCTCGGCCACACCAAAAAAAATGCTGTCGGCTCGTCCGTCTTGATTCACCAAACCATAGATCGGATCGTCTTCGGAACCGCCTTCCCCAAACCGGCTCGCCAGTTCGATCAGCTCCTTCCAGCTCATCCTGTTGCGCGGCAGTTCAATGTGATGCTCCCGGAACAGATCGGCATTATAGAAAATGACCGAGGTCCAAAAGTACGGCGCCAGGCCGTAGAGCGAGCCGCTCCCGCGTTCCCGCAGCAAATCGACGAACCCGGGCAAATAGCCGTCAAGATCGAACTTCTCCTGTTCGATAATCGCCTCCAAATTGTACAGCTTGCCCTCCTCCGCCAGCTTATCGAACAGGTCTCGTCTGCTCACAATCAGAACATCCGGCTTGTTCTTCTCGATAAATTTTATATATTCTTCCTCGTAGGTGGTGCCGTTCACCTGCATTTCCCGGCCGATTGGAACGGTGCTTACCACCTCCAACTCAATATTGGGGTAGCTCAAATTAAATTGGTTGCCAAATTCCTTAAAGAAACTGTCCTCGTCATAATAGAGCACTTTGATTTTCCCCTTGCCCTCCGGTCCAAGCTCTTCGAGCACCGGCTTCTCGGCGAAGCAGCCCCCCAGCATAGAAATCACCGCAAGGAGCAAAATGGCCGCCTTCCATTTCTGTCTCAATCCGCTCTCCTCCCTTTTATTCCAGACCAAGTATAGCGGCCGTTCCCTGACCCTTCAACCAGATAAAGGAAAAGTTAAGCGAATCGATCAGAGAATGTTAAGAATATTAAGAATCTCCACATGTTCCTGCGCCCTGTAGGAATGTCCTTGCCTGCCGAAAAATAGACCGCCGGCTTATCCGGCCGACGGTCGTTCAAGTGTTCTATCCTATTGACTGCTGTCCTCTGTCGTGAGACGGCGCGCCTTCTCCTCTTCCCTAATCTTGCGAAGAACGGCGTCTCCTTCCGCCTGCACCGCAGCGGCGGCTTCCTCCACTGTCTTCATCTTGCCGATCACAGCCTCCATCTCCCGCGACAATATCGTTCTGAATTCCCAGAAGAACTCATGGGGAATCCCGATGTTGAAGAAGTTGTCCCAGATGGATTTGGACTGTGCCCGCGGCCGCAGCAAATAGAAGGCTTCCAGACTTTTGCCTTCGATTTCCTCTACCAAATGGATTCTTGTCGGCAAAGTTTCCTTTGTCTTGCGGGAGTTGGCCTTGGCCCTGTCTGGCCCGTTCACGAATTTGACGAGCTCCCATGCCGCCCGCTTGTTCGGAGAATCTGCCGCAATGGCGAATACTTGGTGCAGCCTTACGTACGGAGACGAGTCGGGCGAGGCCGGATCGACAGGGGCCGTGACGATGCCCCAATCGAAGGACTTCGCTTCCTTATCCCACGCAGGGCGATGTTTGAGGTCGGACATGAACCATGTCTCCTCCATGATCATTGCCGCCTTGCCTTGAAAAAAGAGAGAATCGGAGCCCCATAACAGGTTGCCCTGCTCGTCTTCGATCGGCGGCTGCATATAGGCCGATTGATTGCGGATCGAATCGGCCGCCAGCTTCATCGCCCGCTTCCAGCCATCGGTCTCGAACATGAGCTTCTCTCCCTTCGCGTCGAACAGGCGCAGCGCATAAGCGTCCGCCATCCTCAGCAGCAGTTGATCCGGCTTCCCATGCCGTTCGTAGTAGCCGGCAATCTGGTTCTCGCGCGAACCGAGGCCCTTGAACCGGCTTGACAGCTCCAACAGCTCTTCCCAGGTCATCTGATGGCGCGGCGGATCGATATGATGCTCCCGGAACAGATCAGCGTTGTAATAGATGGCGCTCGTGCTGAATTCAGGGGCCAATCCATATAAAGAACCGCTTCCTTTGCCCCGAATCATATCGATAAGACCCGGCATATACCCTTCCAGATCGAATTTTTCCTGCGCAATGACGGCATCCAAATTATACAGCTTGCCTTCCTGCGCCATCTCCCCCATTTCATCCAGACTCACGATGACCACATCGGGATTATGCTTGCGGAGAAACTCCAGCCGTTCCGCCTTCATATCGGCATCATCCTTGTCTCTCAGTTCACGGTGCATCTCGCCCCAGCTCACCACTTCGATTTCAATGCCCGGATATTTGACTTGAAAAGCATTTCCGTATCTGGAGTAGAAGCTTTTCTCATCGGCATAGACTACTTTCAGCGTCCCGGCGCCGTCTGCCCCCAGTTCTTCCAGCACCGGCTTCTCTCCGAAGCAGCCGCTGAGCATGGCAGCGGTAATCACCAGCAGCGTCATATACCTCCACTTCCTTCTCAAAATCTTCGCCTCTCTTTCTAGATTTCGCGGCCGTGCGCGGATGCTTTGTTGTTGGTCTCATGCCATCAACGCTCTCTATCCTGGTATAACGAACCGTTAGCCTTAGATGTGACATTGAGAGATATCGCTGCAAGGATGCCCGTTCCAACGGAACAGGCCGCTGACATAAGTCAGCGGCCCTGAATATCGGCTCCGTTCGTTTAGGCTGTGCCTTCTCAATTCCTTTCGGCTGCTTCGCGCGCTTTATCCGCTTCCCGGCCCTTCTGCAGGGCTGCTTCGCCTTCCGCCTGCACCGCGGCGACAGCTTCATCTACCGTCTTTTTGTTGTCGATAACGGCTTTCAGTTCCTGCCTCAGGATCGTTCTGAACTCCGAGTAAAATTGCTGCGGGACATCCGCATTCGGTCCGCCCCACATCGATTCGTTCTGCCCCTTCGGACGCAGCGAATAGAATGCCTCTGTGCTTTTGCCGTCAATTTCCTTCATGAACTGGTTCCGTGTCGGCAGATGGCCGTCTATCGATCGGGAGGCTGCCTTGGCCATCTCCGGCCCGTTCACGAATTTGACGAACTCCCACGCCGCCCGCTTGTTCGGGGAATCCGCCGCGATGGCATACACTTGGTTCAGTCGCACGTACCAAGACTCATCTGGAGAAGCCGGATCGACGGGCACTGTCACCATGCCCCAGTCAATTTTCTTTGAATCTTTATCCCACATGGCACGGTTCTTCAATTGGGACAGGAACCATGGGCCATCCATGATCATAGCCGCCCTGCCTTTGAAAAAGAGATCGTCATCCGACGAAAATTCCTGGGGGGAGTCCCCCTCATCCATCGATCGGGTGTAGACCGCCTTGTTCCGGATCGATTCCGTTGCCAGTTTCACCGCCTGCTTCCAGCCATCCGTATGGAAGACCAGCTTCTCCCCCTTGGCATCGAACAATCGCAGCGACGAAGCGTTCGCCATATCGAACACCATCTGCTCAGACGCTCCGAATCGCTGGTAGTATCCATAGAGCTGATCCTCGCCTGAGCCGATGCCAGCGAAGCGGCCCGACAGCTCGAGCACCTCCTGCCAGCTCATTTTATTGCGCGGCAGTTCGATATGATGCTCCCGGAACAGCTCGGCGTTATAGTAAATGACATTGGTATAAAAAATAGGAGCCAGCCCGTACAGCGAACCGCCGCCCCTTTCCCGAATCATGTCGATAAGGCCGGGCATAAACCCTTCCACATCAAATTTTTCCTGAGCGATGACGGCATCCAGATTATACAGCTCGCCTTCCTGGACCAGCTTCTCCATCATAGGCAAATCAACCATCAGCACATCCGGCTTATGCTTGTCCAGAAACTTCAACCGCTCAGCTTCATAATCGACATTTTCTTTGTCTTGCAGCTCCCGGTTCATTTCTTGTAAATTTACGACTTCAAATTCGATATCCGGGTATTTCACGTTAAAATAATTGCCGTATTGCGAATAGAAGCTTTCTTCATTGTAATAAACAACTTTGATCTTCCCCTTGCCGTCTTTACCCAGCTCATCCAGCACGGGCTTCTCGCCGAAGCAGCCACTAAGCAGGGCAACGACTGTAGTCAGAAGCAGAGCAAGCTTCGATTTTCCTCCCAATTGCGTTCTCCTCCTTCTTCCTATACAAAGAGTAGTAAAAGAGTAATATCGGCAATTCCTATATGAAAAAGTAGACATATTCTAACCTTTGTAAAAAAAGACCGCCAACTTATGTCAGCGGCCATAAATCCCTGAGTTCGCGTACGCAGGTCACTCCCCTTCGGATGCGCCTGCCTCCGCACTGCCTGAGCCTTCTGTTTCGTTATCTTCCGCTGCTTTGCCGCTCTCGCCTTTCGCTTTCTGTTCAGCCTCTTTGCGCGCTTTATCCGCTTCCCGGCCCTTCTGCAGGGCTGCTTCGCCCTCCGCCTGGATGGCGGCGGCGGCTTCATCGACCGTCTTTTTGTTGTCTATTACAGCCTTCAGTTCCTTATCCAGGAGCGTTCGGAAGTCCCTATAGAATTCGGACGGCACCTCCACATCCGGTCCGCCCCATATCGAATCGTACTTCGCCTTCGGCCGCAGCGAGTAGAATGCCTCCGTGCTTTTACCGTCGATTTCCTTCATGAATTGGTTCCTCGTCGGAAGGTTGCCCTCCATCGAACGGGAGGCTGCCTTGGCCATTTCCGGCCCGTTCACGAATTTGACGAACTCCCACGCCGCCCGCTTGTTCGGCGAATCCGCCGCGATGGCATAGACTTCGTGCAGACTCGCGTACGAAGACTCGTCAGGAGAAGCCGGATCGACAGGTACGGATACCATTTCCCAGTCGATTGGCTTGGCCTCTTTATCCCACATGATACGGTTCTTGATTTGAGAGATGAACCATGAGTCCCCCATGATCATCGCCGCCCTGCCTTTGAAGAAGAGATCGTCATCTGACGAAAATGTTCGAGCGTTCCCCTCCTCCCTCGGTTGCGTGTATACTCCCTTGTTCCGGATCGCGTCCGTTGTGAGCCTCACCAACTGCTTCCAACCGTCCGTATTGAAGACGAGCTTCTCCCCTTTGGCGTCGAAAAACCGCATCGAGGATCCGTGTGCAACATCCAAAAAGAGATCTTGAGGTCCTCCTCCATAGCGCTGATAGTAGCCATAGACTTGATTCTCGCCTGAGCCGACACTTGCGAATCGGCTCGATAGATCAAGCACCTCCTGCCAGGTCATTTTATTGCGCGGCGGTTCGATGTTATGCTCCCGGAACAGCTCGGCATTATAATAAATGGCACTCGTATAGAAATACGGAGCCAGTCCGTACAGCGAACCGCCGCCATGTTCCCGAATCATGTCGACAAGGCCCGGCATATACCCTTCTAAATCGAATTTTTCCTGAGTAATGATCGAATCCAGATTATACAGCTTCCCTTCCTTGGCCAGCTTCTCCATTATCGACAAATCAACCATCAGTACATCCGGCTTGTGCTTCTCCAGAAACTTCAACCGCTCTTCTTCATAATCGACATTTTCTTTGTCTTGCAGATCCCGGTACATTTCCTGCATACTTACGATCTCGAATTCAATATCCGGATATTTCACATTGAAATAATTGCCGTATTGCCGATAAAAGTTATCCTCATCATAATAGACAACTTTAATTGTCCCCTTGCCATCCTTTCCCAGCTCGTCCAATACGGGCTTCTCGCCGAAGCAGCCGCTGAGCATGGCAACGACCGTAGTAAGAAGCAAAGCAATTTTCCATTTTTTAACCAAAATAGATTCTCCTCCTCTATAAACGAAACGACCGCCAACTTGTGTCAGCGGCCAATGTCATGTCTTGAATTCTATGCTGGTCAATCTCCTTCTGCTGTTCCAGCCTCCGCGCTGCCAGAGCCTTCTGTTTTGTTCTCTTCTTCTGCTTTGCCGCTCTCGCCTTTCGCTTTCTGTTCAGCCTCTTTGCGCGCTTTGTCCGCTTCCCGGCCCTTCTGCAGGGCAACTTCCCCTTCTGCCTGGATCGCGGCGACGGCTTCATCCACCGTCTTCTTGTTGTCTATCACGGCTTTCAGTTCCTTGTCTAGGATCGGTCGGAAGTCCCTATAGAATTCGGACGGCACCTCCACATCCGGTCCGCCCCATATCGAATCGTACTTCGCCTTCGGCCGCAGCGAGTAGAAGGCCTCTGTACTTTTGCCGTCGATTTCCTTCATGAATTGGTTCCTTGTCGGAAGGTTGCCGTCCATCGAACGGGAGGCTGCCTTCGCCATCTCGGGCCCGTTCACGAACTTGACGAACTCCCACGCCGCCCGCTTGTTCGGGGAATCCGCCGCGATGGCATAGATTTCGCTCAGACCGGCGTAAGAAGACTCGTCAGGAGATGCCGGATCGACAGGCGCGGATACCATACCCCAGTCGATGTTCTTGGAATCTTTATCCCACATGGCACGGTTCTTGATTTGGGATATGAACCATGGGCCCTCCATGATCATCGCCGCCCTGCCTTTGAAGAAGAGATCGTCATCTGACGAAAATGTTCGAGCGTTCCCCTCATCCCTCGGTTGGGTATATACCCCCTTGTTCCGGATCGAGTCCGTTATCAGCTTCACCATCTGCTTCCACCCGTCCGTATTAAATACGAGCTTCTCCCCTTTGGCGTCGAAAAACCGCAGCGAGGAAGTGTTCGCCACATCTAAAAGCAGTTCCTGAGGATCTCCTCCAAAGCGCTGATAGTAGCCATAGACTTGATTTTCGCCCGAGCCGACGCCGGCGAAGCGGATCGACAGGTCGAGCACCTCCTGCCAGGTCATTTTATTGCGAGGCGGTTCGATGTTATGCTCCCGGAACAGCTCGGCATTATAATAAATAACACTCGTATAGAAATACGGAGCCAGTCCGTACAGCGAACCGCCGCCACCTTCACGAATCATGTCGACGAGTCCCGGCATGTACCCTTCCAAATCGAATTTTTCCTGGGCGATGACGGAATCCAGATTATACAGCTTGCCTTCTTGGACCAGCTTCTCCATCATTTCCAAATCGATCATCAACACGTCCGGCTTATGCTTGTCCAGAAACTTCATTCGCTCTTCTTCATAATCGACATCTTCTTTGCCCTGCAGGTCCCGGTACATCTCTTGTTGATTCACGATTTCGAATTCAATATCCGGATATTTCACATTGAAAAGATTGCCGTATTGCCGATAAAAGCTATCTTCATCATAATAGACAACTTTGATTTTCCCCTTGCCGTCCTTCCCCAGCTCGTCAAGCACGGGCTTCTCGCCGAAGCAGCCGCCAAGCATGGCAACGACCGTAGTAAGAAGCAAAGCAATTTTCCATTTTTTAAGCAAAATAGATTCTCCTCCTTTACAAAATGAAAAGGCCGCCAACTTGTGTCAGCGGCCATAACTCATGTCTTGCACTCTATGCTAGTCAATTCCCTTCGGATGTAGTTGCCTCCGCACTGCCTGAATCCTCGGTTTTGTTATCCTCCGCGGCTTTTCCGCTGTCGCCTTCTGCGCCCTTTTGGGCCGCTTTGCGCGCTTTTTCCGCTTCTCTGCCCTTTTGCAGCGCTGCCTCGCCTTCCGCCTGTATGGCGGCAGCGGCTTCCTCCACCGACTTCTTGTTGTCGACCACGGCTTTCATTTCTTTGGCCAGAATCTTAGTGAAGTCTTCGTAGAATTCTCGCGGCATTTTCACATTTGCTCCGCCCCACATCGACTCGTAGTCCGCCTTCGGCCGCAGCAAATAGAACGGCTCCGTGCTTTTGCCCTCAATTTCCTTCATGAACTGGTTCCGTGTCGGCAGATATCCCCGCGAAGAGCGGGAGGCCGCCTTGGCCATTTCCGTCCCGTTCACGAATTTGACGAACTCCCACGCCGCCCGCTTGTTCGGGGAATCCGCCGCGATAGCGAATACTTCGTTCAGACTCGAATACGATGATTCATCCGGATTCGCCGGATCGACAGGCGCGGTCACCATGCCCCAGTCGATTTCCTTTGCTTCTTTATCCCACATCATGCGATTCTTGAATTGGGATACCATCCAAGGTCCATCGATAATCATCGCTGCCTTGCCTTTGAAAAAGAGATCGTCGTCGCCCATAAATACACGTTCATTGCCTTCATCCATTGGTTGGGTATAGATCGACTTGTTCCGGATCGCGTCTGAAGCCAGCTTCATCGCTTGCTTCCACCCATCCGTATTGAAGACGAGCTTTTCCCCTTTGGCGTCGAACAGGCGCAGCGAGGAGGCTTGCGCTATTTTATTCAGCAGTTGGTCCACAGTGCCATATCGTTCGTAATAGCCATAAATTTGATTCTCGCCCGATCCGATGCCCGAGAAGCGGCTCGACAGATCGATCAGCTCCTGCCAAGTCATTTTATTGCGCGGCGGTTCGATATTATGCTCCCGGAACAACCCGGCATTATAGTAGATCACACTCGTGAAGAAATTAGGGGCCAGTCCGTAGAGCGAACCGCCTCCCTTGGCTCGAATCATATCGATGAGGCCCGGCATAAATCCGTCCAAATCGAATTGCTCCTGAGCGATAACGGCGTCCAGATTATAGAGCTTGCCTTCCTGGGCCATCTTCTCCATCGTGGACAAATCAACCATCAATACGTCCGGCTTATGCTTGTCCAGGAACTTCCGCGTTTCTTCCCGATAATCGGCATCTTCATTATTCTGCAATTCCCGGTACATTTCTTGCTGATCGATCACTTCAAATTCAATATCCGGATATTTCACATTAAAACTATTGCCATACTCCGAGTAAAAGCCTTCTTCGCTATAATAGACAACTTTAATTTTCCCCTTGCCGTCCTTCCCCAGCTCCTCAAGCACCGGCTTCTCGCCGAAGCAGCCGCTGAGCATGGCAACGACCAGAGTCAATAGCAGAGCAATCTTCCATTTCCTTACCACAGTCCGTTCTCCTCCTTTTCCCATTCCAAATCCAGTATATCGGTTGACATAGCCGGGTTCAACCATATACAGGAAACTTTATGTTTTTGTTATGTTTTTGCTAGACTAGTTTCCAATTCCTTGCAAATGCAAAAGCACCGCCGAATGATGTCCATTCAGCGGTGCTCGGCCTTTTCCTCATCATTACGTTCGTTTGTCCTTGAGCCACTTCGGCGCGCCTTTGTCCTTCCGCTCCCGGTGGCGCTCCGACTTGGACTCCGCCTTCTTAGCGGAGACTGCGGAATCGCGCGTGCCGGGCGGCTTGCGGTTCGGCTTGCTGCCCCGGTTCCCGTTCGGGTCATGCAGGCGCCCTTCGTAGAACACGCGCTCGGCGATCGTAATTCCAAGCTCGCGTTCGAACTTGCGCATAATGAACCGCTCTTGCGGCGTAATCAGATTGACGGACAGGCCTCGGCGGCCCATCCGGCCGGTCCGGCCGGCGCGATGGATATAATGCTCCGCATCCAGCGCCGGCTCAATGCTAATGACGAGCGGCAGATCCGGGATATCCAATCCTCGGGCCGCGACATCGGTCGCCAGGAGCACCTGGACCTGGCCTTCGCGGAAGCGCCGCAGCACAGCTGCCCGCTCCTGCTTCGGCGCATCGCCGTACAGGGAAGCAACCGACAGGCCAACATAGGCCAGCTTCGCCTCCCATTCCCCGATGCGGTTCGTGTCATTGACGAACGCGATCGCCCGCTTCGGGTTCCACAGCCGAATGAGACGGCGGACCATATCGATCTTGTCGCGTTCAACGGCCACATATAAATGCTGGATCGTGTCCGCCATCCGCTTGTCCGGCTCGATTCCGATCTCCGCAGGCGTCTGCATGAAGCGGCCGGCCAGTTCCCGAACCTCCTGAGGGAGAGTCGCCGAGAAGAAGAGAAGCTGCCGATCGCGCAGAGCGCTGCGTATCGCCATATCCGTATCGTGGGCTCCGCCCTTCTGCAGCAAATGATCGACTTCATCCACGACGATCATGCGGACCTCATGCATCTTCAGCTTGCGCATTTCAATCAGTTCCCGGATTCGGCCGGGCGTGCCGACAACCAGCTGCGGCTTGTCGCGCAGCCGCTCCACCTGGCGGTTCAGCGCGGCTCCGCCAATGAGCGCAGCAACGTGAATGCCGCTTCCCTCGCCGTAGTACTCCGCCTCGCGCACGATCTGCATAGCCAGCTCCTGCGTCGGGGCAATCACAACCGCCTGCGTGCCTCGATACGAGGCGTCTATTTTCATCAATACCGGCAAGAGGTAAGCCAGTGTCTTGCCCGTTCCGGTCTGCGACTGGGCCAGAATATCACGGCCCTCCAGCGCTGCCGGAATCGCTTCCGCCTGTACGGGCGACGGAGCGGTAATGTCTTTCGCTTGAAGCTTGGCTAACAATTCCTCGGTAATCGACAAGGAAGCAAACGTGGTGCTCAACTGCATCGTTCCTCTCTATGACATGACATCCGTTCATGTATGTATATCTAGCTCAACTTCGGCATCCATGGCTCTATTATAACGAAAAGAAGCGCGGTCACCAAACTTTTCGTCCTTGACCGGCCCGTCTTGGCGGTGAAATGTGGTACAATTAACCATATATGCAGATTCTGCGCAAAAACAGGGCAGCTCCCGAAGTTGGCCCAAGCCATCGTGATGCATCATCGTCCATATTTCGTGACATGCTGGAATATAAAGTGGAAATATCGAAGCAATCGAAGCGGCCGCAAAACGCGGAACGTAATGGTGAGGCATTGATCATGAGCGTAACAAGAAAAAGGAGGACCTACTATGAGTGAAGCTGCGCAACCCGCATTCGAACGGTTAGTTGAAAAATATGCCGAGCTGCTGACGGGACATTCCGATCCGGCCACCGTCGACAAGGTGAAGCGGTGGGCCCTGTATAATCAGATGCATAAGACGATGCCGAACCTGACTCGGCATTGGAACGATGCCCATCCGGAAGGAAAGGCGGAAATACGGGCGCTCTTCGAGGAGATTAAGCAAATGAACGAGGCGCATCGTCAGGGCGGCTCCAGTTCCTGACGCTATGTGCCGGCTGCCGCGGCAAGTCCGCTCCCGCGATACCGCATTCGGTTGCGGCATAGTATGAGCGGACCGGCTGCAGTCCTCCCCGAGCCGATAACATTCGTCCAGCGCCCATAGCGGCGCTTATTTTTTGTTCAGCAATCTGGCTGCGATTCGATTGGATATGCGGGGAAAGAGAGAATAGAGGCGCATTCCCATGGCTCCCAGCCACGGCAGGTCCACTTCCTGTCTGCGCGTCTCCATGATGCGAAGCAGGTGGCGCACCACCTTCTCCGGCGGCATTATGAACCAGCGGACATTATGAACATACTGGCCTGACGGATCGGCCAGTTCGAAGAAGGGCGTATCGACAGGTCCCGGATTGACGGCCGATACGGCCACGCCAGTCCCCGCCAGCTCCATCCGCAGCGCATTCGTGAACCCGAGCACGGCATGCTTCGTCGCGCTGTAGCCGGCCGACTTGGGAGATCCGATCTTGCCTGCCATAGAGGCAATATTTACGATATGTCCGTCGCGGCGTGCCAGCATATGCGGGAGCACCGCCTTCGTGCAGCGCACAACCCCCATATAATTAACGTCCATCATGCCGGCGAATCGGGCCACGCTCATGTCCGTAACGCGCTCGAATTCCCCATATCCCGCATTGTTGAGCAGGATGTCGATACGTCCGAACCGCTCCATGACATCGGTTACGACATGTTCCACATCATCGTCGCTCGTCACGTCCATCGTATAGACGGCATGCTCCGCTGTTATGCCCAGAACGGCAGCCTCCAGCTTCTTCCGCGAACGTCCCGTCAACACCGGAATAGCACCTTTTGCCGCTACGGCCTGGGCGGTCAGAGCCCCGATGCCGCTCGATGCTCCTGTGATGAGCACAATTTTCCCTTTCAAATCCATTTCCTGCTGCTCCTTTGGCGCTGCCTCGCCTGCAGTCCGCCATTCCTGGCGCTGCAGCTCGCCGCAGACCTTGCATCATGCGTCAGGATACAACACTGACCTTATCACTATATCCGATATGCATGAGCACATCAAACCGTCCGATGTCTCCAATAATGAGCGGCACCGCCATCGCCTGTTGAATCGGTCCCGAGTTGGAGGAGACCAGCAATTGAGGGGGCGTAATATCAACGCGCAGCCCTTGATTGTACATCAACGTCGTCGCATTGCCGCTAATCATATTCCCCAGCTCCGAAATCGCGCTTTCTCCAATGGCGTCTAGCGCTTCCAGCGGGAAGCCTCCCATCATCGCAGAAGCCATCTTAATCGCAACATCTTCATTTAATCCGAACGCCACATGGCCCGATAATTGCCCTGTCATCCCTATCTGGATACGAAAATCATGAGACCCGCTCCAAGATAGCATCTCAAGTTCTCCCCGTTCCGGACGGACTTGCACGACTTGCTCAATGACCGTGCACGCCGATTGCAAAAAAGGATGAATCCACTCGGCTTTCATCTTTGTATCTTTCGCCCCTTTCCGACAGTAAGGGAGTAATGTCCGAACCTCATTCGAACGTCCTACATACCCACTTTTATATGACTATTATACTAAAAACACTCGCATCGATCACTAAAACATTTATCTCAATTTCATTAATTTTGTATATTTATATATTTCCGAGCATAAAGAACGATTCCTCCAGCTTTATATTGCTGGACAACCAATCGCTTTTGCCTATGCAATCGCGGATGACGCTGCTCCGAAAAGATTGCCGCTGTTTCCATCAAGCTGTCTATCATGACCAAAGACCTAATCTTCAAGCAAAATATGAAATGCAAAATTATTCAGGAGAAAACTCCCTTCTACTTATAATAGGTATTAAGAAAGACCTTTTTTTGGGCGATAAATAGAATAGAGAGGATGTCGAATTTCCTTAATTAATGTCGAATCTGTTTGTGCAAACATCTTAGAGGAGGGGCAGCTATGTTAAAAAGCATTAAAATGAAACTGGTTCTTGCCTTTTTAGTTACGATCCTGATTCCAATTTCTATTATTGGCATTATTGTTAATAATAGTATGATCAAAGAAATCACCTCCGCATTCGTGACGTCGACGACCAACGAAGTCGCGCAGGTGGACGGCAGAATGTCGCTTTTTTTCGACACGGTAAAAGAGAATGTCAAGTTTCTGGCGGACAGCCCGATTATCAATCAAGCCGATGACAGCATCACCTCATACATGAAGCAAACGGAGAACAAAAAATCGACATTTGCGCAAAATGGCGGCATTGAAAGTCAAATTTATAAGGAATTTGAACGCTTTGCCCAGACGCATCCAAACACCTCTACCGTATTTTTGGCCGCTAATCATGGCGGTTACGTGCAGTGGCCGGAAAAAGAAATGGCCGCCAAGTATGACCCGCGCACCCGTCCTTGGTATACGAACGCGATGGCGAAGCCGGACCAAGTGACGATTACCGATCCGTATGTCGATTCAGTAACCGGCGACTTGAATATGAGCAGCGTAGCGGTCGTCCACGACGATAACGGCAAGCCGCTGGGCGTACTCGGGATGGATACGAGCCTCAGCAAGCTGGCCGAACAGCTCCAGAGCATCAAAATCCGGGAGACCGGCTATGTCGTTCTGCTCTCCAAAGACGGAACGATTCTCGCGCATCCCCGCAACCCGGAGCTGATCTCCAAAAACATTGCGGACATCGGCGTCCCTCAATTTGCGGATATCAAAGAAAAAACGGCGGATCATTTCGAGATTCAAGTCGATGGCACAGACTATATGACCAACTTGTATACGTCACAGACGACCGGGTGGAAATACTTGTCTATCGTTGAAAAAAGCGAGCTGACACAAGAAGCCGACAAGATCGGAATGATCAATCTGATCACCAGCTCGATATGCGCCCTCTTATCCGTGCTGCTGGCGCTTGGAGTGGCATCGAACATTACGAAGCCGATTCAGACCGTCGTCGCCAATCTGAAGGAAATCAGCGCCGGGGATTTCACAGGCGAGGTCCCTGCCTCTATTCAGCGGAAAAAGGATGAAGTCGGCGTGCTGGGACAATCGCTCCAAGTGATGCAAGCCTCCATCCGCCATCTCGTCGGAGAGATACGCAGCGCCGCGAATACATTGGCCGCATCTTCGGAGCAGTTGTCAGCCCATACGGCGGCAAGCACGGCTCAGATTCAGGAAGTCGATTCCATTGTCAAGATCGTCGCGAGCGGCGCCGAGACGCAAATGCGGGGCACGGAGGAAGGAGCCAAGGCGATGGAAGAGATGGCCATCGGCATTCAGCGCATCGCGGAAAGCACAACCAACATATCCGAGACGTCCATCGATACGACCGACCAGGCGAAGCAGGGCAATATGCTGCTCCAGGAAGCGGTGCGGCAGATGAATACGATCGATGAATCGGTGAAGCATTCGGGAGGATTGGTGCAGACTCTCGGCGAGCGGTCGGAGCAGATGGCCCATATCGTCGATGTCATCACCCAGATCGCATCGCAGACGAACCTGCTTGCCCTCAATGCGGCGATTGAAGCATCCCGGGCCGGAGAACATGGCCAAGGCTTCGCCGTCGTCGCCCATGAAGTCAGGAAGCTGGCGGAGCGCTCGGCCGAATCGGCCCGTGAAATCTCCGATCTGATCGAGGAGACGAGACACGATGCCCGCAAAGCCGTGGAATCGATGGATCTCGTGCGGGATAGCGTCGCCGACGGCATTGAAAAAGTGCAAAATTCGGGCGCGACCTTCGAACGCATCTTAACGGACATTACGGATATTGCAGGCCAGATTCAGGACACGTCGGCCGTGACGGAAGAAATGTCCGCCGGCTCCGAGGAAGTGCTTGCTTCCGTGAATGAGATTGCGCACATCGCCGAAAAGAACGCGGAGCATGCCACGAAGCTGGTGAAGTTCACGGATCAGCAGCTGCTCGATATGGGCACACTGTTGAAGAACGCGGAGCAATTGAATCAAATGGCGCAAACGCTGAACGAGATGATAAGCCGGTATAAAATTTAAGAGAACGCAGCAAGGGGGAGCAGGAAACCAGCTCCGCCCAGATCGAAGACAAACTCCCGCGAAATACTGCAACCGCGGGAGTTCTTTACGTTTTTTATCCATATTTACAAATACGAAAGAGAACTCAGGAGAGGTGCGACCGGTCTTCCAGAGCCAGGTCGCCATTTTTTTGAAGTTCATGGCAGCAAAAACAAGCATCGCTTGCACAGACATTCTTTTTAACCCGCGTAAGGTCGTCCACCGCATCCCATGCTTCTCCTTTAAATCAGCAAAAACCCGCCCTATTGTTTCTTTCCTCTGCGCATAAATCCGTTTGTTTTCTTCTCTATGGCGAAGGTGATCCGCCTCGTCTTCATCGTATACCATCATCTCATCGTCGAAGATGCTATGAGCTCGCAAATAGCGAAAGGGGCACACCCTCTCCACATGCCGCAGTTGATCCTGAACATCGGCATGCAAGCCTCCTTGGCTTTGCCGATCGTGATCAACGGCTTCCACGTATGCCGGCTCGGCTCGCCGGGGACGGAGAGGTCCACTTCTCAGGCGTACTCTCCCGCCGCGAGAATATCATCATCCGCTGCACCAAGCGATTGGCTGCGCTGCAAATACGGATTGATGATCCTCAGCGCGCTGGATGAATTGAACGCAAAATCGGTGGCCGATGGCTTTTTCATCTGCTCCGCCAAAGCTGTATTATCTCCCGCCAGTCTATTCACCTGCTCCGCCAAAGCTGCATTATCTCCCGACACTCTATGCACCTGCTCCGCCAATACTGTAAAAATGCAGCAATTTCATTGACACGAGGTTGCGAAAATAAGATTGCTGCAAAAATACAGCAATTCCCCTACGGCAAAGCATATATAGCGTTCAAAATGGCGAAATAATGTAATTTCTCCTAGGCCCCCTAATTAAACTGGAGCTCTTGGCCCCAATATTATAAGCTGTTATCAGAGGGGGTAATAAGTATGGGAAAGCACTTTAGCAAAGAAATACGCTTGGAAATCGTAAAGGAAGCACTGGCCGGCATTAAGGTGGGAACTCTCGCCCGAATGTACGGTGTACATCCGGAGACTATACGTGTTTGGGTTAGAGACCACCGTGACGAAATTAGTCAAGAGGAGATACCTGCAGCAGACGAGCATCTGCAAGAACTCCGTCGACTTCAAGAGGTGGAGGCCAAGTTCGAACAGGCAAAAAAGCTCCTGGGTGAAAAAGAACTTGAGATCGAAATCCTGCGAGAACTCGTAAAAAAGAAGAACCCCGCTTATCTGAAAGACTTGAAGTAGCAGAATCGTTTATTAAGCGGGGGCATGCAACAGCTAAGGTTCTGCGTATCCTAAAAGTTCACGAATCGACGTACTATGGCCGGAAGAAACGAGAGGCATCCAACACCGAAGAACGTGCTTCATGCGGCCTAAAAGGGCGTCCTGTACCTGGATTTTCCTCTACGAACACGGGCCGGAAAGTTGCAGATGAACAGATTAAAGAATGGATGCTCGAACTCCTGGAAGGAGAAGAGCACGTGTATGGGTACAAGAATTTGGCGCTGTGCCTCCGCAGACAACGTGGCTTGATCCTAAACAAGAAAAAGGCGTACCGCATTTGCAAGGAGTTAGGAATTCTTCAGAAACAACGAAAGAAAACAAGCAAACATCCTCGCAGAGTACCGAGAAACCGAACGGTAACCGGGGTGAATCAGCTATGGCAAATTGACATTAAATATGGGTACGTGGTTGGGCGTCAGCGATTCTTTTTCGTGCTCAGTATCATCGACGTATTTGACCGCGTCGTCGTCGGACAATACCGGGGTTCCGTCTGTGAGGCCAAGCACGTCGTGCAGACACTATGCCGTGCGCTGCAAGAACGTCTGAATCCCGGCGATGACTTACCTACCATCCGCACCGACAACGGGCCTCAGTTTGTCAGCAAGCTGTTTGGTGATACGTGCGAGAGTCTGGAGATCGTCCATGAACGGATCCCGCCGCGTAGCCCGAATATGAACGCGTACATTGAGTCATTTCATAGCATACTCGAACGTGATCTGTTCAGCCTGACGGAATTTATGACATTTGAAGAGGCCTATGAAGCACTTGATCGTTATATGGATTTCTACAACAACCGCAGAATGCATGGTAGCCTAAAGAGCATGTCACCATCGCAATTCTCGAAGTGGGTCATGACGCTGGAAGACCGATCAAAATATCATCGGGCCATGTAATCACGCGAAATAGGAAGCAATTCTAAGAACGCATATTTTTTGGTGGGCATGACCCCAGATATGAGGGGCCTAGCCGATTTTGCAGGATTTTCTCGGAATTTAGCCTCTTGAGGTTAAAAATGCTGCGCCTGTGCAGCATTTTCAAGCGGGGACTAGCTTGCTTCATGCGCGGACCTGCTTGCCATAACATAACCTGTCCTGCCTCCCCCGGCCCCGCCCTTCCTAAGAAAAAAAGACTGTCGACAGGACTTTGTCGACAGTCTTAGGCGGAGCAGTAAACCTGCTCCGCCTTGTTCGTATCTCAGGAACTTCGGCTTGTCCTTTATTTGTCCAGCAATCCCCGCTGCATCGCTTTCCACACGAGCTGGGAGAACAGACTGTTCGACCAAGCGAACCAAGGGCGGGTGAAGATGGCCGGATCGTCCGCGTGGAAGCCTTCATGCATGAAGCCGGTATCGGCATCGGTCGCTTCCAACGTGGCGATGAGCGACACGATCTCCTCATCGCTGATCGCCGTCAAGCCCTGCATCGAGAGCGCCATATGCCATATATAGCCGTCCGGCGTATGCGGGCTGCCGATTCCCGAGGCGGCCTTGCCTTCGAAGTAGTACGGATTCTCCTTGCTCAGGATGAAGCGGCGCGTATTCTGGTAGATCGGATCTGCAGCGTCCGTATAGCCGAGATACGGAATCGACATCAGACTCGGCGTCCCCGCATCGTCCATCAGACAGAAGTTGCCGAAGCCGTCCGTCTCGTACACGTACATTTTGCCGTAGGCCGGGTGATTGTAGGTGCCGTACAGCTGGATGCCGTGCTCGATTTCTTTTTCGAGCTTGTGCATTTCCTTCACGAACGCTTCATCGCGGAAGCCGTATTTCGCAATCTCCTGCATCTGGCGCAGCGAGACGGCCGCGAACATGTTGGAAGGAATATTATAATGGAAGTCGCAGGCATCGTCGCTCGGACGGAAGCCGGACCACGTCATCCCCGTATAGTTGACCGGCATGCCAAGGCCGTCGTTGCGCAGCGTATCGATATCCGGGCAATTCTCGCGCATGAAGCGGTACGGCGATTGCTCGAAATGGCGCTGCTCCGTCTTCCAGACGTCGACGATTTTGCGCATGGCGGATTTGAAGTTCGTATCGAAAATATCGGTGCGCCCCGTCTCTTTCCAATACATATAAGCAAGACGAATCGTGAAGCACATCGAATCGAGCTCATATTTGCGCTCCCATACCCATGGGGACATGTCGGTCTGGTCATTCGCATCCCAGTGCCAGTCGTTCGGGCCTTCATTGAATGCGTTCGCATACGGATCGATATTGATATAGAACATATGGCGCTTAATCAGGCCGCCGATGATGCGCTGCAAATCGGCGTCATCCTTGGCGAACGGGACATAGTGAATGACTTGCTCCACCGAGTCGCGCAGCCACATAGCCGGAATGTCTCCGGTCAGCACGAAGGTCGTGCCGTCCTCCAGCAGCTTCGTCGTCGTCTCCAGCGTATTCGGGAAGCAGTTCTTGAACTGCTTCAACAGCTTCGGGCGATGCGCCAGCTTCTGCTCTGCCTCCGCCAGCACCTGCTTCACCGCTTGGGGAAGCTCGAACTTCGGCACGTCGATTTTGGGCAATCGGAATTGTTCCATCTTGGGTATCCTCCACCTGTTCCACTTGATGTATATATTGGGATGATATGCGCCGGCACGGACAGCGGGAAGAGCGAAGCCGCTCCTCTGCCTTATCCTGCCCGCGGCTCTTCTTAGTTTACATGCAAACGCAGGTTATCGCTACCCTCTGCGCCGGAACTTCATCAGCTTATCGCAAATGAATCCGCGAACGGGTCGCCGACCTGCCTCATCCACGCCTGCATCGCCTCGTCCAAGCGGCGGATATGCTGCTGCATCTCCGGTTCCTGCGCCAGATTGCGCAGCTCCAAGGGATCTTCAAGCAGGTCGAACAGCTGCACCATGTCCGTACCTTCGCCGGTTACGCCGGACTTCCGGTAGCGAATGAGCTTGTAGCGGCCGTCCTTCACCATCCGCTGCGTGTCCTTGTACAGCGCATAGACGGTATTCCGCTCCTCCGCGCCGGCTTCTCCGCGCATCAGGCCTGCCATGCTGCGTCCTTCCACGGACGCCGGAACTGGAATGCCAGCCAGCTCGCATAAGGTCGGATAAATATCCATCTGATACACTTGCCCGCGTATCGGCCCCTTGGCCGGCACGCCAGGCCCTGCCATCAGCCATGGAATGCGGATACTGTGCTCGTACAAATTTTGCTTGCCCATCAAGCCATGCTGCCCGACGGCGAGCCCGTGGTCAGACGTATAGACGACGATCGTGTCGTCCATTCGTCCGGTCTCCTCCAGCGCTTGCATTAACCGCCCCATCTGCGCATCCATATGGGTGATCATCGCGTAATAATCGGCGATATGGCGCCGAACCTCATCCCTCGTGCGCGGCAGGCCCGCGAGCCCTTCATCCCGGATATGCATCTCTCCATTGTCAAAAGGATGCTCCGGCAAAAAATTGCCGGGCACGGTGACGCGGTCGCCCTCATAATGCGACGCATACGGCTCGGGCGCCGTCCGCGGATCATGAGGAGAAGTATAGGCGACATAGAGGAAAAACGGATCCTCCCGGTCATATCTCCGGATGAACGACTCCGCTTCATCCGTGAACAGCTCGGTCGAGAACGTGCTCTCGACGGTGCGCTGGGAGGACGAATAAGTTCCCGCCGGATCATAGGCATAGACAGGGACCTCCCGATGATGGCTCATTCCGCCGAAGAAGATGCGGTTGCCGCCGGCAAAGCTGCGGTTGAAGCTGGCGGTGTCATTATGCCACTTCCCGACCGCATACGCATAGTAACCATGCTGTTGGAACGTCTCGCCCAAGGTGCGCTTCTCCGGAGACAGCGTCATCTTCTCCACCGTGTCGCCCAGCTCCTGCTTCACCGTCGCCCCGAATATCGAGGAGCCGGTGTTCAGGCAGGCCCGGCATGGCGAGCATACCGCTCCGTCCATCCCGCCAATGATGTTCGTGCTCTGGTAGCTGACGCCGCGCTCGGCCAATCGGTCCAGCGTCGGAGTCAGCACCTCGGGGTTGCCGTGCGCCCGAATCGACTCATACCGGTGGTCATCGGCGACGAGCACGATCACATTCGGCCGCCGCGCAGAATGCTTATCCATCATTCATCCGCCCCTATCTGCTCATTATGTCAATAGACGGGAGTCCGTTAGCCTTTGACGGCCCCCGCCGTCATTCCTTGCATAATTTTCTTATAGAATGCGAGATAAGTCAAAATGACCGGCAATACGACGATGACCATCGCTGCCATCATTTGCGGATAGTTCACGGTGAACTGTCCGTTGAAATTCGTCAGACCGACCGGAAGCGTCCGCAGCTCCGGGCTCTTAATCAGCACGAGCGCGAACGGGAACTCGTTCCAGGCGCCCAGGAAGTACAGGATGATGGCCGTCGAGATGACCGGAAGACACATCGGGAGCACGATCGTAAGCACCCGCCGCGTCGTGCTGCTTCCGTCAATCGCCGCCGCTTCCTCGACCTCGAGCGGAACCGATTTGATGAAGTTCTCGAACAGGAATATCCCCATCGACAGGTTGAAGGCGACGTACGGCAGCACGAGCGTTATCCGCTGATCGAGCAGCCCCAGCGCCTTGAACTCGACGAAGACCGGGATAAGCAGCCCGTGAATCGGAATGAGCATTCCTGCCAGGAACATGAAGTAGACCAGATTGCGCCCCGGGAAGTCGAAGCGCGCCAAAATATAGGCGGCCAGGAAGCTCAATACGACCGTGAAGATAACCGTCAGCACGGTGACGAATACGCTGTTCACGAAATACGTATCCATCTTCCCGATGCGGAAGGCGTCAATATAGTTCTGGAAATTCAGCGACGTTGGCAATGAAATAATATTCAGATTGAATTCCTGCTGGGTTTTCAGCGAGGAATAGATCATCCAGATGACCGGGAATATGCAGGACAACGACATGACCCACAGGAACAGGTTAATCAAGAACCGCGGAATGAACCGCATCGCTTTAGTCATTGTTCTTCCCTCCAATCAGGCGGCTCAACAGGATAAGGAAGACGCTGAGCACCATAATGCCGATGGAGATCGCACTGCCGTATCCAAGCTTGAACGCTTTGAACGACGTGTCATATGCATATTGCGCCATGACTGTGGAGGAATTGCCCGGTCCGCCTCCCGTCATGACGAAGATGCTGTCGAACGCCTTCATGTTCCCCGCAATACAGAGCATCACGGCAATTTTCATCGTATCCTTAAGCAGGGGCAGCGTAATGTACATCGTCTTCTTGAAGCCGGTGGCTCCATCGATCTCCGCCATCTCGTACACTTCCCCGTTGATGCTTTGCATCGAAGCCATAAATATAATCAGGTAGAAACCGATATATTGCCACACAATCGGTGCTGTTACGGAGTACATGACGACGTTCGGATCGTCCAGCCACGGCTTGATCCAGGATTCGAGTCCCAGGGAAGTCAGCAGCCAGTTCAGCAGTCCCGCGTCATTGTTGAAGATCATGGACCACAGGAAGCCGATGACGACCGAGGACAGGACGACGGGGATAAAGATGACGGTCCGATGGAATTCGCGCCACTTCACCCACTTGTTCATCAGGAAGACCGCGATGATGAACGCGATCCCGATCTGGCCGACGACACTGAAGCCGACAATAATTAAGTTATTGAGAAAAGCGCCCCAAAATTTCGCATCTTGAAGAAGCACCTCATAGTTGCGGAGCCCGATCCATTCCATCTTCGGTCCGCCCGACCATTTATAGAAGCTGTATCGCAAGGCGAGCACCAACGGAACAAGGACCATGAACGCGTACAGCAGCACGCTCGGCAGCAAATAGGCGAAAAATGTCCAGCGCTTGGGCCGAATCGCGGAGTTATTCATCACGGCTCTCTCCTCTCTTTTGCACATGCAGAACGACAGACAAGACAGACTCCTCCCGAACATGGCGTTCAGGAGAAGGGTCCGTCCGTCTTCTATCCAACTGTTGCATCTCTATCTTGGTTATAAGCCAGCTTGCCTGCCAAGCCGGGATTACATTTCGTTCTCGTATTCCTTTTGCATCACTTCGGCCGCTTTTTCCGGCGTCAGCTGCCCGATGAGCATTTCCTGCATCGCGGAATTCATCGCTTCCGTCAGACCTGGGGACAGACGGGAATCGTAGATAGGAACATATTTCGTCGTTTCAAGCAGCTTCACCATTTTTTTGGTGAGCGGAGACAGATCCAGCTCGTTGATATTGTCCACCTTGCTGGAAGGAATGTCGCCATATTTCAGAATGACTTTGGCTGCTTCCTTGTCGGACAAGGTCTTCATCAGCTTGGCGATATCGTCGAGCTTCGACTCGTCGATGTTGGCATTGATGGCATAGGCCCATCCGCCGCCGCCGGACACGCCGTTCTGGTCGCCCTTGGCGCCGTCGATAGCCGGGAAGACAGCCAATTCCGTCTTGTCCAAAATCTCTTGCGGGCCGCCGGTCTCCACCGCGTTGCTCGCCCAGGCGCCTTCGATGAACATCGCCGCCTTGCCGTTATAGTAGAGCGTCTTCATCTGATTGTTGTCGATCGAGTTCATGTCGTTGTTGAACGCTCCGCGCTTGGCCAGATCCTGGAACAATGCCATCGCTTGCACGAACTCCTTATCGGTGAACTTGGCGCCCTTGTGGTTCGCGAGGCTCTCGAACCATTGCGTTCCGGTGAAGCGGTCGCCCAGCGTCGACATGTAGCTCGAGTTCGCAAGCCATTTGCCTTTGTTGCCGAAGGCAATCGGCGTAATGTTCTCGGCTTTCAGGTTGTCGATCAGCTTCAGGAAGTCATCCCATGTTTTCGGGAATTCGGAGAAGCCGGCTTTGGCAACCAAATCTTTGTTGTAATAAATGACATGGGTCGGTCCGCCCGAAAATTGAATGCCGTATGTTTGGCCGTCGACTTGGTACGTATCCAGCGCCCCGTCTACGAAGCCGTTCTTCCAATCCGGATCTTTATCCAGCAGATCGTCTACCGGTCTTACCAATCCGTTCTCGACGAAGGTCGTTACCATCGAGCTCTTCATCAAGAATACGTCCGGCAGTTCGTTGGCAGCGGCCAGCGTCTTAATCTTCGTCTCATAGTTGTCATGCGACTGAATCTCTTGATCCAGCTTAAGGTCCGGATTATCCGCCGTGAACTTGTCGAGCAGCTCCGCTTGATGGAGCCCCCCGCCTTCGGCGTTCTTGTCGAACATGTGCATGAACGTAATCGGATCGGACGGGCCTTTGTCCTTGCCCGTCTCTGCAGCCGGCTTGGACGAGCCGCAGCCAGCGACCGCTACCGCCAGACAGCTGATCAGCAGAATCGAGGTCCAACGTTTGATGCCTTTTTTCATTTGTGTACACCCCTTTAAGTTGTGCAATCATTATGTGTGCGACCGTTTACAATCTTAAGTATAGGTAATCGGACCCGGCTCGTAAGTAGAGGATTATATCAAATTATCCGATTTTTTAACCTTCTTCCCGCCTCATGCGGAACTGCGGCGAAGTAGGAAGACGCAAATAAGGCAAAGCCGGCGCCGCCGCCAGCCTTGCCTTATTGTATTCTGCCCCATCGGCCGCATCATTTCTCCTGCCTCTACAATTCATTGCGGTACTGCTTTGGAGTGATGCCGGTATATTTTTTGAAGATATGCGCGAAATATTTATAGTCATTATAACCTACTCGCTCGGCGACCTCGTATACCTTGAGCCCGACATCCTTCAGCAGCTGCTTCGCCTTCTCCACCCGGAGCTTGTTCAACCATTCCGAGAAATGCTCCCCGGTCTCTTCCTTGAATACACGGCTGAAATAATTCGGGGTAACATACACCTGTCCGGCCACGTCCTCCAGCTTCAGATCCTGGGCATAGTGTTCCTGCATATACTGGATCGCCACCGCGACGATATTGCGGTAACGCCCGGTCTTGTGGCGGGTAAGATGATCGACGAACGAATCGAAGATACGGCCGACCCAGCTTCGCAGATCGAAGATCGTCTCGTACTTGTGAACCTCCTCGTAGGGCCGCAGCAGCACCGGCTCCAGCTCGCTGCGCTGCACCCCCATCTGCTCCACATGATTCGTCGCTAGCACGATCAGCTTCACGCACAGCGACCGCACATGCGGATAGGATGCGCCCGCTTCCGCAAAATGCCGGAACCAGGTGTTGAGCCGCTCCTGTATGCCGGCAGTATCCAACGCCGTCAGACATTGAAGCAGCTCGGCTTCCTCCTTGGCGGATACGAACACCGGTTCATCATTATCCGCATGCTCCCCCGGCTGGAAGGGGATAACCTGCCCTTTGCCGCGATATGCTTTGCCCGAGAGGGCGCTAAGCGCTTCGTTCATGCTCTCGTTCACCTGATGGAGCGAAGGAACGACGCTTCCGATGCCGATGGTGACGGAGACTTTGACGTAGCGGCGGATGCAGTCGCTCAGTTCCTCGCACACGGACAGGATCCGGTGCCTGTTCATTATATTGACGTTGAGAAGAATCGCGATCGAGCTTTCATCCATTTGGCAGAGGGCGCTTGGATACCGTTCCGTTAACAGCTCGTCCGCCACATTATATAGTGCGAACATAAGCAGCTCCTTTTCCCGGTCGGACGCCTGGCCCATCAGGAGCAAGTAATCGTCCATATCGACGACGGCGACGGCATATTCCGGGCCTTCGAGCGTAATCTGAAGCTGGCGCGCCCGGTCCAGCATCTCCTCATCGAGCTTCGCCTCTCCTTGCAGGAGACGGAGCAGCCATTTGCTCTGGATGAACGGCAGGCTCTCGCGCAGCAGCATGCCCTTATTCCGCTCGTCGTAAGAACGATCCCGTTCCTCGTGAATCTGATCGCCCAGCTTGAGCATCAGCTTCGTTAACTCCTCGGCGCCGACCGGCTTGGTCAAATATTCGCTGACGCCGATTTTGAGCGCCTGCCGCGCATAGTCAAAATCATCATAGCCCGATACGATGATAATCTTGACTTGCGCCTGCCGTTCGCGCAGCGCCCCGGCCAAGGCGAGTCCGTCCATGACCGGCATCCGGATATCTGTCATGACGATATCAGGCTCCAGACGGCTGGACAGCTCCAACGCCTCCTGCCCATTCTTCGCCTCGCCGACGATCTCGATGCCGAGCTGCTCCCAATCGATGGACGTTCGTATCCCTTTGCGGATAATCAACTCATCGTCAACGATCAATACTTTGATCCTGTCCCTGTTCATGCTGGCTTGCCCTCCCCGTAGCGCCAAGGCTGGATGATTTCTGCGATCGTCCCGCCTTCCTTCCTGTTCATGAAGCTTACCCCATACTCCTGACCGTAATTGAGCTGGATGCGATCGTTCACATTCTTGATCGCGAACCCTCGGTTATTGCCGCCGCTCTCGCGCATCAGCCGTTCCATCTCCGCGATATCGACCCCCGTGCCCGTATCCTCGATCCGGAAGACGAGCTGTTCGTCCCGCCGGAAGATGCGAACGCGGATTGTTCCCGGTTCGCCCAGCTTCTCGATGCCATGAACGATTGCGTTCTCCACGAACGGCTGCAAAATGAGCTTCACTGTCATTCCGTTCAGTGTATCTTCTTCATCGACCTCAAGCGCGAAATCAATTAATTCTTCATAGCGCTTGCGTTGAATAATCATATAATTCGTTACGTGATTCACTTCATCCCGCACCGTCGTCAGCTCCTTGCCGCTGTTCAGGCTGAGGCGGAACAGCTTGGAGAGCGCCTCGACGAGCTGCGCCGTATCGTACGCCTTCTCCATGCGGCTCATCCAGTAGATCGTATCGAGCGTATTATAGAGAAAATGCGGGTTAATCTGCGCCTGGAACGCCTTGAGCTCCGCTTCCTTTTTCTTCAGCTCCGCCTCATAGACGAGCTTGATCATCTGATGCAGCCGCTCGTTCATCCGGTTGAAGCTGCGGCCGAGCTGTGTAATCTCATCGTTGCTGCCGATTTCAACCCGTCCCTGGAACTGGCCCCGCTCGACCTTCAGCATCATGCTGCGCAGCTGCCTAATCGGGCGAATAATGCGGCGGGAGAACAGAAGCGCGGTAATGACGCATAAGACGAAGGAGATCACCATCGCCAGCAGCATCAGCTGCGGGATCGCGCTATTCTCCTGAAGCACTTCATTCAGCGGCACCGCATGGACGATCTGCCATCCGGACTTGCCCATGCCGGCGTAGGTTACCAGATAGCGTTGACCGCCCATCGCGACCGTATAATATCCGTGCCCGCCCTCGGCCTCATTATCGTAGTCCAGCGCCGCCGGGAGCCGGGAATAGACATGTGCGTCCCCGGTCGAGGCCAGCACGAGTCTCTCTTCATTGAGCAAATAATAGTTATCCTGCGTACCGATACGCTGCTGCTTCATCAGATCGCGCACATACGGCAGGTCGATGTTGATCTGAACCATGCCCAGCCGGCGGCCAACATTATTCACATCCCGGATCTCGCGTATGAAGGACAGCGTCTCATGCCCGCCCCGCCTCTGCACGAACCAGAGCGGCTTGCCGCGCAGCCGCTTCACCTCATCGAGCATCAGGCCGTCCAAGCCGACGGCTTCGGGCGAGGTAGAGAAGGTCATGCCGTTCTCCCCTCGCAAATAGATGGAATGAATGAAATCTTTCATATTGATAAGATGGAGAAAAAAGCGTTCCATGACCGCCTGCTCCTTCGCGATATTGTCCTGCGACTGAGTTCCGCTGAGCAGGAAGCGGCGCACCTCATCCGATTGAATCAGGAACAGCGATGTATCATGCACATAGTCCGTCATGAACTGAATATTCAACCCGACCTGGGTAACGGCATTCAGATCGGACGCCGATACTTTTTGCTCTACGATCTCGGATGATTTCCAATAAGAGAACAGGCCGATGAGCAGAATGGGAATACAGACGAGCAAGACGGTAAATCTCAATATTTTCGACTGCAGACTGACAAAGGGCCTGATGCGCCCCATATGCATCGTCTCCTTTTCCAAGCTTGCACGCGAGGCCGTATCCTTCTTCTGCGGCCCGGCATATACATCAACGGTTCCCATTATACAAAAAGGTTGACAACTTTGCCTAGAAAGCGTCATCTTGAACTTAACGCTGAACTGACAAAGGAGATATATCGATGCCGAATGTGTGGACGCATTTGCTGTTCGGCCAGGAGGCGCTCGCCGCGGCGGGCCTTGGCCGTTCCATTGAAGAGGACCGGAGCCGGCGGCTGTTCAATCTCGGCTGCCAGGGGCCTGATTTTTTATTTTACCATCATTTTTTCCCGTGGCAGCCTGCGAGCGTCATGAACGAGTTGGGAAGCGCAATGCATAATGAGCATTGCGGGCCGTTCCTTACCGGTCTGATCCGCGCGGCAAGCCCGGACCTCACAGCCGGGGAGGACAGCCGCTTATACGCGCTCGGCTTCCTGCTTCATCATGTGTTGGATCGGAATATGCACCCGTACGTGTTCTCCCGCTCCGGATTCCGGAAGTGGGATCATCAGCGGTTCGAAGTGTTGATGGATACGCATGTGCTGCGGGAAAAGAGGGGCATCCCCTCGTGGAAGATTCCCGTATGGAAGGAGATCCACGCAGGCCCTACCTTGCCGGCGGATGTCATTGGCCATCTGTCCGCGCTGTCGCGGACCTATTATCCGAAGCTGGCCGCAGGCGTCGCGCCATCTTCGTGGAATGCCGCTTACCGGGCGATGATTCGCGCGCAGAAGCTATTCCATGATCCGACTGGCATGAAGCTCCGTCTCGCCGGCAAGCACCTCGATCCGTTCGTCTACCGCAAGGTCACGCCGCCTTACGATGTAATGAATCTCGCCCGCCGTCCATGGCTTGACCCGACGGGAAGCGGCGAGCGCTTCGCGACGACGGTATGGGAGATGTGGGAAGCCGCCCGGACGGATGCGGCCGTCGCCTTGGAGGCCGTGAAGAACTATTGGCACGCCCGCAGGACGGAGGGCGCCGACAGCGCCGGCGCGCGCCAGGCCGATGCCGCGTTGACGGCAGCTATCGGCAACCGCTCCTATGAGACCGGGCTGCCGCTGGATCGGAACCGGGCCATTACCGTCGAGGATCCGATATGGGATGACGCCGCCCGCAGATGAGGGGCGATCGCATACATATTTTACCGCATGTTCTCTCACACTAGCCTTGATAGGAGCTGAGGAACATGAAGAAGGAACAAGAACATCAACCGGCCGCTTTTCATACATTGACCGCCGAAGCGGCTATACAGCGGCTTGGCTCGCGACGGGAAGGCCTGACCGGGCAGGAAGCGGAGCAGCGGCAGCAGCAATATGGGCGCAATGCGCTTCAGGAAGCCGCCGGCCCGTCCCTGCTGGCGAAGCTGCTCGCCCAATTCAAAGACGTCATGATTCTCATCCTGCTTGCCGCCGCCATCGTCTCCGGCCTGTTGGGCGAATGGACCGACTCTGTCATCATTCTCGTTGTCGTCGTCCTGAACGCCGTGCTTGGCGTCATTCAGGAGTATAAGGCGGAGCAGGCGTTGAGCGCCCTGAAGGAGATGTCCACGCCCCATGCCCGCGTCATGCGCGAGGGGCAGGCGCGCGACATCAAGGCCGAAGAGCTTGTCCCCGGCGACATCGTCCTGCTGGAGGCCGGCAATGTCGTGCCTGCCGATCTGCGACTTATCGAATCCGCCTCGCTGAAGATTGAAGAGGCGGCCTTGACCGGAGAATCGGTCCCGGTTGAAAAAAGGACGGAGCCGTTAGACGAGGCCGATCTCGTGATCGGGGATCGCATCAATATGGCGTATATGACGAGCCAAATCTCTTACGGCCGGGGCCTCGGTGTCGTTACGGCCACCGGAGGAGCCACCGAGGTCGGTTCGATCGCGGGATTTTTGTCGCAGGAAGAGGATGAGGTGACGCCGCTTCAGCGCAAGCTGAACGAGCTGGGCAAAACGTTCACCATCATTATCGTGGCTGTGGCGCTCGTTATGTTCACCGTCGGGCTTATCGAAGGCAGGGAGCTGTTCGACATGCTGCTCACCTCCATCTCGCTTGCGGTCGCGGCCATTCCGGAAGGCTTGCCTGCCATCGTCACGATTATTTTGGCGCTTGGCGTGCAGACGATGGCCCGACGCAAAGCGATTATCCGCAAGCTGCCTGCGGTGGAGACGCTCGGCAGCACGGATATTATCTGCTCGGACAAGACGGGAACCTTGACGCAGAACCGGATGACCGTCAAGGAGATCTACGCCGAGAACACCCTCCGCCCATCCGGAGATGATTGGATCCGGACTCCCGCGGCCGAACGGCTCATGCAAGTAATGGTGCTATGCAATGACGCCCGGCTGGCAGAAGCCGCCGGCGGGCAGACTGCCGGAGCGATCGGCGATCCGACCGAGACGGCGCTGATCGACTATGCGCTGTTGAACGGCATCGACAAGCGCGAGGCCGAACGCCGCTTGCCGCGCATCGCCGAGCTGCCGTTCGATTCGGACCGCAAGCGGATGACGACCGTTCATCAGCTTCCCGCTGAAGAGAACGGGGAGGACGGGAGCCGATGCCGCATCATGACGAAGGGCGCGCCTGACGTGCTGACGGCCCGGTGCACCCATATTCTCCGGGACGGCCGCGTTGAGCCGATGACAGAGGAGCACCTCCGGAACATCGCCGCCGCCAATAAAGCGATGGCCGACAAGGCGCTGCGTGTGCTGGCGCTCGCCTACCGGGATGCGGAGCGGGTACCGGACAGCCTGACGGTAGATGCGCTTGAGAACGATCTCGTCTTCGCCGGCCTCGTCGGCATGATCGATCCGCCGCGCGAAGAGGTGAAGGAAGCGGTGCGCATCTGCAAGCTGGCCGGCATTCGTCCGGTGATGATTACGGGCGATCACGGGGACACGGCCGCCGCGATCGCGATGGAGTTGGGCATCATCGACCAGGAAGGCGCCGTGCTGACTGGAGCGGAGCTGAGCCGCCTCGATGACGCAGAATTCGAAGCGAAGGTGGAGCAATACTCCGTCTATGCGCGCGTGTCGCCTGAGCATAAGGTGCGGATCGTGAAGGCGTGGAAGAAGAAAGGCAGAATCGTAGCCATGACGGGGGACGGAGTGAATGATGCTCCGGCCTTGAAGGCGGCCGATATCGGTGTCGGAATGGGCATTACCGGCACGGATGTGGCGAAGGGCGCTTCGGATATGGTGCTGGCGGACGACAATTTCTCGACGATCGTTCTCGCCGTCGAGGAAGGGCGGAAGGTCTACAGCAACATCCGCAAGACGATTCAATATTTGCTGTCTGCCAATCTCGGTGAAGTTGTCACCCTGTTCGTGGCGACGATGCTGAACTGGAAAATTCTCTTTCCGATCCATATTTTATGGGTCAATCTCGTCACCGACACGCTGCCCGCGCTGGCACTCGGCTTCGAACGGGCCGAGGAAGACCTGATGAAGCAGGAGCCGCGCCAAGCCTCGGCCAGCATCTTCGCCGGCGGAATCGGCGTCAGCCTCGTCTATCAGGGGCTGCTTGAAGCCTTGCTGACGCTGATCACCTACTACTGGGGACATACGCATTATTCCGAGGATGTAGCCATTACGATGGCCTTCGCCACATTAGGTTTGATCCAGCTTACGCATGCGTTCAATGTCCGTTCCAGCAAGCAGTCGCTGTTCCAAATCGGATGGTTCACGAACCGGAAGCTGAATTTCGCCGTGATTGTGTCCGGGCTGCTTATCGTGCTCGTCATCGCGCTTCCGTTCCTGCGCGATCTGTTCAGTGTCGTGGCGTTGAACCGCGAGCAGTGGCTCATCGTCGTCGCCGCATCGCTGTCCATGATTCCAATCGTGGAGATCGTGAAGCTGTTCTCCCGCAGACGGGCAGTCAGAACGAACCGGGAGTAATACGGCAGCAGCAATCTCCGTCGTCCGATTCGACTGACAGCCTCACACCGCCAAGCCGGCAGGACGTGGCGGCCTGGCTTCAGGAACGGCACCAAGGGCGTCATACCGCAATCGCGGGATGACGCCCTGCTCTTTCTTCCATTCAACTAAGGATCCCGCCCGCTCCGCCTCATTTCACCGGAACGCCGGGGGCTGGCGAGTTGATCGAGCCTCCCGTGAACCGACTCTCTTCCTGTTCCGCCTCTCTGCGCCCCTTCTCGATATCGACGAAGACGAGGAGCAGAATACCGATAATGAAGAAGGCGAGAATCGATAAGATCGCCAACCGGGTGGATCCGGTCAACAGGCCGACCATCCCGAATACGGCCGGACCGATGGAGGCCGACACTTTGCTCGACAGGCTCAGGAAGCCGAAGAACTCGGACGCCCGGCTGCGCGGCACCATCTGGCTGAAGACGGAGCGGGCCACGGCCTGGCTGCCCCCTTGAACCATGCCGACGAGGAAGGCCAGAATATAAAAATGAAGCGCTGACATCATGAAGTAGCCGAGGAACACGATTACGATATACGTGCTGAGCGAAATATAGAGCGATCGCTTCGAGCCGAGCTGTCTGGCGAACTTCGCGAACAGGAACGTGAACGGAATGCCCACGAACTGCGTAATGAGCAGGGCAATAATGAGATGGCTCGTCTTGATGCCGATCTCGGCTCCATAGATGGCCGACATGGCGATGATGGTCGATATCCCGTCATTGAAGAACCAGAAGGACAAAATATATTTCAACAGCTCCGGATAATGCTTCACCCGCTTCAAGGTGTAGAAAATACGGCCGAACCCATGCTTCGTGTAATAAACCACCGATCGCCGTTCGATTCGGGCCGGGTCGCGCAGGGTGCGGAACAACGGCAGCGAGAACAGAAGCCACCAGACGCCGACCGTGAGGAACACCGCCTGGGTCGCCGCCACCTTGCTGGCGAAGCCGAACGTCTCCCACATTTCCAGCATCACAATATTGACGGCCAGCAGGGCCCCGCCGCCGATATAGCCGTACATATAGCCTTTGGCAGAAATCTCGTCCCGTGCTTCAGGCGGAGCGATATCCGGAAGGAGCGAGTCATAGAATGTATTGCCGCCGGAAAAGCCGAGCGTCGCGAAGACGAACAGCACCGATACATAGAGCCAGTCTCCCTCGCCCGCGAACACCATCAGGATGCAGGCCAAGGCTCCCATCCAGGCAAATACGCGGAGGAACGCCATCTTCCGCTGCGACAGATCGGCCATCGCCCCCAGTATCGGCGAGAGCACCGCGACGAGAATCATGCCTGCCGTCTGGGTGAAGGCCCAGTAGCTTGTCGCCTGATGTCCGGGCAGATTCGAGGCGGCGACCGTCTGGTAAAAAATCGGCAGCACCGCCGCCAGCATCGTGGTCGCAAAAGCGGAATTCGCCCAATCGTACATCATCCAGCTGCGAACTTCTTTCGTACGCATTGCGTGTCCCCCTAAATTCAACTTATCATCTCCGCATTCCGCTCCGATGAGAGCGTCTTCATTTATTGTGAGGCATCGCAGGCTGGCGGGTCAACTGTTTCAAATATTAAGTTTTCGCAACGAACCGGGCCCGCGTCTTCCCAATATTTTTTTGCCCGATTGGTTGTATTGGTTGTTCCTGCATTGCCTATATAAGTGAAGGCATGAGCACACATAGGCCAAGATAATGAAATTGGGCGCAGCCTATCAATGTCAGGGAGCTGATCAAATGATGAAAACCGTTCTGTATGTGCCGCTCGACGACCGGCCCGTCAATGTGGATGATGTGATGATGCAAGGGCGCTCGGCAGGTCTCAACGTCATCACCCCGTGCCTAAGCGATATTCGCAACCGGCTGGACTCGGAAAAAACAGCAGCGGACGGCATCCTGGAAAGCACGTCTTCCCCGGCCGTCGGCAATCCGAACAACATTCGGCGCTTTATTCTCCATCAGGCAGGAGCGGTTGACGGCTTCATTATCTCCGCAGACATGCTCGTCTATGGGGGATTAATCGGCAGCCGGCGGTTAAGAGCGTGCGGGGGCGGCATGTACCCTTACTACGATCCCGCTGCTGCGAAGCTGCTGGACGTGATTCGCCTCGTGAAGCAATCATATCCGCGCAAGCCGGTCTATGTTCTCGACACCATCATGCGGTTGGCGACGACGACATTCGTGGATGGTCTGACCTACGAGGCTTATACGGAGGCGCGCAGCTTCATGCAGCAGCCCCGAAGAAGCTTTACCGAGTTTGACGATATTGTGCAGGGTTATGACCTGTCCCCTGACGGGTCGTACGGAAGCACCGTCCATTTCGACAAGGAACAGTATTACAATGCACGCCGGCATAAATTCAAAACGAACTATTATATTCTGGAGCAGCTTGCCCGGTCAGGTTATATCGACTTCCTGGCGATTGGCGTGGATGATGCTTATACGCAAGGCGTGCAGCTCAACGAGATCCGATTCGTCGAAGGGCGTATCAATGCTTGGCTGGGCGGCGGAGCCAGCGGTCAAAATCCCGACCGCGCCATTATTCTTCCGGATGCGGACGGACTGGGGCATGCGCTGATGGCCCGCATGGCGAACCAATTGTATCGTGGCGGGGCCAAGCCGCGCTACGCGGTGCAATATTACGGGCCTGACGGCTCCACCATCACGAACCCCTACGAATATATGAATGTAGATGACAATATCCGTCGCCATATCGATATTATCGGCGGCCAGCTTGTCCCTGGTTCACCTGACATCGAGATCATTGCCATTACCGCTTCAGAGCAGGTGTCCGCCGCCGTAAGCCGGATGGAGGCGAATGTGTCGAACCGCGTTCCGACGGTCGCCATCGATTTCGTGGGACGTGGCCCGGCCAACGCGGCCGTGACCGAAGCGCTGCTGGACAGCCCGGATACGGGATGCCTGCTTGGCTACAGCGCATGGAACACTCCGGGGAATAAAATCGGGATTGCGCTCGGCATGGGGCAAGCGCGCTATGCCTTCCTCGTTACAGAGAGGCGTCCGGCCGCCCTCGCCCGGGCCGTCAATGCGCATGGCTCGCTGCTCTTCAAGCGTTTCTTGAAAGACTATTATTATAAAGCAACCGCAATCGGCGAAATCCGAACTTATTCGAGAGACCGCTGCATGTATTCCAATGTGGCGGCAATGGCTGACCAAAACATGATCCTCTTCAACACGGGGGCCGATTATGCCTGTCTCCTGGCGATGCTCCGCAAGCGGATGCAGACGCATAGCGCCGTACTTGCCGGCAAAAACGCATTTGGGATCGGCTGCCCGGGGGCTTCGCATAATATACGACAAATTCGCGGAGCTTTCTGGTCGCTGGCGGCCTATGCCCATGCGTCGCTAGACTATGACAACCCGGACTTCCTGTGGGGGCGCGCCTTCGAAATCACCTTGTATCCTGCCATAGCACTGCATTGACCCTAGAACCGCAGCAGCCCGTTCCGTTGACTGGAACGGGCTGTTTTTGATGCTCGCCGTCCAAGCCGGTGCAAAAGGGAAGGCGTTAGGCAGGAGCGTTTGTCCGGCCAAAAATTTCCGGTGGAATCATATCGCGCGTTATGGGGAAAAATTCGGACATGCCTTCTTGCGGCAGCATGGAAACAGGAGCAAACATTGCTCCGGCCAGCGGCTTCCTCTATAATCTAAGATATAATGACAAAACAAATTTATTGCTATGTTATTATTGATAAAAATTTTTATAATTCCGGCATTTATGATTCATTTCATTGCACGGGAAAGGAGAGCTTCAATGAATTTGAGCCAATTGGAAACGCTCATCACGATCTCCAAGACAATGAGTTTCCGCAAAGCCGGCGAATTGCTGAACCTGACTCAGCCCGCCGTATCCGCGCAAATCAAAAGCTTGGAAGATGAGTTCAAAACCATTCTCATTGATCGAAATCAGCCGGTCACGCTGACCGACAGCGGCCGATTGTTTCTTGAACATGCCGAGCGCATCCTCCAAATCGTCGATGATTTGAAGCAGAAGCTGACCGACTTGCAGCAAATTCCGCAGGGACATATCGTGCTCGGAACGACGACATCGATTGCCATTCAAATTCTCCCGCGGGTGCTTTCCTATTTCCAGGATCAGTTCCCGCTCATCAAGACCACCATCTTGTCCATGTCCTCAACCCAAGTCATGAGCCAGATCGAAAACGGCACCGTGGATATCGGAATCGGGTATTTGAATGAGCAGAATCCGAATCTTGTCTCATCCGTTCTCTACTACGACACGTTCGAACTGGTTGTCAATCCGAACCATCCGCTAGCCGAGCATAAGCACGGCACCATGGAACTGCTCCGGGATATCCCTCTCATCATGCTGTCCACCGACACGCTCGGCCGCCGGTTCGCGGACGAGACATTCCGCCGTCACGGCATTCAGCCTCATATTGTGATGGAATTGAACAGCAGCGAGGAGGTGAAGCGGATGGTGGAGCTGAATCTTGGGGCCGCTATCATCTCGAAGCTGTCCGTCAGCAACGAGCTGAGGCGGGGAACCCTTCAGATTGTACATATCCATGAATTGGAGATCGCCCACCCGGTCGGCGTCATGTACCGTACGGGCCGATATTTGAATTCCGCGATGCAGCAGTTCCTGAATGACCTGAAAGGCATGCCGGAAACGCAATTCATCGGGTCAGAATAGGAGGAAGAGAAGATGAAATTCGACTTGCATACACATCATTTCCGCTGCGGGCATGCGGACGGGAATATCCGGGATTATATCGAAGCCGGGATCGCGAACGGGCTGGATGTGATCGGCATTTCCGATCATACCCCGTACTTCGGCAGAGAGGAAGATCAGGCCTTTCCCAATATCGCGATGGCCAAGAGCGACTTCGAGAATTACGTGAACGAAGTGCTGGATCTGAAGCGGGAATATGAAGGACGCATCGACGTGCTGCTCGGCATCGAGTCCGACTATTTTCCCCCGCATGCCGAGACATACCGGCAGATGCTCGACCGGTATCCGTTCGATTATATTATCGGATCCGTTCATTATACGAACGGGATCAGCATTTTCAACAAGAACCGGTGGAAAAAGCTGTCCGAGGAAGAACGCGTCGCCCAGAAGATTACGTATTATGAACTCATCCGCGATTCGGCCCGCACCGGCATGTTCCAGATTCTGGGCCACATCGACGCGATGAAAGGCAACTATCCAGAATTCTCGGATATCGTGGCCGCCGAGGCGATCGATGAGACGCTGTCCGTCATCGCCGATTGCGGCGTGGCGATTGAGATCAATACATCAGGCAAGACGAAGCTGAGCGGCGGCTGGTATCCATCCGACGATATTCTCGAACGGGCCCTTCACTTCGGCGTCGATGTCACGTTCGGCTCCGATGCCCACAAGCCGTTCCGCGTCGGCGACGAATGGGAGCAAGTTCGCAAGCGGCTCCTGGAGATCGGCTTCACGTCCTGGGTCTACTACAAACAGAAAAAGAGACAAGAAGTGCCGCTCGCATAGAGCGGCGTGGGGTCCTTCCGGCCGCTCCTGACCGTCAGGAGGCAAAAAAAAGAGGACCTGAACATTCAGGTCCGACTCAAGGGATATATATTCATCAAAAGGGGGTCTTGTTATCAATATACCCTCTCAACATTAACCTCCGTTAACAGAAATATTACCGTTGTGTAACAAATGATGAAAATTCGATGATCGAATCGCTTTTCGTAGTCTGTGGCGTCCAATTGACGCTCTCTCATTCATCGCTCCAGCGAAACTCATTGGACCAATCGAACGAGGCCGATTCCTCCAGGCTTTGTGGCCAGTGGGCGCACCACTCCGGCACATGCGGGATTTCCACCCTGTCGAGGCTAGGAGTATAAGGCTTCAGATCAAGGACCGGGCTGCCTTCATGCGCGTCAAGATACGCAAGCTGAATGATCCCGTTCTCCTCGTCAATCGCTAGGATTCGAGCGGTCGACAGGCCGATTGGATTCGGTCTGTACGGGGAGCGGGTCGCAAAGATTCCAAGCGTGTCAGGCCCTTTTTTATAGGGCTTTTCCGTTTCCAGCGTATTTCTGGCACTTGCGTTGTCGCAGCCGTCGAACCACCACAGCACTTGAAGATGGCTGAATCCATCCAGTTCCTTTAATGCCGGGGTATACTTCTGCTCGACTTCGATCCTCATCCCCTCACGGCCGATACGGATTTTTCCAATCGGATTCAACATCAATGGCTTCATAGCATGTCCTCCTCGTTTTATGATGCCATTTTACGTTATGCCCTCACATCGTGTGAGAGTCAATCCTGAAATATCGCCGGTTAGAGCAAGAAAATCTATTTCGTATTGCGCAAGACAGGCGTTTGAACTTCCGTGAGATAATATGCGGGATCGGATTCGTTAAAGGGACCTTTATGGGAAATTTGACGGGTCAATCCTGCCAATTGGTACTGCTGGTGCTGTTCAAGCCAATGAGCGAAGGAATGATACGCGCGGGCAATGTTGTCGAACGGGCCATATACCATGACGCAAGCCATCGTATCGACCGCTTCGGTCTCCCTGTACTCGAATCCGCCTTTATTCTCGCCCAGTTGATTGACGATCACGCCTACTTCCACATCCACATCGGCATCCTTACGATCCGAATCATGAAAAATAGCGATATTGCCCGCTCCTTTTGGTATATCAATCCGTTCTTCTTCAATAAATGCAAATAGCTCCTTCCACAACTCGCCCTCCCGATCATAGTTGGGAATGACTTTTCGCAGGGACAATATTTTATAGCTCGGTATGTTTTTTACCGTTACATTGTGATGAACCGCCAGATTCTCCTCCCGGATATCTTTTATCGCGACGTCGATTTTGGCGATGTGCTCTAATTCCCGCCGGATCGCCGTTTGTATTTCTTTCTTTTTATTCTCCAATAGCCCGATAATGAAGGACTCGTCCCAGTTGGCAAGGGCGTAAGCGATTTCAGAAACATTGAATTCCATATCCCGCAAAAGGATAATTTGCTGTATCACGGGTATTTGGTCAACGGAATAGAGCCGATAGCCTGTAAGCTTGTCAACCCGGGCCGGCTTCAACAGACCGACTTCATCATAATATCGCAGCATTCGGATGGACACTTGCGTTAATTTTGAAAATTCTCCGATTCGGAACATCGATATCACCGCTACACAGCATAGCATGATATGGAAAAGGAGTCCATGACTTCGGCCGCCGCATGACAAACAGGACAGACCGTTCCGGGCTGTCCTCATCGTCCGCTCAGGCTCGCATGTCAGGTGATGCCGCGCTTCCGAGTCTATGCTTCTCCGCTCTGAAGCCCCCGGTATACTCCGGTGCGCAGCTCCCGCACATACGGCTGGAGGCCCGGGATATCCGCCTCCTGGGCAGCCCTGACGGCCCGTTCGATATCATAGGGCACCCGGTGAAAATGAATCGAAAATTCGCTTGTCGTCACCTGGCCCAAGCTGCCTTGCAGCATAATATAGGACGCCTGAGTAATGTCGAGCGGATTGCCCACGCTGCCGCAATTGACCAGCGTACGGCCCTGAAGATGCTGTAAATAAGCATTATGAATATCCCCGTATATAACAACATCCGGCGATTGGCACGGATGAAGAGGCTCGTTCAGGGAGGAGGTGAATTCGAACATGCCGAGTCTTCTCTCCTCCGCATCCCACGGCTGTACCCGATGATAGACGCTCTGCGGAGACGCATGGACGAGACGGATATGCCGGCCGCTCATGATGAAGTCATGAGAGAACGGCAGCGCGGCCAGCATGCTCCGGCGCTTCTCGCCCAGCCGTTCGGCATGCCAGCGGAATTGAATGTCCTCTTCCATCCGCAGGACAAGTTCATCCCAATTGCCGCGCACGATCACATCGCAATGCTCCCAGATGAGATCGACAGCCTCGGCCGGATTCGGGCCCTTCCCGACGACATCGCCAAGACAGTAGATCCGGTCGGCGCCTTGGCGCTCCACATCCTGCAGCACCGCTTCCAATGCCTGCAAATTCCCATGTATATCTGAAATGATAGCGATGGATTGCATAATGTTATTGTCTCCTCTCTAGACTATGAATGTCGGTGTCTTGTTCTGTGTTATGCGCGGGCAATCCGAGTTATGATACCCTTTCTCTTGTCAAAGTAAGCAGCGCCCATTCCGGAGGACAGAACAAGCGAATCGGCGGCGGCTAGGCCGACGCGCATTTGGTTCCGATTGGGCAGCGAAGCTGGGCGATCGACATTCCCCTCCCGCATTCCATAACCGTGCCGCAATCGCCATGCGTGCCGCAATCGCCAGGAAAAAATAATCGAAATATCATTGAATTATGTACTTTTATTATGAATCAGCAAGAAGTTCAATGCAAACCGCAATAAAATATGATGTAATGAGGTCATGAAGCATTGCGATTGGGAAGAGGAGGCGTCATCCATGGCAGATCCGGCTCTGTTGGAAATGCAAAAAACGTATTACCGTGAAGGGCGCACCCGTGACGTGAAGGAGCGGCGCGCAGCCCTTATCCGCCTCGCTGACCGTGTGCGCGGGATGGAGCAGGATATTACCGCCGCGCTTCGGCAGGACTTGGGGAAGAGCGCGTCGGAAGCGTACATGACCGAGATCGGCATCGTGCTGGAGGAAGCGCGGCTGGCTGCTCGGCGGGTCAGCCGCTGGGCGAAGCCGCGCCGTGCCAAGACGGCGCTCACCCATCTGGGAAGCCGGGGCATGATCGTGCCCGAGCCGTACGGCAGCGCGCTCATCATCGCGCCCTGGAATTATCCGTTCCAGTTGGCCCTTGCCCCGCTTATCGGCGCGATTGCCGCCGGCAATACAGCGGTGCTGAAGCCGTCGGAGCTGACGCCGCACACCGGCGCGGTGCTGGAACGGCTCGTTCGGGAGACGTTCGATCCGGGTCATGTCACCGTCGTGCAAGGGGACGCCGAGACGGCCCGGCAGCTGTTGGCCTGGCCGTTCGATTATATTTTCTTCACCGGCAGCGTCCCGGTCGGCAAGCTTGTCATGGAGGCGGCGGCCTCCCGCCTGATTCCGGTCACGCTGGAGCTTGGCGGCAAGAGCCCCTGCATCGTCCATCATGACGCCGATATGAAGCTCGCGGCCAGGCGGATCGCCTTCGGCAAATGGACGAATGCCGGGCAGACCTGTGTCGCGCCGGATTACGTATATGTCCATCAATCCCGCCGCGATGAGCTAATCCGCGAGCTGGAGCGGACGGTTGGCCAATTCTTCGGGCCACCGCCGCTCGACAGCGAAGAGTACGCATCCATCGTCAGCGAGCGGCATTGGGAGCGGCTGCACGGCTTCCTGGACAACGGCCGCATCGCCTTCGGCGGCGAATCCGACCGGAAGCGGCTCCGCTTGGCCCCGACCGTCATGACGGAAGCGGACTGGTCGTCGCCGGTCATGCAGGAGGAGATATTCGGCCCGATCCTGCCCATTCTCACTTACGAGTCGTACGAGGAAGCCGAGCAAGCGATCCTCGATCGGCCGAAGCCGCTCGCGCTCTATCTGTTCACGGCCGATCGGGCCTTGCAGCAGCGCGTCGTCCGGCAGCTGTCCTTCGGCGGCGGCTGCATCAATGATACGCTCATGCATCTGGCTACGCCTTATCTCCCGTTCGGCGGGGTGGGCGAGAGCGGAATCGGCAGCTATCACGGCGTTCACAGCTTCAATACGTTCAGCCATCGGAAGAGCGTCCTCTATCAGACGACGGCTTTTGATTTCTCCTTCCGCTATCCGGGTGCCGCCCGGAGGCTGGATATCATCAAGCGGCTGTTCCGTTAACCGGACAGCCGCGGCAACGGCATGCAAGCCCTGCCCTACCCGATGCCGATATCCGGCCGGGAGGGCAGAGTGCTTTCTTCATTTCCAGACAGGCTGGCCTGCAGCCGTCAGCTGTCAGCATACCTCGGTCGTATGGCAGCGCCCGCGGTGAAGCTGCCAATGCTCATACCGCTCGAACAGCCGTTCATCCTGAAGTAAGCGCTGACAAAATGTCCGAATGCTTCGCGTCCACGCTTCCCCTCGCTCTCGCGGCATGGCTGCCGGACCGAGGCCGAATTGCTCCTCCATGTATCGCTCCAATTGCGCAGCCATGCCATCCGGCTCCGGACGCTTTGCGTACAGCAGCGTAATATGCAGCGACAAGCTGTCATACTCGTCAGACGGCGCGCCCAGGGACAGCAGGCCGATAGGATCCCACCGATCAACCGCTTCCTTAATGTGCGGGAAGAACAACCGGGAGCACGCCGTAGCTGCGCTTTCGCAGTTCGCAAATGATTCACGCAATGAGAATCCCTCCTCTATCCTGTCTGTTCCAGACTCAAGGTGATGCAGAGGTGCTGCAAAGGTGCTGCTTATATTTACCATTACTATAAAGGAAATTGCTGTTTACGGAAATATGAAATTCACGAATTCGTCAAAATTATTGCTGCGGCCGGAAGCATATTGCTCCGCGCAGCTTGCGATCCCCGGGCCAATACTGCAGAAATACAGCATTCCCGGTGAAGCTCTATTTTGAAAAATAGATTCCTGCAAAAGCGCATCAATTTTATGCTTTTAGGCTTGGATTTGAGATTCGACGGGCGAAAAGATGTATATTTGCAGCAATTTCATCGAAACCAGCTTCCAAAGGAGAAAAATACTGCAGATTTGCAGGATTCACCCGTTCTTGCCTCGCCGATTACCATTTTGCCCGACGGGGATCGGATTGACAGCATCGTCCCCTCCTATATCGCATGCCTCACCATATCGCGTTGGCGGCCTATCACGGCACGCAGTTCGCGGTGGCGGCCTATCGCGTGGCGGCCTATCCACGGCACGCAGTTCGCGGTGCCGGCCTATCGCGTGGCGGCCTATCCACGGCACGCAGTTCGCGGTGCCGGCCTATCGCGTGGCGGCCTATCACAGCACGAGGCGGAGGGAAAACTTATGACCACCAAGGCCCGCATACCGAGGCACGGAACAAAAAAGAGCGCCCCGCTCCCGGGACGCCCTGTGGCCTGACGCAGCCTTGGTTACATTTTGAACCAGCGCTTGAACATCAGTTTGGTCGTGTCTTTATTCATTTCCGCGATGGATGTGGTCAATGGAATCTCCTTCGGACAGGAGCGGACGCAGTTCTGCGAGTTGCCGCAGCCTTCAATGCCGCCATCGTCCAGCAGCGCTTCCAGGCGCTCATCCTTGTTCATCTCGCCCGTCGGATGCGCGTTGAACAGACGGACTTGCGATATCGGCGCCGGTCCGATGAAGCTTGTCTTGTCATTCACGTTCGGGCAAGCTTCGAGACATACGCCGCAGGTCATGCACTTGGACAGCTCATACGCCCACTGCCGCTTCGTCTCCGCCATGCGCGGCCCCGGCCCCAGATCATACGTGCCGTCAATCGGAATCCAGGCCTTGACGCGCTTGAGCGCATTGAACATCCGCTCCCGGTTGATGACCAGGTCGCGAACGATCGGGAACGTCTTCATCGGAGCGAGGCGAATCGGCTGCTCCAGCTTGTCGATCAAGGCCGAGCAGGCTTGGCGCGGCTTGCCGTTGATCACCATCGAGCAGGCCCCGCACACTTCTTCCAGGCAGTTCGACTCCCAGCAGACCGGGGCCGTCTCTTTGCCCGATGCGTTGACGGGATTCCGCTGAATCTCCATCAGGGCGCTGATGACGTTCATGTTCGGACGATACGGAATTTCGAACTCTTCGGTATAAGGAGCCGCATCAGGCGAATCCTGACGCGTCACAATGAACTTAATCTTCTTGGATGATGCCACTGCTTCCGCCATCGTTATTCTCCTTTCTTTTTACTTTTTTTATCCGTCGTATAATCGCGCTTCCGCGGTTGAATAAGCGATACGTCTACCTCTTCGTAGCTGATCTCCGGTCCTTCCGGCGTCCAGGCGGCAATCGTCGTCTTGAGGAAGTCCTCATCGTTCCGCTCCGGGAAGTCCGGCTTGTAGTGAGCGCCGCGGCTCTCGTTGCGAAGCAGGGCGCTCTTCGTCATCGCTTCGGCCAGCTCGAGCATGTTCCACAGCTGGCGGGTGAAGCTGGCGGCCTGGTTGTTCCAGCGTGCCGTATCCGACATATTAATGTTCGCATAGCGCTGCTTCAGCTCTTTAATCTTCACGACGGTCTCTTCCAGCTTCGAATTGTAGCGGACGACGGTCATATTGTTCGTCATCCACTCGCCCAGCTCTTTATGGAGAACATAGGCATTCTCGCTGCCGTCCATCTTGAGCAGATTATCGTACCGGTCCGCTCTCAGCTTGACTTCACGGTCGAATACGCTGGAGGAGATATCCTCAACGGACTTATCCAGTCCGCGAATATATTCCACGGCCTTCGGCCCCGCGACCATGCCGCCGAAAATGGCCGACAGGAGGGAATTGGCGCCGAGACGGTTCGCCCCGTGATACTGGTATTCGCATTCCCCTGCAGCGAACAGGCCTTTGATATTCGTCATCTGGTTGTAGTCGACCCACATGCCGCCCATCGAATAGTGGACCGCCGGGAAGATCTTCATCGGAATCTTGCGCGGGTCGTCCCCCATGAACTTCTCGTAAATCTCGATAATGCCGCCGAGCTTGACGTCAAGCTCCTTCGGATCCTTATGCGACAGATCGAGGTAGACCATGTTCTCGCCGTTGACGCCGAGCTTCAAATCGACGCAGACATGGAAAATCTCCCGAGTCGCGATATCACGCGGCACGAGGTTCCCGTATGCCGGGTACTTCTCCTCGAGGAAATACCATGGCTTGCCGTCCTTGTAGGTCCAGATCCGCCCGCCTTCGCCGCGCGCCGATTCGGACATGAGGCGCAGCTTGTCGTCTCCCGGAATGGCCGTCGGGTGAATCTGAATGAATTCCCCGTTCGCATAGCGGACGCCCTGCTGGTAGACGGCGCTGGCTGCCGTGCCGGTATTGATGACCGAGTTCGTCGTCTTGCCGAAAATAATGCCGGGACCGCCAGTCGCGAGAATGACCGCATCGGCCGCGAACGACTTGACCTCCATCGAGCGGAGATCCTGCGCCGTGATGCCGCGGCACACTTCATCCTCATCGATAACGGCCGACAGGAATTCCCAATGCTCATACTTCGTGACGAGACCGGCGGCTTCCCAACGGCGCACCTGCTCGTCAAGTGCATACAACAGTTGCTGGCCGGTCGTTGCTCCGGCGAACGCTGTCCGGTGATACTGCGTGCCGCCGAAGCGGCGGAAATCAAGCAGCCCTTCCGGCGTGCGGCTGAACATGACGCCCATCCGGTCCATCAAATGGATGATGCCGGGCGCCGCTTCGCACATTGCCTTGACCGGAGGCTGGTTCGCGAGGAAGTCCCCGCCGTATACCGTATCGTCAAAATGCTCCCATGGCGAGTCGCCTTCCCCCTTCGTGTTGACCGCCCCGTTGATTCCGCCCTGAGCGCATACGGAGTGGGACCGCTTGACGGGAACCAGAGAGAACAGGTCAACGTGCACGCCTGCCTCCGCTGCTTTTACGACAGCCATCAGACCGGCGAGACCGCCGCCGACGACGATGATTTTCTGCTTAGCCATTATGCGTCCTCCCCCTTAACCAATAACCGATTTCACTGTATCCATCATAACGGAAGCCGCCTGGAACTCTTCTCCGCGGAAGCCGATCAGCGACAAGACGAACAAGACGGACATAATCACGAACAAGCCCATGCAAATCTTGGCCGACACCTTCTGCGCGCGCGGGCCAATCGTGATTCCCCAGCTGACGAGGAAGGCCCACAGTCCGTTCGTGAAATGGTACGACGCGGAGATGACCCCGATCGTATAGACGGCGAACATGAGCGGCTGAGACACGATGCTGTTCATATGGGTGCCCAGCTCTTCATGCGTCACATTGCCGAGCGTAATCTGGAAGCGCGTCTCGAACACATGCCATGTGACGAAAATAAACGTGATGACCCCCGTAATCCGCTGCCATAGAAATGCCACGTTGCGCCCATAATTGAAATTCCCTACATTGTTCCGCGCCGTGTAGGCGATATAGAGGCCATACACTCCATGATACAGAAGCGGAAGCCAGATGCCGAACAGCTCGAGGAAGAATATGAGCGGCAGATCATTCAACATCTTGACGCTGCTCTGAAACGCTTCCTTCCCGCCGTCAAATGCCGCGAAGTTGGTCAGCATATGCTCCACAAGAAAGAAGCCGAGCGGGATAATCCCGAGAAGCGAATGCAACTTCCGCGAGTAAAAATAACCTCGTTTCATAAGCGTGCCGTTTCCCCTTTCCATGTACGTACCAGTAGATTTTGGTAATTGAAACAACCCTCATTTTACTCGTGCCTGTCGAAAGCGTCAACATTTTGTCATTTTTGCGAAATCGGAGGCGATCCACATTATGCCATACGACGGAATCTCTAGGGTGATGCCGATGTAACCGCTCTCCATACTTGTGACTAAGTTGTGACACTTCTCATGTTACCTCTTTTTCTCTTATAATGGTATTGCAATGTTTTTATAATTTTAATAACTTTTATGCATATCAAATTCATTTATCTGGAATTCTATCATTTTATTACGTGACATGAGGAGGAATCCCGGTGCTCGATTTGCTGGAATCATTCGCTACCGTCGTTGAGTTATCAACCTTGAATCAGGCGTCCAAGCGTCTCAATCTGTCTCAGCCCGCGCTCTCCCGCCAGATCGCGAAGCTGGAGAGCGAGCTCGGCGTCGATCTGTTCATCCGGAACGGCAAGCGGCTGGAGCTCACCCGGGTCGGTCAGATTACGTATGAGTTCGCGCTCGACATCCGCAATCGGCAGCTTGACTTCTTGAAGTCGATCGCGGATTACAAGATCGAAGGCCATGCCTCCGTTACGATCGGGGCGAGCTTGACGACGCTCCAGACGACGCTGCCGCTGTTTGTTTCTTTATTTGTAGAAAAATATCCGGAAGCGCAATTGAAAACCGTAACCGGGAAGACACACGAGATCATTTCCTTCATCCGGGATCAGAAGGTCGATGTCGGATTGGTCGCCGACGCGATCCGCGATCCGAGCCTCGTCTGCCTCCCTCTGTTCTCCGACCACTTGGAACTGGTCGTGCCGCGGGAGCATGAGCTGGCCTCCGGCGTTCATGGTTCGATCGCCCGGCTGAACGGTCTTCCGATGCTGCTGTTCTCCAAAGGCACCTGGTACCGCAAGCTGATTGACGATCTGTTCCGGCGCCACCACATCGTGCCCGACATCCGGATGGAGATCGACTCCTTCGAAGCGATCGTCCGCCTGCTGTCCCCCTGCCATGCCGCAGCGCTGCTCCCCAAATCGTACTTGCGCTCCGAATGGCTGGACGACAACGGGCTCGTGGCCATTCATCTGAAGGAGCTGGTGCAGACGGAGCGAATCACCTCCCTTGTCTATGCGAAGCAAGCCGCCCTCAGTCTGACCGCAAGGCGGTTCATTGAAGAGACGGCCCGGGCTGCCTCCGGATGGAATATCCAATCGAAGCAGGAATAGGAGAGGATGTGTCGAATCTAATTTTGTTACACATACAGAGAAACGAAACCCGATATGTTCATGCATGATGGGGGAAATCTAGGAGGTAGATAAGATGAAAGTATGCAATCGATGCGGCGAACCGCTGCAGGACCACGAAGTACATACGTGCCGGGTTCATGACGGACGGCCGGCAGACGAAGACCCGGCGTCCTCGCCGGATCGGCGGGAGACTGCCGCTGCGGCGGAGCAGCCGTTCCCGATCCGCCCCGCGCAGGAACCTGTACAGCCGCCGGCGCCGGGTTATGGCTCGCCGAAGACATCGACGCCGAATATCGACATGGCGCGCGTCGTCCGCCTCATGAAAGAGCCGCAGGCGGCAAGCTATATGACGACGGGAGCCGATTATTTGTACGGCGTGATCGGGGCTGCCGCGTCTGCGATCGGATTTGCGCTCTTCGGGTATCTATTCCTGAACCAATTCGCGAAGTTTCTGTTCGGCTCCCTGCCGATCGGACTGGGCAGCACGGCTCCGCCGTTTTCGTATTTTCTGCAGCTGATGCTGCTCCATCTCGTTGCCTTGGCCGCCCTCTTCGGCTCACTCTACTTCGTGAACCGCTGGAAAGGCGGTCGGAAGCTCGACGCCAAGACCTTCTTCGTGCAATTAGCCGCGATGCAAATGCCTTACGGGCCAATCTATGCGATCGCCGGAATCATCACGCTGCTGTCATTCTATTCCTTGGCGCTCTCCATCGCCGGCCTCGCCTGGCTCGTATCGATCATGATGACCATCTATGAATCGCTGGAGCAAGCCCAAGTGTCACGGAACAACCGCTTCGTATACGTGCTGGCCAGCCTCAGCGGCTACTTCCTGCTCTTATTGATCATGACCAAAATTTTGTTCTAATCCCGTTCTGCATACAACAAAGCCCTCCGCCGGAATGGCCTGGAGGGCTTTGTTCTATCTATCTGCGCTTCCCAATCGAATCTTCGAATTGATCAATCTGGGCATTCGTCCCGATGACGACCATGACGTCATCATCCTGAAGGACATCCTCAGCCGACGGAGCAATAATAACGCCGTTCGGCTTATGCAAGGCCACGATGCTGCAGCCGTACCGGGCTCTCGGGTTGACATCCTTGAGCGTCTTGCCGCTCAAGGTGCCGGGAACACTCAGCTCCGCAATCGTGTAATCCTTGGACAGCTCGATATAATCCAGCAGGTTCGGCGACACCAGCTGGTGGGCCACCCGGATCCCCATATCCCGTTCCGGGTAGATGACCCGGTCGACGCCGATTCGCTCCAGCACGCGCCCGTGCAGCTCCGAGACGGCTTTGGCCACCACTTTTTTGACGCCAAGCTCCTTCATCTGGATACTGACGAGAATGCTCGTCTGCAGATCATTCCCGATCGCGACAATCGCGCAATCGAAATTCCGGATGCCGAGCGAACGAAGCACATCCTCATCCGCCGCATCGGCAACGACGGCGTGCGTCAAGACGTTGTTCATCTCCGACACAACCTCTTCATCCTTGTCGATCCCCAGCACCTGATGGCCAAGCTCGACCAGCTCCTGCGCCAGACTCGACCCGAATCTGCCCATCCCCACGACTGCAAATTGCTGTAACTCCATGTTCGTATTGCTCCTTCGCCCATTACTCTTCTTTTATAGGTAACCCCGGAATGCACACCGATTATCCAATCGTAATTTTGCCTTCCGGGTGCTTGTATAGCTCACGTTCGCTTTTCGGACCTAAGGCATAGGCCAGCGTGATCGGACCGAGCCGCCCCGCGAACATCATCAGACAGATCAATAATTTGCCGACCACGGTCAAATCGCTCGTCAGGCCCGCAGTCAATCCGACGGTGCCGAAGGCCGAGGTCGTCTCGAACAATATCATCAAAAAAGGATGATCCTCGGTCGTGGACAATACCATCGTTACCCCGATTACCATGAACAAGGCCATCAACGTGATCGTGACCGCCTTAAATATCCGGTCTTTGCCCAGCCGATGACGGAAGATGACGATGTCCTCCTTCCCGCGAATCATCGTGATGACGGCGCCGATAAGAATGGCGAACGTCGTCGTCTTGATTCCGCCGCCCGTCGAACCGGGAGAGGCGCCGATGAACATCAGCACGACAATGAAGAACTGCGTTGCCTGCCGCATTGCTCCGATGTCGACGGTGTTCGCTCCGGCTGTACGCGGGCTGACCGATTGGAAGAGCGCCGCCCACATCTTCTGCCAGCCGTTCAGACCGCCCAGCGTCGCCGGATTCGTGAATTCGAAGACGAGAATGACGATGGCGCCCAATACGATGAGCAAGCCCGTCATCGTCAACACGACCTTGGAATGCAGCGATAGCCTGCGGGTGCGCCGGTAATCCGCCACATCGGACAGGACGATGAACCCGATTCCGCCCAGCACGATAAGCAGTATCGCGACGATATTCACGATCGGGTCGCCAACATACAGGGTCAGGCTGCTGAACGGTCCCGAGACGGAGCCGAACAGATCGAAGCCGGCGTTATTGAATAGCGAGATTGCGTGAAAAATGCCGTAGTACAGTGCCTTGCCGAACGGCAGGTCAAAGGCCCAGCGCAGCGTGAACAGGACCGCTGCTGCCCCTTCGATGCAGAACGCGTACAGCAGCACCTTGCGAATCAGGCGGACGATGCCCTCCATGCTGCCTTGATTCAGCGCTTCCTGCAAAATGAGCCGTTCCTTCAACGAAATACGCTTGCGAAAAGCAAGAGCGAACAGCGTCGCCATCGTCATGAAGCCGAGTCCGCCAACCTGAATCAGCGTAATAATGACGATCTGCCCGAACAAGGTGAAATGCGTGCCCGTATCCACCACGACAAGCCCCGTTACGCAAGTTGCCGACGTGGCTGTGAACAGCGCATCGATGAAGGGGAGAGGCTGACCATCCGAATTGGCTATCGGAAGCATCAGCAGCAGCGCCCCGATGAGAATAATCGTCCCGAACCCCATCACCAGAATTTGCGGCGGGGTGAGCTGCCACCGGGATGCTTTTTTAATGGATTTCATCGAAATCACCTCATTTTCAGCACGAAAAAAAGCACTGGAAATCCAATGCTAACGCTGGTATCCTGACGTTCAATGCCTACGAGGTTAGCTGACGGATTCGGGCGCGTCCAGGCCGCCCTATTTGCGTCGATCCTTAACGCGGATCGGCGCAAAATTCACCCCAATGATCGGGTCCCCCGCTTTCGTATTCACGAAATTCGGCTGTATTCAATTCATAACGAGATTATATACGTTTCATGACAAGGGCACAAAGTCGATGCAGCCACAAAATAAACAAAAAATACAGGAAAAAGACTTCAAATAGCGCTTACATCCTATCCTAATCTCCCACTGTGTCTTTCACGCTTACTATTTCAACGTGTAGCTGTTTTCTTCCATAATTTGCATGCCTGGACTTTCCGCCAAGAGAGTGGATACAATAATGAAAAGCACCGGAATGGATAACGGAGGTAGCGCTATGCCTGTGTCCCATCATTCAACGAAACGTTTATTGCTGGCTTCGATCATTGGATTTATAGTGTTTGTGCTCCTGCAGATTGTTATTCCCTCGCTTCAGGAAGCGAACCGGACCGGGCCAGAGCAGGAGCGAACGCTTCTGACGAAGCGACAGGCTGCCGAACGGGCACTTGAATTTGTGAGTCGCGAGCCGTGGAGAAGCCTCATGATGGTGTCGGAACAGGAGCCGACGGTCGTCTACAAGACCGACAGGCTGGCGGCAGGCTATATGAACCGGGAAAGATTGGCCGCAAGCTATGCTGACTGGGACAGCCAGGCCCCGATTGACATTTATCAAGTCCTGCTCGGCGTCACGACACCCGACGGGAAGGACATTTTGAAGATTGACGTACATATGACAAGCGGCAGCGTGGTGGGGTATGAATTAGCCGCGATGCCGGGGAGGCCACAATCGGAGCTGCCCGCGCTCGCAGAAGAGAAGGCACGGCCGATTGCCGCCCGCGAGCTGAGCGCGCTCGGCTGGGACCCTTCCAAGCTGGTGCTGCAGAACGTTCACCCGTCCCGGCCAGATGAACTGCGCTATACCGTCAAGCAGGGCGAGATCGGAGCGGCCCGGCTCGAACTGGTCGTGCGCATGCGCTCAGATCGCGTCGTTGCGCTGCATCCCGTCTGGAGCGTTCCGCCCGACTATCAGGCACTTGACCAGACACAGATCGAGACCGCCGGCTCCGTATACCGCTTCGGCTACCGGTGGATGTCGATCATGCTCAGCATGCTCGCCCTCTGGGCCTGCATCTATTACCGGCGGCGGATCCGCTTCAGCTCAGGAACGCTGATCGCGTTGTCGATCCTGTCGTGCGCGATCTCTGTGCTCCATATGTGGAATATGATGCCCGGGCTGGTCGTCCTGCAGTTCGGAGTGCCCCGTACGGAACTGAACCTGACTGCGGCGCTCGTGCTGCAAGGGGCCATTATGGTCACCCAAGGGCTGTTCCTCTATTTTTCGCTTGTATCAGGCTCCTATTTGTGGAGAGAGGAGGGGCGAACCGATCTGCTGCCGACTTGGCGCGATCCGTCCTTCGGCACGGTCTTGACCGGGTCCTTCCGCCTCGGAACACTGTACGCGGGCGTACTGCTCGGCATACAGAGCGTCATCTTCCTGACGCTGGAGACGGGCTTCGGCGCCTGGTCGGCTACCGACGCCTCCATGTCGCCGCTCAATCTGACCGTGCCTGCCCTCTATCCGCTCCTCGCCTGGATGGCGGCGATTTCGGAGGAAGGCGTATTCCGCTGGTTCGGGACCGGCCTGCTGAACCGCTGGATTCGGAACCCATGGGCAGCCGGCGTCATCCCGACCTTGGTGTGGGCTTTCGGCCATGTGACGTATCCGATATACCCGTACTATTCACGGCCGGTGGAGCTGCTCATTATCGGCTTCCTGTTCCTCGCGATCATGCTGCGCCATGGCTTCTGGACCGCCATGTTCGCCCATCTCATGCTCGACAACGTGCTGATGAGCATCTCTTACCTGCTGGAGGGAACGGCAGCCGGCCTCGGGCTCGGCGTATTCTATCTGGCGCTGCCGGTATTGATCGTGTACGGCATACGCCGTCTCCATCGGTATAGAACAAGGCTGCTATGAAAAAAAGACGTGTACGGCGTAACCTCCTTGCGGCGGGGTTATCCGTGTACACGTCTTATTTATAACAGCGTTGCGGGACAGGCCCAGCAATGCTGTTTTTCTTTATTTACGATTTCAATTTAACATGTTTGAACGCTTCGGCTTGCTGGCGGATGCCAACCTCGGCGGCGAACCGCTCGATGCTGGAAGCGCCGAAAAATCCATCAATGCCGGTCGTATGCTCGAAAATATAGCGGGCATCCTCCGGCTCCGCAATCGGACCGCCGTGGCAGATGACCAAAATATCCGGATTCACCGAACGGCCCGCATCGGCGATGGCCTGAATTCTCTTGGCGCAATCGTCAAGAGTGAGCGCGGTCTTCGCGCCGATCGTCCCTTTGGTCGTCAAGCCCATATGCGCGACCAAAATATCCGCGCCCGCCTTGGCCATCTTGATCGCCTGCTCTTCGTCGAACACATACGGCGTCGTGAGCAGATCAAGCTCATGGGCCTTGCGAATCATGTCTACTTCCAGATCATAGCCCATGCCTGTCTCCTCCAGATTCGCCCGGAAGACGCCGTCGATCAAGCCGACGGTCGGGAAGTTCTGCACGCCCGCGAAGCCTTGTTCCTTCAACTGCTTCAGGAACACATCCATGATGCGGAACGGATCGGTGCCGCACACGCCCGCCAGCACCGGAGCGCGCTTCACGACCGGCAATACTTCCGCCCCCATATCGACCACGATCTGGTTGGCATCCCCGTAAGGCATCAATCCCGCCAGCGAGCCCCGGCCGGCCATTCTATATCTTCCCGAGTTGTAAATGATGATCAAATCGACGCCGCCCGCTTCGCCGCTCTTGGCGGAGATGCCGGTTCCCGCTCCGGCGCCCAAGATCATGTCGCCTTTGGCGACTTGCGCTTTCAGTTGGCTGATGATTTCCTGACGAGTTTGTTTCATTTTGCATCCTCCTCTTGTGTGTGCTTCCGCATCAGTTCGACCAGCTTCCGGGCTGCGGCCAGCGCAAAGCTCTTGTCATTGATGTCCGCATCCAGTTCGATGAGCTCTATGGCATTGCGGTCAATCTCCTGTCTAAGCGTATCGAACAACGCCCGATCCTCTTCCGGTCCGTAGAATGGCTGCCCTTCCACATCCAGACCGGATACGCCCTTCAAGGGCAGCATGAGCGCGGTCGGGGCGATCGCCTCATTCAACTTCCCGGCGATAATTTTGCCGAGCTCTGTATTTTCCTCCACGGTTGTTCTCATCAACGTGACGGTCGGATTATGCTTGTAGAACGTTCGATTCGCGAACTTCTCCGGCACCGTCTCGAACGGGCCGAAGTTCACCATGTCCAATGCTCCTGTCGAGACCACTTGAGGCACGCGCGCCCGCACGGCTGCTTCGAGCCGATTCGGTCCCGCATTGAGCACGCCGCCGACCAGCTCGTCGCACCACTCCGTAGTGGTGATATCGAGAACGCCATCGAAGAATCCGGAATCGATCAACCGTTCCATCGTCTTGCCGCCGGCGCCGGTGGCATGGAACACGACGACTTCATAGCCTTGTTCCTCCAAATACTCGCGGGCTTGATTGACGCAAGGCGTCGTCAGCCCGAACATCGTCGCGGCGATGAGCGGCTTTTTCTCCACGGCATGCTCCACCTCGAACTTCAGCATGCCGGCTATCGCCAGGGCCGCGTTCGTAAATATTTTGGTCGAAATCGAGTTCAGGCCCGACACGTCGACGATAGATGGATACATCATAATATCGCTCGTCCCGACATATTGCGAGACGTTCCCGGAAGCGACGGTCGACACCATTATCTTCGGCACGCCGATTGGGAGCGCTCTCATTCCGGGCGTAACGATAGATGTGCCGCCGCTGCCGCCGAAGGAGATGATTCCATCGAATTTCCCTTCCGCGTACAGTCTCGGAACCAGCTTTTCCATGCCCTTCGCAAGTACTTCCGTTGCTAACGATCGGTCCCGTTTGGAGGCGATTTCACGAATATCCGCTCCAGCTTCCCTCGCTACTTCCTCATTCGAGACGTCCGGGACGAACATAGGCTCGAACACTCCGCTATGGATCATAAGCGTATTCAGCCCAAGACCTTGAAGCATATCTCTGACAAAAGAAAACTCGGTACCTTTGGAATCAAACGTTCCGACTATCGCGACTGTTTTCAATGGCATAACCTCCTCGGTAAAGTGGAAGTATTCAAGATTGCTGAACTTGCTTACAATTCAAGTATAGAGCTTTCAAAGGGGCAATTCATGTGAATTTGTACGGCGTTTATGTGTTTTTGTACTGACGTCGATATTCTCGCGGGGACAGCCCCGTCAGTTTTTTGAATGTTTTGCTGAAATGGGCGTAGTCATTATATCCGGCCAGCGCCGACACCTCGGACAGCTCGATATGGTCCTGCTTCATGAACTCCATGGCCTTGTTGATTCGGAATCTCGTCACGTATTCGGGGAACGTGCACCCCACCTCTTTTTTGAACAAATAGCTTAAATGCGTACGCGAAATATGGGCTACCAAAGCGAGTTCCGTAAACGAAATCTCATTCATGTAATTCGCGGCCACATACTCCTTCACGAACTGCACATAATCATAATGCTTGGCCACGCCCTCCAGCATATGGCGAAGGAGCTTGTCCTGCTCGGTCAGCCCCGCCTCCTTGAACTCGCTGGCCGTCTGCGTAATCGCCGCTTCGGAAGGGATTCGCTCGAAGGACGATCCGCCCAAATAGCCCACGGCTCCGGTATTGTCGTACATATACTCCACGTCGGAAGGCGTGTTGACCGGCCCGCCGTAGACCATTTTCATAACGCCGGGATTGACCTCATCGCAGGCTTTAAAAATAGCTTTTGCCAGCTCCGCCGCCGCTTTGAGCGACAATACCTTTTTGGCGCCGAGAACGCCGCCCTTCGTAAAGCCCAAATGCGCGCACACGATATCCGCTCCGGCATTGGCCATACGCCGAGCCTGCTCTTCTTCGAACACGAACGCGATCGTAAACAAGCCTTTCTCATGCGCTATCTGAATCGCCTCGATTTCGATGTCGAAGCAAGTCCCTTCTTCCTTCAAAGCCTCACCAAAAAGACCACCCATTAATCCGACGGTCGGATAGTTATTTATTCCAGAAAAGCCCTGTTCCCGAATCGATTCAATATATGGCTCTAACTCAATAGTCGGATCCGTCGCGCACAGCCCGAAGATAACGGGAACATCTCTGACGATAGGGATAATTTCCCTCGTTCCGAATTCCATCACGAGATCGTTGCTGTTCGAAAAGGGAAGCAGCCCGCCAAGCGAGCTCAATCCCATCTGCCGGAACCGGCCTGAATTTAAGGCTAAAATGAAATCCGCTCCGCCCTTTACCGCATATTTCGCGGTGATGCCCGCCCCGGCTGCTACGCCAATAATATGCCCGTTCGCCTGGATCTGTGATTGCAGCTTCGTTCTTATCGTCCCGCGGTCGAAATACACGACAACACACCCTTTACCGGCTCAATGCTTATTTCTTGACCAACATCATAACATTCCCCGGATGAACGGTCTATAAACGTGAAAGGCCGCGCTGACCGCTAGAGAGCAGCACCGCCTCTCTGCCTTCTTTTCTTTCCCCAAGGTTAGGTTCATCCCATCTTTTATCCTTAGAGACATTCTCCCCTTGGCTCAGTTTCCGTCCCGGGGGGCCTTTCCGCTTCCTTTTGCGCACTCTCCCATCTCGTCAGGAGGCTACCTGCTCTGCATTCCTTAGGGTAGCTATCCCATCCACTCAGAAAGGCTTCCCGCTCCGCATTCCTTAGGGTAGCTATCCCATCCAGTCAGGAGGCTTCCCGCTCTGCATTCCTTAGGGCGGTTATCCCATCCAGTCAGAAGGCTTCCCGTTCTGCATTCCTTAGGGCGATTATCCCATCTAGTCAGATGGCTTCCCGTTCTGCATTCCTTAGGGTGACCATCCCATCCAGTCAGAAATGCTTCGCGCTCCGCATTCCTTAGGGTCCTATCCCATCCAGTCAGAAGGCTTCCCGCTCTTCACTTCTTCGGAACCTATCCCATCTATTCAGGAGGCTCCTCTTCCAGATTCCTGCGGATCCGATTCCATCAGCTTCAGCTGGTTCGGGGCAGCTATAGTCCTCGGTTCCCGCCTCCCCTTCCCATTTCCCTAGGCCAGAGTCTTCGGCATCTTCACCCATATCAACAAGGTTGAAGCGGCAAGGTGCTAACAGGAAGCAAGTCGTGCCGAGCTTCGATTCTGAGCGGAGGGGAGATTGCTTATAAGGAACTCCGAACCCTTGCGAAGAGGGACCGAGTCAACCCGGTTCTACGGCCAAGCGGAAGCAAGTACGTTTCAACCGGAACCGTCCCCAAAAAAGAAGCTTTGCAGGAACAGCCTGCAAAGCTTCGCTTGAGTCTTGTTATTCATCGTTATCGTTGTCCACATCGGCAGCCTCCATGTCCGGGGCATCCTGCTCCGCTTCGTGCGGTTCCTTCTCTTGCCGGAGCGAGGCCAAGATCGTAGTCGCCAGCTTCTCGCCGATCCCGATCTCCCGGAAATCCTCGACCGATGCTTCCCGGATTTTCTTCAAGGAGCCGAAGTGCTTCAGCAGCAGCTTCCGCCGCTTCTCGCCAATGCCCGGAATGGAATCGAGCGCCGACGTCACCATCGATTTGGCCCGCCGTTCGCGGTGGAACGAGATCGCGAAGCGGTGAACCTCATCCTGAATTCGCTGCAGCAGGTAGAACTCCTGGCTGTCCCGCGCAAGCGGCACGATGGCGGGCGGGAATCCGGCCATCAGCTGCGCCGTCTTATGCTTGTTGTCCTTGACAAGCCCGCATACCGGGATGTCGAGGCCAAGCTCATTCTCGAGCACATCCAGCGCCGCCGACATCTGACCGCGGCCGCCGTCCACGATAATGAGATCCGGCATATCCAGCTGCTCCTTCAGCACCCGTTCATAGCGGCGGCGGATGACTTCGCGCATCGTCTCGTAATCATCCGGGCCGACGACGGTGCGCACTTTGTATTTCCGGTACTCCTTCTTGTCCGGCTTGCCGTCGGTGAAGACGACCATCGCAGAGACCGGGTCGGCCCCCTGGATATTGGAGTTGTCGAACGCTTCGATCCGGCGAAGCGCACCGATCCCGAGCGCATCCCCGAGCCGTTGGGCTGCCCGCTGCGTCCGCTCCTCGCTCCGCTCGACCAGCTTGAACTTCTCTTCCAGGGCAACGCGCGCATTTTCCATCGCCATCGAGATCATCTGCTTCTTCAACCCGCGCTTCGGCAGGATGACCTTCACCTTCAGCCATTGCTGCAGCGCTTCTGTCGTCGCCAAGCTCTCTTCGGCATGCGGAACGGCGTCCAGACCCTTCGGATTAGCCCCCTCTTCCGCGTCGTCGCCGTCTGTCGAATCCTCCGGTTGGCCTGCATCCGGAATGCGGGCGGATTCATCCGAATCTCCGTCCGTCTCTTGCCGGGCCTCCACCGCCGCCAGAGCGGCTTCAGCGGCCGCGTCTGCCGCCAGCGCAGCCAATCCGTCCGGATCCGGGAGCAGAATCTCCTTCGGCACCGCCGGATTCTCGCTGTAATATTGCGTCACGAATGACATGAAGTCGGCATAAGGCTCCCCATAGAACGGGAATTGGGTCGTATGGCGCTCGATCATTTTTCCTTGACGGATATATAGAATCTGCACGCACATCCAGCCTTTGTCCACCGCGAACCCGAACACATCCCGATCGACCTGATCGGATGTATTGATGTTCTGCTTCTCCATAATCGCCGCGATCGCCATCAGTTGGTCGCGATATTCCTTGGCCCGCTCGAATTGCAGCTCTTCGGCCGCCTCCTCCATCTTCCGCTGCAGCTCGCGTTTAATCTCTTCATGTCCGCCGCTGAGAAATTTGGATATCTCCTGCACCATGTTTTCGTATTCGGACTCGGTCACCTCGTATTCACACGGCGCCAAGCACTGGCCAATATGATAATACAAGCAGACCCGGTCCGGCAGCGTGGAGCATTTGCGCAGCGGGTAGAGGCGATCGAGCAGCTTCTTCGTCTGCTGGGCAGCGAAGCCGTTCGGATAAGGGCCGAAATATTTCGCCTTATCCTTCAGCACCCGGCGCGTCACCTCCAGCCGCGGGTGGCGTTCATTTGTTATTTTGATATAAGGGAACGTCTTGTCATCCTTCAGCAGCACATTGTAACGCGGGTGATGCTTCTTAATAAGATTGCATTCCAAGATGAGGGCTTCCATATTGCTGCCGGTGACGATATATTCAAAATCGCGGATTTCCGCTACAAGTCGTTGGGTTTTGCCGTCATGGCTGCCCGAGAAATAGGAGCGGACACGGTTCTTGAGCACCTTGGCCTTGCCGACATAAATAATTGTGCCCTCTCTGTTCTTCATCAAATAGCAGCCTGGCGCATCGGGCAGCAAGGCGAGCTTGTGGTGAATCTTCTCCAGCGCCTGGGCGCGTTCGGCCAACGCTTCGGCATCCAGTTCGTCTTCCTGTTCCGGGGCATAGCGTTCATTCCAGCGGGCCTTCCACCGCTCTGCGCGCCAGTTCGGGCGGTTCTTGTCCGAGTCGCTCACGCGAGCTCCCTCCTTACCATCATTGTTCCTGCCTCGGCACCCTGCGTGAAGGCTCACGCCGTTCACTTTAGATGCATGACTCTTCTATTTTATCAAAAAAGAGGGCGCTGCGCTTCTGCTCAACGCAAAGAAGCCTTCCTGAAACAGGAAGGCTTCTCTTCTATCGCATGCTCATCCGCACGGATGCTTATTGATGCTTGCCAATCAAGCCTTTGAGCGCATCCTTGGAGTTCAGGCCGACCACTTTGTCCACTGGCTGGCCGTCCTTGAACACGATGATCGTCGGAATGCTCATCACGCCGAAGCGGGAAGCGGATTCCGGATTCTCATCCACGTTCACCTTCGCGATCGTGGCTTGACCGCTTACTTCTCCGTCCAATTCTTCAAGAATCGGAGCCAATCTCTTGCAAGGGCCGCACCAAGGCGCCCAAAAGTCGACCAATACAACGCCCTGCTGACCTTCTACCTCGGTCTTGAACGACTGGTCGGACACATTTACGATAGCCATGTTAGAGAACCTCCTTTATCGTGAAAAACAGAATATCTGAGTCAACAAGTAAAGTATACCACAAGTCGGACTTTTATGTGAAATCAGAGCGGGATGCATTTTGTTAGGAATTTGTCACAGGATAAGAAAGCCCGGACTTTACAGTTCCGCCGCCGTTCGATATACTAGAGGCGTTAAAATGGGTTTTACTACCTGTCTATGTTGTGATCTGAATCATTGCAACGTGACGGACAGATGGGAGGACGCGCTAATGGAAGCCAATACGATGGATCCTCGCGAACATGTCAACGAAGAGCCGAGAAATGATTTTTCAGACGTGTTGTTCGGGTTCAACGCCATGTTCGGGTTTATGTTCGTCGTCTTCTTCGGTATGGTGATCATTAAGTTCATGATATCGTAACATCCAATCGCCATACGTCGTTCCGCGGGCAGGTCCGGATTGGTTCCGCCTGCCGGGAACCGCGTCAAGCGGAAGCGTCCGAACCGTTCAACCCGTTCTTGCACAAGTAACAATACCGGTAAAGCATGCAGCGATGCATGCTTTTTTTGCTGCTATCGAAGCCATTCCAGCATCCATCGCGATGCGAACGGACAAAGGCGAATGGTTAGCTTCAACGTTTGACCGCAATGCGGCAGGCGGCGGCCAAGCTGATAACGATGAACAACAACTGGGCGGTTAAGGCAAGCATGACGCCCGCAAAGATTCCCAATTGCAGCGAATCGCTGATGGCGATCAGCGCCCCGCCAATGCCTACGCTTAATCCGGGCCCGAACGCATCGACGAATTGGAGCTGGGACGACACCTCGCCTTCCTGGCCGGGCTCTGCATGCTGCAGCGCAATGGCTCCCGTGGTCGGGTTGGCCAGCCCGATGCCGAATCCGGTGCATATTTGGGAGAGAATCGCCAAGGCAATGATGCCGCCAGGCAGCCCGATTACCGCCATTACGCACATCACTCCGCTAACCATCATGGCGACCCCGGTGACCACTCTCTTTTTCCTGCCCTTGCCGGCATCCCGTTCGTCAAGCTTGGATTGCAGCCAAGCCGCGGTGGACCAGCTCAACGCTCCGGCAGCCACAATTAAGCCGGCAATGTCCGCAGACAGACCCTTCACCTCGATCAAGGCCAAGACAACGTAGCTCTCCGTAGCGACATAACAGGCAACATAGAACCCTCTGGATACAATGGTGGCAGGCAAGCCTTTGCGAAGAAGAAAGGACCCGGAAGGGAGCAGCTTGCGCAAAGGATGCACCAACAGAATAATGCCCGCCACCGTCAACGCGATGCCGCCCCACTCGGATATAGAACCTAAGCCGGTCAGCAGCAGCCCCGTGCCCAGCGTCAAAATGAGGGCATAGATTTCTTTATGATGGCGTTGTCCCGATGACGTGCGCCCGGTCTGCTGCATGTGCCGAAAGGAGGGAATCGTCAAAATCACGGCCAGCACAACGAAAGGGAGCACAAACCAGAATACAAATCTCCACGAGGCGAGCTCGGCGATAACTCCTGCCAGATAAGGACCGATTAATGCAGGAAGGATATAGGCCCCGGAAAATGCCGCAAGGATTTTGGTCCGCAGGGCATCAGGATAGCGCAGCGTGATGCTGTAATACACGCAAGTGATGCTGGCGCCCGCGCCAAAGCCTTGAAGCGCTCTCCCGGCAATAAGCATATACATATTGACCGCTGATGCCGCGACGGCAATGCCGATAACAAACATGATAATGGCCGCCATAAAGGAGCGAGTGACTCCCCTCCTGTCAATCTGCTGCCCCATGATCATCGTGCCGATAATTTGAGATAACAGAAAGGCGCTGAATATCCACCCATATAAATGGATGCCCTCTAAATGCTGCGCCAATTTGGGGGCAATGGTCGTGATGGCCAGCCCTTCAAACGCCATCGTCGTAACGATCAAAACGATGCCGATGGTTAACGCCCGGTAGGGAGCATCGAGGATCCCTGCCTTTTTCGATTCCGTGTCCACCTGTGTACCCACCATACTTGTCACATCCTTAATTGCTATAGCAATTAATTTTCCAAAAAAATAATCGGATCTCCCGCTCAATTGAAAATAACAGCCCTCACCTCCGCCTATCTATTTGTTGTGATGATAATGGTCATAGCAACTATTTGTCCATAAAACGAAGGACCTCGCCCAGACAAGCAAGCTACAGATCCTTGACATTGTTGTACATCACCGCAAGCGTCCGTCTGAAGTTGTCTACCTCCTCTTCAGTTAAACCGGCTATCGTTTTTTTATAGGCTTCAATCGAAGGCTCCATAATCTCGTCCTTGATATCCCGTCCTTTGGAGGTTAAATAGACGCGCAAAGCTCTTCTGTCCGTCTCATGGGTGACACGATGGATAAAACCCTTTTTCTCCAGCTTGAACAACATTCGCGCAATGTTCGTCTGATCCTTGTACAAGCGCTCGGCAAGCTCCTTTTGCGTGATGCCCTCCTGCTCCCACAGCACGACAAGAATCTCCCATTGATCGACGGTGATGCCGAACGGGCTGACTACTTTTTGATAATAATTGCTCAACTTCAAATCTGCACGGCTCACGATGACGCCAATATATTTTTCTAATTCCAAAGCGGGCCTCCATTATTGATGTGACGATAGTTGCTATGACCATTATAATTTCGTCTTGCTCATCCTGTCAACGCAGCATAAAAAAAGACACGCTCATCACGTGTCTTCCATTCCCCGTTTGTTGCGCCCATTCACATGGACGATGTCCGTAAACGGCTTAATCCGGTCCATCAGGCGCTCCGCCTTATAAATATCTTCCCCGTCGCGCGTGTAGCTGAAATGCTTCAGCAGCGAGTTGGTGTCATAATTCGACGTATAGAAGGTCGGCTTCCGGTTCATCCGGTAGTTCAAAATCGAGCCGAGCACATGATCGCGCACCCAGGCCGACATGTTCTCCGCTCCGATATCGTCAAATACGAGCAGGTCGGTCTCCTTCATCAGCTCGATCGTCTCCCGCAGCTTCTGCGGCTCCTGGAACATCGATTTGAGCTCCTCGACGAATTCCGGCATGTAGACGATGACCCCGGTATATCCGGCGCGGGCCAGCTCGTACAGCACATAGCTCATCAGGAAGGTCTTCCCGGTCCCGAACGGTCCGACCAGGTACAATCCATGCGGCGTCAGCCCGGATTCCTTCGCCTGCATCACATATTCCATCACCTTTTTGACCGCAGGCACACGCTCCATGTCGATCTCCAGCATCTCCCGGGCGGAATATCCCTGCTTGAGAGCCGTCTCATCCACATAAAAGGAACGGACGCGGTTATGGATCGACTGCTGGCGCTCATGTGCAAGCCACTTCTGGCACGGGACCTTGCGGTCATAAATGAACGCCTGACCGTTGACCTCCTCCGCGCTCAGCCGGGTGTAATGCCCGTGGAAATCGTTCGGGCACTGCTCCAGGCCCGGGCATTGGCTGCAATGCCCCGCCTCCTTCACGTACTGGTACAATTTGTTCATATTCATGCGAAGGCTGCGCTCGTCCAGCTCGGGGTGGGAGCTGCGGAATTCGGCGACGAGCGGATGGTTCATCAGCTCGGCCATCTTCTGCTCCGCTTGCGCGCGCCGGCTGCCAAGCGGCAGCTGCTTCAACAGTTCGCCTATCGATTCCATGCGGGAGCCCTCCTTATCTTCTGTCTTCGATATTCATCGTGTGGGAAGCCTGCAAGCATGCCTGCCGGCCTTAGGCTTGTCCGTCCAATCTGCGGGCGAGCGCCCGTGCGGCGTCGATCTCCTCCTGTGACAGCGAGGAGGGGGCATCCTGCGAGCGGGTCACGATCGGAATCGCCGGCTTCGCCGATTTCCCGTAGCGGCTGCGCGTCCGCTGCGAAGCGGCCTTCCCGCCCGAACGGGCCGCGCCCGCCTCCTGCACCTGGGATTGCTGGCGGATATACATTACCGCTTGCTCGTAAGTGTTGACCTGCTTCACCAGCATATTGGACACAATCGCTTCGACGAAGTTGCGGTTCAACCGCTGCTCAGCCCCCTGTGCGAGCATGGTCATCAAATAATGAATGAGTACGTTAATGACTTCATCCGGCAGCTTATAATTGATATCCATCTTGGTGAACATATCCAGAAAAGAGTCCGGCACCGCGCCCGGGAAAAACCGCTCCAGCAGCTGGGTGTACGGCGTATTGCGAAGCATCATATTGTATTGGTGAATATCGCATTTGCCGCTGAACTGGGGGGGCACGTCAACATAGAACTCCATCTCGACCGCGACCTCCTCTTGCGGGGCCGCGGATTCCTCCCCGAGATGGCCGATGCGCTGCTGCTCCCGCTCCTGCCATTCCCCGCGGCGCTTGTTCTGACGGAAGTGCAGATGCGCCCGGTGCTGCAGCTCATCGATGACGATGCGGCCGTCCTGCGCAAAGATGCCGTCTTCATCGAGAAGCCGGACCGTCTCCTGCAGCGTGAGCCCGAACTTGCGGACGACATAATTGATGACGCCGATCCCTTCCTGGTCATAGCGCAGCCGTTCGACGAAACTGCGGTTAACCGACTGCTTCGGGAAGCGGATAATAATGTCGGCATAGTTCAAGGCCGGCGTCTCCGATTCCTCGCTCACCGCCGGAGGGCGGACGGTTGCCCGGCTCGGCGCCACTTCATCCAGCGCCTGCTCCAGCTCAACGTCGATCACCTGCGTATTCAAGCGGAACAGTTCATAGAACGGAATCGAAATATTTTCACGATCCGCCTCCTTCACCGTCGCATCGAACGGCTCGCCCGTACTGAATTGCTCCCTCAGATTCAGCACGGCGTACTTGCCGACGAAATCGCGCAGCAGCAGGGTCAGATGCTGTGTCCGGAAAAATTCATGAGGCGAAAGCGGAGGCTGAAGCTCGTATTCGTACATATGCTCCTCCATGTCCGGAAGCAGCATCCGCGACGTCTGCAGCAATCCGACCGCCTCCAGCTTCGAGGTCTGTTCGACGAAATAGGTCCGTCCCTTCTCGCTTGGCTCCAGCCCAAGCAGCAGAAACAGCCGGCGCTGCGCATCGACGCCCGAGTAGCCGACACGGTCCGCAGGCGCATGCTGGTACAATAAATGATATAACCCAATCGCGAATGCTCCGACCATCGGCTGATAGACGTGGGACAGCATCTTCCGATCCAGCTCGCTGAGGCTGAATTCCCGGTAAGCCACATACCGATGGTGCTCTGTAAAATGATGCATGTTGGACATTCGCATGACACTCTCTCCTTTTCATCCGTGCACGTCACGTTCACCTATTGTAACATACTTGAGACGAACCGTCCGGGGAAAAATCCGGTGTTCCGCTATTGGGGATGCCCCGTGCACAAGTCCAGTCCGGCCGCCGCAGCCGCGGCAGCCGGTTCGGATCTCCCGCTCATCGCATCGCCCGGCGCAGCTCCAGCAATTCGGCATAACGCCGCTCCAGCCGCTCCTTCTCGGCCTCGTCCTGGCGAACCGGCTGGGACAGCCGGGACAGCAGCTCGGACCATTCCAGCTCGACCATCATCCGCTGCTCCTCCGTCCAGGCCGCTTCCTCTCGGGCGGAGCCTTCGGCTTGCGGCTCTGGCTGTTGCGGCGACTTCTTCTCGGCATGCAGCATCTCGATCGGCAGCAGCTCCAGCGACTGTCCGCTGAAGCGGAGGACATGCGTGGCCGTCCGTTCCAGCAGCATACGGTCATGGGTCGCGAACAGTAGCGTCCCCGGATAGGCGGCCAGCACCCGCTCCAGCTCCTCGCGCGCCTCGATGTCGAGGTAATTCGTCGGCTCATCCAGCAGCAGCACATTGGCTTCGCTCAAGAACAGCTTGACGAGCTGCGTCTTGACCTTCTCTCCGCCGCTCAGCTGCCAGACCGGCTTCAACGCCTCGTCCCGGCGGAGCCGCAGCCGGGCCAGCGCCGTGCGAATGGCGGTCTGGTCGTAGGCGCTTGACTTCTGCACATTCGCCAAGGCGCTCTCCTGCAGGTCAAGCGAGTACAGCTTCTGATCGAAATAGGCGACGCGCGCATTCGGCGCGAACCGGATCATAGCGGATGAAGCGCCCTCTTCCGGCCCGCCGTCCAGCGCTTCGCTTCTCTGCTTCAGCAGCCGCAGCAGCGTCGTTTTCCCCGATCCGTTCGGCCCGAGCAAGGCCACCTTCATCTGCGGACGGATGCGGAAGCTGCCGTCCCGCACCAGTTCCCGCTCCCCGGCGCACAGCCGCAGCTCCTTGACCTCAAGCGCGCTCTTGCTCCGGAGCGGCCGATGGCATTCCGCATCGAAGGCGACGGGCGGAAGCTCGAACGGGCGCTCCACCTGCGGCAGCTTCTCCAGCCGCGTCTCCATCGCCTTGACCCGTTTGTCCATCTTTCCCTGCTTGCGGTTGAAGTGGGGCCGCGCAGAACGAATCTCCTTGCTGGTCAATCCTTTGCGCGGACGCGGGGTGCCGACGCCCTGCGCCATGACCCTCGTCTGGACGATCATCTCCTGCAGCCGGTCCCGCTCCGCGATGTACTGGTCATACTCGCGCTGGCGCTCCGTACGCAGCCGTTCCTTCTCTACGCAGTAATCGTCGTAGCCGCCGGCATAAATATGGAGGGTCCCGTTCTCCATCTCCCATATTTTCGTGCAGACCCGGTTCAGGAGCGTCCGGTCATGCGAGATAAGCAGCAGCGTGCCCGTCCGTGAGAAATCGAGCAGCCGGTCTTCCATCCGCTTCATCTGCTCCATATCGAGATGGCTGGTCGGCTCGTCGAGCAGCAGCAGCTCGGCGCCGCCCTGCAGCGCCTGTTCGAGCCGCTGCTTCGTCCGTTCTCCGCCGCTAAGCGTTGCCTCGGCCGAGACTTCATCACGAATATCGTCGAGCTGGGGCACGAAGGCGCAGGACGCCATTTGCCGCACACTCCCTTGCGCGGGCTCCAGCAGCCCGGCCAATATCCGGATCAGCGTCGTCTTGCCAGCGCCGTTTGCCCCGATCAGTCCGATCCGTTCGCCGGAATAGACGCGCAGCGTCTCGGGAATCGTGAACAGGCGGCGGTCTCCGGCCTCGGCGGCCAGGCCGCTCGCCTCTAATACAAGCTTGCCGGCAGGCGGCATCTGCCTGCCTTCGGTATGTCTGATTGAATTCATAAAAAAACCTCCCTGGATTCCAGAGAGGATAGATGTTACGGCAATGCTCAAGGATGTCTGGCCGCTGGCCATGCTGCCGGCAAGCCGCAAGACGGCGCGTGCCCCAGAGGCAGCGTCTCTTCGCAAGCGGCCGAAGCCGCCTGCATCTTGCAGCGCCTGCACCGCTTAGGCAGCCAGTCCTCCGCGCGTGTCAGCGCAGGGTCTCACTGCGCCGAAGCGCGCAGCAGCAATCATATCCTTGAATTTCGGTCAAGACATAGCCGGTGACAATCCGCCAGCAGGCAGATCTATCCTCTCTGAACGTACATTTTGAGATCGATATAGTCAAAATGATTCGCTTCAGTTCGGATTAATTAATCATCGGCGATGTACCTTTCCCTTTCCTTCGAATGTTTTGCCCGCCCGTCTCGCTGCGGCAGGCATATCTTCATTGTATGCGATGCGGCCGCCTTCTGTCAAAAGTCCCCTCCGTTCGGCCCTCCTCTTCCGGAGGACAATCCATTCAACTGGTCCAGATAAGCGCGATGCGGATTGGAGAAGCCGAATCGATTGAAGCGGTCCCAATTGATCGACCACGTCATCAAGCCGCGGAGCTCGGGATAACCGGCCGGGTTCCGCAGCGTATAGCTGCCCCCGAACGCTCGCCCCTTGATGAGATAATCGAGCGCCTTATGCACTTCTGCGACGCCCGTATAGCCGTTGCCCGCCTGGCTGTCAGCAGGCAGGCCGATGACGACCTGATCCGGGCGCAGCCCCGGGAAGACCCGGTTCGGATCTTTGGCGAGCGGGAAGCCCGTCACCAGCATGTCGGCCATCGCCACATGGAAGTCGGCACTGCCCATCGTATAATACCGATTGTCCAGGCCGGTCACCGGTCCGGAATTGTAATGCTGCACCTGCACCCAAGCGATGATGTCGCGCAAGGCATGGATGACGGGCAAGTATGCCCCGGCGCGCCGATCGCCGCCCCATTGGCCGGCGCCATAATTCGTATACCCGACCTGGACGAAAAACGTCTCCGGCGCCATCGTCAGCAGGAAATCCGATCCGAAATGATCATGAATGGCGCGCAGCGCCTCAATCAGATGGATAACAGCCGGTGTCGTCGGGCGCTCGAGGTCGGTGTCCCCCTGGTTCAAATAAAGCGATTGCCCTTCGAAATCAATGTCCAATCCGTCGAAGCCGTACTTCTCGATAATCGCGATCATCGATTGGACGAACCGGTCGCGAGCGGCGGGAGTCGTCAATTCGACGTGGCCGTTCTGGCCGCCGATCGAGATGGTCACTTTTTTGCCTAGACTCTGCAAGTAAGCGACATCTTCCTTGAAGGCGGCATCGGTATATTGGTAAGGCGTGAATTCAATGTTCCCGCTGTTGTCCGCCGGCTCGGCAAATGCGACATGGATAACATCGAAATTGGCGGAGACCTCCCGCAGCGAAAGGAAGCCCGCACCGTTCACGAAGTTATGCCAGTAGCCGACCAATACTTTGCCGGGCAGCGGACCCGGCCCGCCGGCAGCGGAGGTCGTCACGCTCAAGGCGGCGCTGGGCGGTGACACATTGCCCGCCGCATCCTTCGCCTTCACCGCAAAGGAATACGCCGTCTCCGGCGCCAATCCGGTGACATTCGCGGTAGTGCCGCTCGTCGTGGTGGCCAACGTCTGATCCCGGTACACCTCATATCCCGTTACTCCGATATTGTCTGTCGCCGGGCTCCAGGCGAGCGACACGCTGGTCGCCGTCTTGCCGATCAGCCTCAGATCGGCCGGAGCGCTGGGTGGTTCGTTATCCTCCGGCTCTTCCCCCTCGCTGACGTAGCTCCAGAGCGCCGGCACGTTGGGCGGCTCCCAGCCCGCCAGGGACGTATGCGGCTGCCGGCAGCGGTATATCTTCCCTTGATACGAGACGAGATCGTCGGCGGCGTAGCTCACCCCCGGAGCCCAGGCGGCAGCGGCGAGAGCACCGTCAGCAGCCGGCGGCGCTTTTACGACTGCTGATAGCGACGCTTCGGCGATTGCTGACGGCGACGACAGAATGCGGACCGCCTGCTCCGGGCCAGCGGCAAGACCGGAGGCGCTGCTTAATCCGTTGAAGGCCGATCGGACCTGATTGGCAAAGGCATAGCCGCTCGTAGCGTCCCAATTGACCGACCATGTCATCACGCCGCGGAAGTTCGGATAGCCCCCGGCTTGCTGCAGCGTATACGCACCGCCGTAGGATGTGCCCTTCACTATATAGCGGAGTGCCTTCGCGATATCCGCCCCCGAGGTGTAGCCGCCCGAAGGAGCGGCGCTAGGCACGGCCGGGAGGCCGATTGCGACCTGATCTTCCCGCAGCGGCTGGAACAGATTGTTCGGGTTGCGTCCGATCGGGAAGCCCCGCAGCAGCATTTCCGCCATGGCCACCTGGAAATCGGCCGTCCCCTGCGTGTAGACGCGGCCGTCCAGCGCCTCGTTGCCGCCGGCGTTATAATGCTGGACATGAATGAAATCCAGCTTGTCGCGCAGCCCGTGAATGACAGGCAGGTAAGCGCCCCATGGACCGGCGTAGGCGACGATGCCGCCCTGGACGTAGGCGATCTCCGGCGCCATCGTCAGCATGAAGCCCGGGCCGACGCGATCGCTGAGCTGCCGGACGGCGGCGATGAGATTCACGATTTTCGGCGTCGTCGGATGGCGGTAATCCGTATCCCCGGCGCCCAGCGAGACGGAGCCGCCCTCCAAATCGATATCCAGTCCGTCAAAGCCATAGGTCTGGATGATGCTTGCCAATGAATTGACGAAATTTTGGACGTCCTGATTGCTGTGAAGCTCAACCGAGCCGTTCTGCCCGCCGATGGAGATCAGCACCTTCTTCCCCTGGCTGTGCAAATAGGCGACATCCGAACGGAATTCCTCGACCGTGGCGTTGTATGGCGTGAAGCTCAAGGTCGAGCGGTCTCCCCCTACCGTCTCGGCGAAGGCGACATGAATGACGTCATACTGCGGCGATACGTCGCGCAGCTTCAGGGCGGTCGAGCCGTTGTCGAAGTTATGCCAGTAGCCAATCAGCAGCTTGCCGGGAGCCGGGTTCGGGCCAGGCCCTCCCGGCGCGGTCGTGGCGGTCACGGCCGCGCTCGGAGCAGAAGCATTGCCAGCCGCATCCTTCGCCTTCACGGTGAACGAATACGACGTGTCCGGCGTCAGTCCCGTCACGGTATACGACGTGATCGCGGTCGTTCCCGCGAGCGTTCCGTTCCGGTACACCTCATAGCCGGTGACGCCGACATTATCGCTCGCTGCGTCCCAGCTTAACGACACGGCCGTGGACGTGAAGCCAGTCACGGCCAGATTCGCTGGAGCCGTCGGCGGCTCGGTATCCGGATCCGGATCTGGGTCCGGTCCGGGGCCTGCATGAGGAGTCCAAAGCGCCGGCGCATTCGGCGGCTCCCATCCGCTTAGCGAGGTGTGCGGCTGGATGCACTTGTAGTCGGCGCCGCCGTAGGTGACGACATCGCCAGCCCGATAATCGGTATTCGGCGCCCATGACGGCGCCGCAAATACGCTTGCGGGGAATACGGAACAGAGCAAGGCGAGCACGAATAGAAAAACCAGAGCTTTGCGGTTCGCTGCCCTCATTTCATTACATTCCTCCTTTTTATCAACATGAATCAAGCCTTCGGGAAGGCCAACGTCTCCGTCTTCGCTGCATCACCTCCAACTTCGTCCCCTCCTGGCCGCTGCAGTCTCTGTTACCACCGAGCAATACCGAGCAAAATATTCCCAGGAGCTCTATAATTCCAATAAAACACCCTATGCGGGCCGGCTACAAGGATAAATATCTACACACAGGGATACTATTCTATATTCGGGATAACGGCGCTGGAGAGGAACTCTACCCTGCGGGGGAAAGACTTTGATGAGAACAACTTAGAAGAGATCAATTCAAAAAGATCATCACTTTAAAAATTTCTGCTTTATAGATTGCTGCAGTTAGAGATAACTACTTGAAAGATTGCCGCTCTAGAGATAACTGCATTGGAGATTAATGCATTCGAGATAGGTTCTTTGGAGTTTGCTCCATTTGTAATGGATGCTTTTGGAGATAACTGTTCTGAGATTGCAGCTTTGGAGATAGCTAGTTCGGAGATAACTGCTTTGAAAATTCCAGCTATCGAGATAGCTAGTTCGGAGAACTGCTTTGAAAATTGCAGCTATCGAGATAGCTAGTTCGGAAAACTGCTTTGAGAGAGAATGCGTCCGGAGAAATATACGTTCTTGCTTCCTTCAACGGATTGTGCTTGTTGTTTTGCTGACCCCGGCACTGTAAGGTCGTGCTTTCTGTCATTGCGGTTCTATGGAAATACTGCAACAATGCAGTATTCTTACCGAGGCGCTTATTCGAAATAGAAGATCCTGCAAATATACATCAATTTCGGCTGATAACGGGCTCAAATGGAGTGAGAGGGGCGGATTCCTGCACTTTTGCAGGAATTTCTGTAATTTCCCCCTTTAAACACCAAAATTACTGCGCTTTCGCAGGATTTTTTCCATTTGTGCCTCATCCGGCGCTGTCCGTGCTTCATAAAGGCATGAGGGTGTGCAGGTGGACAAGGGTACAGGCGAGCTCTGCGCACAGGCGGATATGATGATGCTGGCGGGCATCTACCGCCGCCGAACTGCATCCGGATGCGCGAGAGCGCGCCCCATAAGCGCCATCATGATGCCGCAAAAAACCGCTGTAGCCTCCCCTTCAGCGGTTGAACCCTCGGGCTTCAGCGCTTCGCACCCTCGCGGCTCCACTCCGATCCAAAAAGGCGCGGAACCCCGTTCCACGCCCAGTAAACCAAGTCAAAACATTTTGTAGCCGCTCTTGCGAAGCAAGTCTATCGTCTTGCCGCTGACGAAGGCTCCTGCCAGTCCCGCCAATGCCGTCAAATAATCGACAAGACCATAGCTTCCGATATTGCCGATAAAGGTCAGATCGCTCTTCCACAGCATCCAAATGGTCGCCGGCAGCACAATAACGATATAAAATCCGATTGGGAACCAGGTCGTCTTCATCAGCATGTTCAAAATAAACCCGATCCCGAACATCATGACGAAGAACAGCATCATCAAAATGATGACCATAATCCATCCCATCATGTCTATCATCATCCCCCTGTAACCTATCTCCACATGGATACTCCGACGGCCTGCCGCATATCCAAAATTCACTAATTTGCCTTGATTAGTATTAGTGTACTGGCACAGAAGCCAAAAATCAACGAACATTCAGTGACATTTATCACCTTCAAGTTGCTCCTGGGCCGACAGATAAGCTACAATGGCCTTGTGCATGTTCGATGATGAAGACATTTTCATATAATAAAGCATTGGAGGTTCACGACATGAATGAAGCCGCATTAACATTGGAAGGCTGGTATGCGCTCCATGATTTTCGCTTAATCGACTGGACGAAGTGGAACAAGGCGGATGACGAGGAGCGGGCACATGCGCTGGACGAACTGCAATCGCTCTGGTCCGATTGGACTAAGGCTGAGGAAGAGAAGCGGGGAAGCACCGCTGTATACAGCATCGTCGGGCAGAAGGCCGATCTCGTTCAATTCCATCTGCGCGAGACCTTGGAAGAATTGAACGCGATGGAGCATGCCTTCAATAAAACCTCCTTCGCACAATATACGATTCCGACTTATTCGTACGTGAGCATTGTCGAGCTCAGCAATTATATGGCGAAGCCGGGGGCGACCGGCGATCCGATGGATAATCCGGAAGTGGCGGCCCGCCTGAAGCCGACGCTGCCGAAGAGCAAGCATATCTGCTTCTATCCGATGAACAAGAAGCGCGATCTCGCCGACAACTGGTATATGCTGTCGATGGACGATCGCCGCGCCATGATGCGAAGCCACGGCATGATCGGCCGCAGCTATGCCGGCAAGGTGAAGCAGATCATTACCGGATCCGTCGGCCTGGACGATTGGGAATGGGGCGTCACGCTGTTCAGCGACGACGCGCTGCAATTCAAAAAGCTGGTCTACGAGATGCGCTTCGATGAAGTGAGCGCCCGCTTCGGCGAATTCGGCTCCTTCTACGTCGGGAACCTGCTCACGCCGGAGAAGCTGAACGACATCATGAAGGTATAACGTTGCCTGCGCTAGCCGTATAAACGCAGACCGGGAAGCCCGCAGGGGCTTCCCGTTTTTTTATTCCATGAGCCGCTCAGGTAGCGGAGGCCAGCACGGCTGCCGGAATATAGGCGTCGCCGGCCATTAATCTGCGGGCGGTTCGGCCGCAAGCCGCCCGCGTGACAAGCCAATCCGAAGCGGTCCGGGCGACGGCGGCTTCCGCATACATCGTGCCTGACGGATGGCCGATGCGCACGGCCGAACCGGAGGAGGCAGCCAACCGGTTGGGGATCGTCCCCGGTATTTGGCAGGCGGCCGCAAGCGCCAACGCCCCGCCGACGGCATGCGCCTTATGAAGGCCTCCCATCGAAATATAGCGCGATAAAATATCGATGTCCGCCGCCCGGATCATCTCATGAGCCGACGTGACATAATCGGCCGGCTCCGCGACGAGGACGAGCTTGGGGAGCGAATGGGTTCCCGGGCCGACCGGTTCGTCCGGCCGGATCAGACCGGCGAGAATGCCGCCCCCGACGCGAACCTGCTCCAGCGTGTCCAGCAGCGCCGCATTGCCGTTGATGCCCTCCCGAAGCTCCGTGCCCGCAAGCCCGACATCCCGCGCGTGGACAAAGACAATCGTGTTGACGCAGTCCACGATACTGATCTCGATCCGCCGCCCGCCGCTCACCTGCACCGCGTCGACAGCATTCCCGGTCGGCAGCGTTTTGCCCGTAAACGTGCCGCCCGCATCGGGGAAATTCAGCATAATCTTGGACGATTCGCCCGGAACGCCGGCGATCGAGAACCGGCCTTCATATTGGATGGCCCCGTTCTCCACCGGAATCTCGGCAATAATTAGTTTATCGATGTTGGTATTGTATATCCTCACTTCCGTGATCGGTTCGGTCAAGGCGACGTAACCTTCTTCCGCGGCATACAGCCCGACCGCCGCCGTCAGATTGCCGCACGTGACTTTATAATCGATGACGTTCTTGTCGAGGCTGACTTGGCCGAAGGTATAATCGATATGCGCCTCTGGAATGGAAGGCGGGCCGACCAAGGCCAGCTTGCTGGTCAGGCTGCTGCCTCCTCCGAGCCCGTCGATCTGATTGCTGTCCGGACTGCCGAACATGCGCAAAATGACCTGATCCCGCAGCGCGCGATCGGACGGAAGATCGCATGTCCGCAATATAAGCCCTTTGCTTGTTCCTCCCCGCATCATCACCGCCGGTATGCCGACCACTTGTCCAAAGCCATACATTGCCCCTCACTCCTTGTCTGTCGCTGCAGTCGATTCAATTGACTTTTTAATTTCAGTGTATTACTGTATTTGCAATAAATGAAATATCGAACTTTTATTATTTTCGATAAGTTTTTTCGATGTCTGAAGCGAGGAGAATATAATGGAGGATAAAGATTGGATCATTTTGGAGACGCTGCACCACGAGCAGAACATTACCAAGGCCGCGGAGAAGCTTTATATTTCTCAGCCGGCACTAACGTACCGGATACAACAGCTGGAAAAAGAATTCGGCGTTAAAATCGTCAACCGGGGAAGAAGAGGCATTCAATTTACGCCTCAGGGGGAGCATCTCGTCAAATACGCCAAAGATATGCGCCTGCAGCTTCGTCAGACGAAGGAATTTTTGCGCAATATGGATAATAAGGTCACGGGAATTCTTCGCTTGGGTGTAGCCAGTAATATTGCGACCTATATTCTCCCCTCCATTCTGAAGCAATTTCTGGAGCAGTACCCGGACGTGGAAGTGAGGGTCATGACGGACTGGAGCTCGAATCTCGTTCATTCCGTCTACAGCCAGCATGTCCATATCGGCATGCTTCGGGGCGATTATGATTGGCCGGACGAGAAGCATTTAATGATGGAGGAGAACATTTGCATCGTCTCCAAGCACGAAATTCATCTTCAGGACCTGCCCAGCCTCCCGCGAATCAATTATAAAACAGAGCCTTCCCTGCAAAATACGATCGAACTGTGGTGGAAGGAGCGGTATTCGCTGCCTCCGAACATCGCGATGGAGGTGGACAAGATGGAGACCGGCAAAGAAATGGTGTTGAACGGGCTCGGATATGCCATATTGCCGACTATCGTGCTCGGCGGTCAGGAGGATTTATACACAATTAATTTGACCTCAAAGCATGGCGAGCCATGGAAGCGGAAGTCGTGGATGATTTACCGGAAAGAGTCGCTTAACTTGACGCTCATTAAGGAATTCGTGGATTTTATGAAAAGCAGAGACTTGGAAACGCCAAAAAGAAGATAGAGCGAAACCTGCGCGGCCTCTCTCTATCTTCTTCGCTTCCTGCTCAATCGTTCTTGGCCATCGCCGTTACCGCCCGGGTTCGCTCGTACGGTCTGAACTCTTCGCCGCTCTCTAACTCATCCAGACTGCGCCGGTTGGTGGCGGGACCGAAGCTCAAGGCAAGCGCCGAACCGATCCAGCACAGCGAGATGAAGGCGAATACGCTGAAGCTTCCGAACTCAATCAGCAGCAAGCTGATCAGCATCGGCCCGAGCACATTGGAGAACCGCCCCAACCCGTACGTTAACCCGTAGCCCGTCCCGCGAATCGATGTCGGATACATTTCAGACGTATACGTGTATAAATTGGAGGAATAGGTTCGCTCGATCAGGTTCACGAGGAAGCCGAACGCGATCAGGAACAGCGGATTGACGGTCATGCCGTACAAGAATACGGAAATCGCGATAAAGAGTGATGAGGCAACCAAGTTCCACTTTCGTTCATAGCGGTCGGAGATCATCGCGCCCAGCAAAGCTCCAAGCGGGGCACCGATCGTAATCAACGTGCTGTACAACAGCGATTTATCGAGCATAATCCCGTTCTGAACGAGCAGCGTCGGAACCCAGGATCCGAAGCCATAGAAGCCGAGTGTCTGGAAAATCCAGGCCATGGCGAGGATGAGCGTCCGGTTGCGGTATTTCCCCTTGAACAATTCGCGGTAGCCCTTGGCTTCCCTATGCGCTTGCGGCCGATAGGCAGGCTCCGGGACGGGAGGAAGCTCCCCTTTCTCGCGCCGCACCTGCTCTTCCACCTGCCGGACAATCGCCTCCGCTTTTGCCGTTTCTCCCCGGGCGACATGCCAGCGCGGAATTTCATGTAGCTGGCGCAGAAACCATACGCCAACGATACCCATCCCGCCCCAGATGAAGACGAATTTCCATCCGAAGGGGCCCAACCCGATAAGCAAGGTCGACACCCAGCCGGTAACCGGAATGCCCAGCAAGCCGACGACGAGCGCGATGCCCTGATATTTGCCTCGGGAAGCGGAAGGGAAAAACTCGCTGATATATGTGCTCGAATTGATCAAGGCAGCCGACACGCCCATGCCGGTCAAGAAGCGGAAGATTCCGAGGATTACCGGATTCCATGCCACAGCCGTAAGCATAGAGAACACGGAAAAAAATAAGGTCATCATCATAATGGCCCGCTTTCTTCCGTATCGGTCCGCGAACCATCCGCCAAATACCGAACCGATGAACATCCCGAGAAAAGAGCTGGATGTAATCCAGCCGATCTCGGTGACGGACATCCCCCACTCCTTTTTCAAAACCGGGGCAACGAAAGAAAACGTATTCAAATCCGCATATTCAAAAAAATAAATGATGGCCAGCGTCACTAACGTCTTGCGATGAATCGAACTGACAGGCAGCCGATCCAGGCGTCCAGATAAGTTGGCACCGCTTTCATTTGGCGTAATACGCAAACTGCTTCCACCTCCGAATAGGATTTCCGCCTCATGGGCAATCGAACAGATAAGGATGAGCTCATAGGCATCAGCTGATTGGTTACACTATAGCACGGACCATTGATATCAAAAAAAATAGTTGTTTTAAATCATTATCAATCAAAAATATTTATGTCTGGATAAAAAAAACGCCGCCGCATCGAACTGCGGCGACGGTGTCCCATCTTGAATCAATCTTCTTCATCCTGCAAAGAAGCCAAATATTCCGCCGTCATGCGATCCCGCATGCGGCCTTTTTCCTTCAGCCGTTCGATCGCCGGTTGAATGAGCAGATCGACTTCTTTTTGAACCGTATAGGCCAGATCGTGGCGGTTCTGCTGCTCCAGATATGATCCGACCTCCATCAAGGCGTTGTAGCGATCCAATTCGGGGCGGGTCAGCAGCCCGCGCACCTGCACGCTGCAATGACGCATCGCTTAGAAGAACTTTCCTTTGCGAAGCGCCAAGGAAATGCCGCCGATGATGAACAGCCAGCGAATATCGATCACTTTTTTCAGCTGTGCCGCCCAGAAGCCTTTCAGCTTCTTCGAGCCGACGACACCGATCGCTTCGCCTTTGCCCAAGGATGCTACCGTTCCTTTATTATGGAACTCGAATTTCTTGAGCGGTTGATTGCGAATGGAAGCCACGATATTGCTTGTACATACCGGACCTTGCTGCATCGCCATTTGCGCCGTCGGCGGGAATGGACGATCGTTCGCCGGGTTAATCATCAGCGAGTTGTCTCCGATAATAAAGATGTTGTCATGGCCAGGCGCTCTCAAATATTCATCCACCTTGACACGGCCGCGCATCGCTTCGAAGCCGGCTTGCTCGATGAGACGGTTGCCGCGGATGCCCCCGGTCCATACGACGGTGGACGCCTTGATCTCTTCGCCGGTCGCGAGCACGACGCCATCCGGCGTGCATTCCTTGATTGCGGTCGCCAGCTTGAAGGTTACGCCCTTCTTCTTCAGCACGTCCATCGCGTATTCGACCAGCTCCGGATCGAAGCCAGGGAGCGCTGTTGGCGCCGCTTCAATGTTATAAATATGGACCAGCTGCGGATCGACATCGAACTGCTTGCACAACTGCGGAACGCGATCGGACAATTCGCCTACGAACTCAATGCCGGTGAAGCCCGCTCCGCCGACGATGAAGTTCAGGCGCTCCTTCTTGCTCTCATCCTGCTTGAACAGAGCGAATTGATGCTCAATATGCTCGCGGATGACGCGAACCGAGTTGATGCTGCGAATGCTGAACGCATACTCGCCCAGACCCGGAATGCCAAATGTCTCCGGCTCGCCTCCCAGGCCGATGACCAAGTAATCAAAGGATAGCGTTCCGTCTTCCAAAATGACCTTCTTGTCTTGCACGCGGATTTCTTTGACGGTCGATTTGACGAAATCAATCTTGAACTCGTCGATCAGCTTGGAAATCGATACGCGCGCATTATCATAGGAGTCTGTACCGGCAGCAGGCATATGCAAATGAGTCGTGAAGTAATGGTAGTCATGTTTGTTGACCAGCGTTACATCCGCTTCATTGTAATTCAATTCTTTTTGCAGCCGCTGAGCTGCCATGATGCCACCGTAACCCGCGCCTAAAATGACGATTTTAGGTATGTTGCTCATCGTAATTTGCTCCTTCCAGTCGGGTAAATCAACTTGAGCCGACTCTGTGGACCCGCAGGAAAAGAATCGGCTGTGCTTCGACGCCCATTTATAATAAGTTGTAGTGGAAATGTGAAAATCCCCACAAAAAAAAACAAACGATTGCCTGCGCGATGTTGTATAAAAGAAGCGCCGCTGTGAATTGCATCATCGACAATTTATCGAACTTTGTATACAATCCACATGCAATGATATCGAGTTTCCAGCTAAAATACAAGCATCATTTTTACTTATTCCTAAATGAAAGCGTTTTATATGTTTGTTTTTTTTGGACTGTCAATTAATGGGTCGGAATTTTCGTGTTCTTCCTTCTTTCCTATATTGTACCACATTTCATTTGTGAAAACCGCTGACATGACTTGAAACATTTTCAAATGCATTGTTTCCTTCTCTCCGTACTAGGTTTATAATGGATAATGTGCCGGATTGCACAATGACCATGATCACGTGGTCAGACATCGTCATTTTGGAGGTGCTCTGCCTTGGATACACAGCCAGCTTCACAACAAGATATTGTAGATATTCTTATTATTGGTGGCGGTCCTGCCGGAATGTTTGCCGCCTTCTACGGCGGCATGCGCCAAGCATCCGTGCGGCTGCTTGAGAGCATGCCTCAATTAGGAGGACAGTTAGCAGCCCTGTACCCCGAGAAATACATTTACGACGTAGCCGGATTCCCGAAGGTTACGGCTCAGGAACTCGTCAATCAGCTCAAGCAGCAGATGGATCATTTCCACCCTGATGTGCGCTTGGAAGAGAAAGTGCTTAAGGTCGAGAAGCTCGACGAGCGCCTCTTCGCGATTACGACGGATAAGCAGGTCCATCACGCCAAGGCCGTGATCATCACCGCGGGCGTGGGCGCCTTCGAACCGCGCCGGCTCGAACTGCCGGAAGCCGCGCAGTACGAGAAGTCGAACCTGCACTATTTCGTCAGCGATCTGCATCAGTACAAAGGTCAGCGCGTGCTGATCAGCGGCGGCGGCGATTCCGCCGTAGACTGGGCCTTGATGCTGGAGCCGATCGCGGAGCAGGTGACCTTGATTCACCGCCGCGACAAATTCCGCGCCCATGAGCACAGCGTCGAGCAATTGATGAACTCCAAGGTGCAAGTGCTGACGCCGAAGGAGATTACCGCCCTGCACGGAAACGCGGGACGCGTGGAACGGGTGACCATCACCGATACGAAGAGCAAGGGCTCGATGGATATCGATGTCGATGCGGTCATCGTTAACTTCGGATTCGTATCCTCGTTGGGGCCGATTGCCGAATGGGGATTGAACATTGAAGGCGGATCGATTATCGTCGATACCCGGATGGAGACCAACATTCCAGGCATATTCTCGGCAGGCGATATTACGACATATCCCGGCAAGCTGAAATTGATTGCGGTCGGCTTCGGCGAAGCGCCAACAGCGGTGAACAACGCGAAGGTGTATATCGATCCGACGGCCAAGCTGTCCCCGGGCCACAGCAGCAACATGAAGATGTAAGCTGCCGGCCTGACGGCGGCATAACCTCGCAGATCGCGTACTCATTACGGCTTGTCATGAGAAAAGGAAAGAAAGGGTATCCTACTCCTATTCTGTATGTAACGGAGGAGGATACCCTTGTTTCATGTTTGTCCACTATGCAACGGCATAACCAGTCACATGCTTTTTCAATGTCCGAACTGTTTGAACCCAGCCGTCGACAGCGGCAAACTGGAAGATTATTATGGACCTTACTCTCCTTATTTCCAAGCGGAGGACGACCATGAGACGCTCCCGATCCATATCAAGGATCGTTCTAGCAGACGGCTGTGCGTGCATATCTTATATTGTGAGCACTGTAATACGTCCTCAACCGTCAATGGCCTGTCTTGGGAGTAAGGATCACGAATAACCGGCTATTCTATCTGCGCACCGGTTTATGGAAGAGGGTCGGATGCAGGCGGCGTTTCTGAATTTCGGCAAGCAGCAGCGCGATGAAGTCATCATCTAGACCTAGCTTGATTGCCTGCTCATAGGAATCCATAAGCAATTCATCGGAGAGCAAAGCCATCCTAATCACAACCTTTCCTAAAAGTTTCCTTAATGCCCCATCATCATATCATGGTGATTTCTCAGGAACAAGCGTTCCGTTATCCACAGCCACCTGTGGAAGATATGTGTTTAACTTGTTGATAACCGTCGAAAAAGGACTTGAATCATTGGGGATGATGTGGATAGCTTTATTCACATCTATTTTTGTTGAATTTTGGATAAAAATCTTTAATCATAATCTTGTTCATCCTAAATGAAATCTATCACTCTATTGGCCGTAAGCGCGGAAGCCGCCCGCTTCGCGAATGTTCGCTATTGCGGGCGCGTATTCACTTCAAAGATCCAGATATGTCCGGATTTGTCGATCCCGTAATCATAGCCGAGCTGGCTAATGCCAGGATACTTCCCCTCCAATATGCGGGTGCACATCCGCGAAATATGCATCATCTCCCGCTTCTTCGATCGGACCATCCGGCCGGACAAGGAGCGGCGAATGCCATCAGCCCCGCTGAGCTGCGTCCCGCCTCTGCATAGATTCGTCACGAAGAGGCCATGGCGCGCGAGCCTGCCGACGACGCCCCGGCAGATCCATCTTCCCCTCGTCTTCACGAATTTGACCCGGTAATCGATCGGTCTCCCGCTAATCGAAGCTAGCCGGATGCCGCGCTGAATAATGTACCTGCGCTTCTTCTTCACCGTGGAGAGCGAGCGGACCATCGCATCGAACCCGGTAAAGGAGCGCGTCTTCGACATATAGGTGTACGCATAATTTCCGTCTTCCAGGGTGACTTTGATGACGCCGGTTCCGCCGCCGCCCACGACCGGCTTGATGACGACAAATCCGTATTGGTTCAACATTTGATGCAAATTGGAGGTGTTGTACACCCTCGTGGCCGGGATATGATCCGCAACCTGCGAATGTCCAAGCAGCGCTTCCGTCTTCAGCCATTTGCTGGCCAACTGCCGTCCTTCCATGCGTCTATCCCCTTTCGTCTACGTGCTTCTCGTTTATACATACTCAATGTCGCCTGATGATTCTTGGATGATTGTCCACGGCGCGCGCCTTATTTTGGGAACATGCCCTCTCCGCTTCCGCTTCGTTCGTCCGAAGCGCTTCACATCGACACATTTCGCCGTCTCATCGGCTTGTCATTGCCGCATGCGGGATGGTATCGTATGGATAAGGTTGAGAGGGATTGCAATAATGAAGATGGGAGCGACTTTCCATGACGACGGCCGCCGTATTTGAAGTGCTGTATTGGATTGCCATTGTAGGCATGTCCGTGGTGCTGATTCTGGCCAATGCCGGAATATTGGCACTCGGTTTTCAATTTTGGAAAAAGCAACATCGCTTGCTTGGGACAGGATGCTGGTTATTTTCCTTATTTTGCTTTTATTTGATTGCGTTAATGATCGACAAAACGTTTTTGTAGCGAACAACGAGATCCTTGGAGCCGCCATTCGCGGTTCCAAGGATTTGCTATATGGAGAGCCGTCGTCTCCGTATTATGTGAAAATAATTACATTCAAGGTGGTGCCTACGGATGCGCATTCGAGTGCTTGTCGCGGACGACGATCCGCATATTCGCGCGCTGCTGCGCTTGATTCTCGAACGGGAGCAATATGAGGTAGTTGAGGCGGCTGACGGCCTGAAGGCTTCTCTACTGTTGGAAAAAGAAACGGTGCATATCGCCGTTGTCGATGTCATGATGCCCGGCGTGGACGGTTGGACGCTCTGCGCCGATATCCGCCGGCATTACGATATTCCGGTCATTTTGCTCACGGCCCGCGGAGAGCTGGAGGATAAGGCCGCCGGCTATGAAGCCGGTACCGACGATTATCTGGTAAAGCCGTTCGAGCCGAAGGAGCTTCTGTTCCGGATGAAGGCGCTCCTGCGGCGCTATCAGCTCGTCTCGGCCTCAACGATCCGCTTCCACGGCACGATCATCGACAGAGCGAGCTATCTGGTGACGACCGGCGGGCAGGAATGGACCTTGCCCCGCAAGGAATTCGAGCTGCTGGCGCAGCTGGCCGGCCATCCCGGAAGATTGTTCACGCGCGACCAGCTGCTCGATCAGATCTGGGGCGCCGACTTCACCGGCGACAGCCGGACCATCGATGTCCATATTAAGCGTCTGCGGGAGCGGCTGCATGAGGCAACAGATGACTTCCGCATCGTCACCATCCGGGGACTCGGCTATAAGCTGGAGGTTCGCGACGCATGAGATCCTTATATGCGACGATTGTGACCAGCTCCGTCGTCATTGTGCTGCTCAGCTTCGCGGTTGGCCTCCTGACGGCCAATCTGGCTTACAGCCATACGCTCAATCTCCATTATGAGGAGAAGATGCAGGATATCGGGCGTTCCATCACCTTTTTCGCCAAGGAATCGCCCCCGGACAAGCTCGCATCCTATATGGAGCATCTCTCCGGGATGGGGTACCAGCTCTATGTGTTCAACGAGGACGGGCAAGCGGCCGCATTCGGCCGCGCCTTCAAGGATGCCTCCTTGCCGGAGGGAGTCGTGCGGCGCGTGCTTGACGGCCAAGTATACAAGGGACTGCTGGAGAACAAGCAGCGGTGGTTCATCCCGAATATTTTCGAGAACAAGTTGGAGTTCAGTTACGGTCTCCTGCTGGAAGCGCAGGCCGGCCGCCATGCGCTGTTCATCCGCCCGGATATGGTGCAGCAGACAGAGGAGATCCGCCTGCTGCTGGCCGTGCTGCTGGCCGTAACCTTCGGCTTCAGCCTCGTGCTTATCGCCATCAAGTCCCGGTACATCGTCCGCCCGGTCAACCGGCTGGCGAAGGCAACCACCGAGCTCGAGCGCGGCCAATATGATGTGCGGCTTGACGTCCACCGCCAGGACGAGATCGGAGAACTGGCCCGCCGGTTCACGCGAATGGCCCAATCGATCGAGCAGGCGGACACGATGCGGAAGCAGTTCGTCGCCAACGTGTCCCATGAGATTCAGTCCCCGCTTACGTCAATTCGCGGGCTGGCCGTCCAATTGCTCGAACATCCGCTGCCTCCGGAAGAGGAACGCAACTATCTCCATATTATCGCGGTGGAGAGCGATCGCTTGTCCGGGCTCAGCCGGCAGCTGCTGACGCTCGCCTCGCTTGATCGCGGCCAGGAGGCGCTCAAGAGGGTAGCGTTCCGGCTTGATGAGCAGCTCCGGGAGCTGTTGATTACGCTCGAGCCCCAATGGTCGGAGAAGGAGCTGGAGCTCCATCTCGAGCTTGAGAAGACGGAGATGTCCGGCGATGCCGGCCTGCTCCATCAAGTGTGGATGAACCTGCTGGCCAATGCGATCAAGTTTACAGATACGGGCGGAGGCCTTTATGTACAATGTGGAATAAATGAGCATGGAAGCGCCGAGGTGGTCATTCGCGATACCGGCAAAGGCATCGCCGCGGAGGATCTTCCCTATATTTTCGACCGCTTCTACAAATCAAGCTCTCCGGAGCGGGGATCGCAGAGCGGAACCGGCCTCGGTCTCTCCATCGCCGAGCGCATCGTTCACTTGCACGGCGGATCGATTCGCGCCGCGAGCGCCGTCGGGGAAGGGACGGCGTTCACCGTTCTGCTGCCGGCCAAGCCTTCCGGCGCTTCCGCCTAGCGAGGCATGGCCTGTCCGGATCCTCGCAGGCAGCATTCCATACGGCGGCGCCGCGGCTCCGAGCCCCCGATTTTGTTACCTTCCGTTCATATTCCGTTCATACGAGGCAGTTACAATGTCTGGTAGAGACGCGAAAATACAAGCAGGGGACGGAGCCTGCTGCCCTCCCGTCAGAACAGCGCGAACGCAGAGTCGATAGGAGCTCCGGCAGCTTGCTCCCGCCTCGGCCGCTGCCCTGGGCAATCTGATGCCGGGCAGCAAGCAGCTCCCCCAAAATGACATGGAGAGAGGTAATGCACCATGAAAAAGCTGTATGTGACATCATTTATTTATGCTGTGCTCGGGCTATTAGCCGGTGTTTTTTTCAGAGAGTTCACCAAGTTGAACGGTTTTACGGACTATACGATGCTGAAGCCGCTGCATACCCATCTGCTCGTGCTCGGCTTCCTCTTCTTCCTCGTGCTCCTCATCCTGGCGCGCCTGTTCCGCGTGCACGAAGTCCGCTCGTTCACAGCGTGGTACTATGTGTACAATGCCGGCATGCTGATGACGATCGGCACGATGACAACGCGCGGCATCCTGCAGGTGCTCGGCCGGGACATGAACGGCCTGAACCATATGGCCGGACTGGGGCATGCGATTGTGGGCGCCGCCATCATCTGGCTCATGGTCCTGCTCGGCAAGACGCTCAAGGAGCCTGCGCGGCAATAGCGCTCTCCCCTTCCCCAATTCTGGGCCGACACGATGCGAAGAACCTCCAGCCCTTTTCACGGGAACTGGAGGTTTTTTATAAGAAAACTCCCTAGGCGCAGGCATTGCCCCCACGGAAGGCTAAGAGCAACTTTTTCCTTTTCATTTTTCAAGCGACTCGCTTCGTTTTGTGGATACCGTATCCGAAAGTGAAGTTGATGTTCGATAGTGATGGTATACGATCATAACGATTGGAAACGTTCCCGACGGGTGGCGTATACAAACCGCTATGTTATCGTATAAATAGAAAAGGAGCCGTGCGGTAACACGACTCCAGTGCAATAGCCGCTTCAAAGGCGGTGGCTGTGAAAAGTAGTAAAGGAATAGACCATTAACCTTTTCTGAGGGCGGTCTATTTCTTTTATGCAGGTATATCGCAAAATAGGCAGAACATCAGCAAACAAAAACCTCCCGTAACGGTAATGTAACGAATCTACCGCTAGAGAGGCCGTGATTAACCGTACTAATACGACGTGGCGTCAATCGTCACACTTCTCCGCCTTGCCCTGAGCAAGGGCGGTACGGAAGCTCGCGCCGCAGCCGCAGGTGGCGATGGCGTTCGGGTTGTCGATCGTGAAGCCGCCGGACATTCCCGACTCCTTATAGTCAATAACGAGTCCGTTCAAGAAAGGGATGCTCTCTTTGTCGACGACGACCTTCACCTGGCCGAAGGTCATATGCACGTCATCGGCGCTCTCCTGATCGTCCAGCCCCATGCCGTAAGAGAAGCCGCTGCAGCCGCCGGCATGCACGCCGATGCGCAGGAACAAAGCCGGATTCTCCTCCTGGGCCATCATTTCCTCTATTTTCTCAACCGCTTGATCGCTGATTGTAATCATTCTAATCCCTCCTTGTAGTATTAAGTATACCCATCCCATCGGATCGTTACAAGAGAACGATCTCCCGTTTCCCGCTATCCCGTATCATGTATTGCCCCTTCTGGAAGGCAAGAGTATAATGAAGGTGACTACGGAAGCTGTGATATGTTTCACTGAATCCTCCGACGGAATCAACATTTCGCCGAGGAGTTTTTATTTTGTTCGGAAATGGACCGCGCCGGCCCACCGGCTGGCGCACGACTGCTCGGCCGGGCAAGGCGGACGCGTGCCGAACGTCTGGCGGTAACCGGCCTATCGGATCCGATGCGCCGCTCCTGCGTTCGCGCAAGCGCCGAATGCAGTGCCCGCATCCGAATGCCAGTGATGGCCAGGAGCAGATGAATGAGAAGGAGGCCTGTGCATGACAACGGTCATCGCCCGTCATGCGGATACCCGCATGGCCGAAATAGTGGACAAGGTCGAGCGTGGGGAACGCTTGACGCTGGAAGACGGTGTATATTTGTATGAGACGGACGACTTGTTGACCTTGGGTCAATTGGCGAATCTCGCGAATTTGCGCAAGAATGGGAAGAAAGTATATTTCATCGAGAATATGTCTCTCTATTTTACCAACGTCTGCGAAGCGCACTGCGCCTTCTGCAATTTCCGCAAGGATCAGGGAGAAGAAGGATCGTACACGCTGTCGGGGCAGGAAATGATCGATTATGTCGACCAGCACATTCATCCGGGTGTAAGGGAATTCCACATCGTGGGCGGCCATAACCCGCATGTGCCGTTCCAATACTATGTCGATTCCTTGCGCGTGCTGAAGGAGAAATATCCGCAAGTCACGCTCAAAGCGTATACGGCTGCCGAAATCGACTTCTTCACCCGCATCAGCGGCTTGAGCATCGAAGAAGTGCTGCGCCAGCTGATGGACGCCGGTCTGGAGTCGCTGACGGGGGGCGGCGCGGAGATTCTATCGGATGAATACCGCAAGAAGATGCGCGTGGAGAAGGCCGGCGTCGACCGGTATCTGGAGGTGCACCGCACGGCGCACCAGTTGGGCATGAAGACGCACACCACGATGCTCTACGGCGCGATCGAATCGCATGAGGATCGGGTGCGCCACATGATGAGTATTCGTGAATTGCAGGACGAGACGAACGGTTTCCAGGTATTCATACCACTCTCGATGCAGCCGAAGAGTCCGAAAGCAAGCATCAAGCGGCGCAACTCCGCGTACGAGGACTTGAAGACGATCGCGATCAGCCGTCTCATGCTGGACAATATTCAGCATATCAAGGCGTATTTCATCAACATCGGCACGCAGTTGACCCAGGTCGCCCTCACCTTCGGCGCCTCCGACGTGCACGGCACGCTCGTCAAGGAACGGATCAGCCATGCCGCAGGCGCGCTGACGCCGGAAGGATTGACGCGCGACGAACTGATCTGGCTCGTGAAGGGCGCAGGCCGGATTCCGGTAGAGCGCGACACCTTCTACAATGAAGTGAAGGTATACGAATAGCCTGGGGTTTCAGGTCAAGCTTCGATTTTGGAGATAAGAACAGAGATAAATAGATAGAATAGACAGACATCAGTGCACGAGCAACCCGTTTTGTGGAGAGGAGCCATACGACGTAGGCGCTGTCGATGACGGCACTTTATCTATTATTCCGGCATCATAGGGGGAAGTCGAACGGATGAAACGATACGTCATATTAGGTGGCGGTTACGGAGGATTGGCCATTATTCAACGGTTGTTAGAAGGCGATCTGCCTTCTGACGTACAGCTTGTATTGATTGACCGCATGCCATACCAAGGATTGAAGACCGAGTACTACGCGCTGGCGGCCGGGACGGTTCCGGATATCGATATTCGCGTGTCCTTTCCGACCGATCCGCGCGTCCAGCTTCATTACGGCAATGTCCAAGCCATCGATTTGGACAATCGGCTCATTCATTTCGAGCATGATGATGCGATGGCATACGATTATTTGGCGATTGGCCTGGGCTGCACGGACAAGTTCCATGGCATCCCCGGCGCGGAGCAGTTCGGCTGCAGCATTCAATCGCTCTCCAGCACGAGACAGACCTATCAGCGCTTGAACGACGTAAAGCCATACGGGCAGGTCAGCATCGTCGGTGGCGGACTAAGCGGGGTCGAGACAGCGGCGGAATTGAGAGAGAGCCGTCCCGATCTGAACATCCGGATACTGGATCGGGGCGGACGGGTGCTGTCCGCCTTCCCGGAGAAGCTGTCCCGCTATGTGTCCGAATGGTTCCAGGAGCATGATGTGGAGCTCCGCTCGCATGTTCATGTCAGCCGCCTGGACAAGGGCGTCATCTATAACCGAACGGAGGACAAGGAAGAGGAGATTCTGTCTCACGCTACGGTATGGACCGCCGGCATACAGCCGGTAGAGGTCGTCCAGGCGCTTCAGGTGCCCAAAGATCCGCAAGGGCGCGTGCTGCTGAATGCGTACCATCAGATTCCGGATTATCCGAACGTATTCGTCGTGGGCGACTGCGCCAGCTTGCCGTTCTCCCCGAGCGCGCAAGCGGCCGGAGCCCAGGGAGAACAGATTGCCGATGTCATCAAGGCGATCTGGAAGAACGAGACGCCGCATCTGGGCAAAATCAAGCTCAAAGGCGTGCTCGGCTCCCTCGGCAAAAAGGCCGGCTTCGGCTTGCTCGGCAAGCGCACGATGGTCGGCTACGTTCCGCGCGTCATCAAGAGCGGCGTGCTGTGGATGTCCAAGCAGCATTTCGGATAACCCTTATACAAAGCATGGGAGCAGCGGCGTCAATCGGCGTCCGGCTGCTCCCATGCTTGTATTTCCCTAACTTGCTCCATAATCACATCATATAATTGCTCCGCGGTCTCCGCCGCCACAATCTCCCCGTTCACATACGCATATGGGAACAGGAAGCACTCTCCGCAGTTGCCGAGGCAGCCGTATTCGATCACATCGACCTCCGGAAGAGCGGCGAGCCGCTTCATCAACTGGTCCGTTCCCTGATGCACGTTATTCACGCATAACTCAATGATCGGACGCATAGATATTTCCCCGCTTTCATGTAGTGCCTTTGATTTCGAATAGCTTTATAATATAATAAAAGGAGCATGGATGAAAGGAGTTGGCGAAAGATGAGTGAACAAACACAGAACAGCACGTATGATGAAGTGCTGGAAGTGCTGGATAAACTGCGTCCGTTCCTGCAGCGTGACGGCGGGGATGTCGAATTGGTCGACGTCGAGGACGGTATTGTCAAATTGCGCCTGATGGGCGCATGCGGCAGCTGCCCAAGCTCCACCATTACCCTCAAAGCGGGTATTGAACGCGCATTGGTAGAAGAAGTGGAAGGCATTACGGAAGTCGTTCAAGTGTTCTAATTGCCCTCCCTGCACGGACAAGGGATGCCACCGGCCTGAAGAGGCTGGCGGCATCCCTTTTTTTGTGCCGATGGCTGGGGCCATCCTTTATTTGAAGGTGGAGTTGGCCATCGCGGAGACGATATGCTTCTGCATGAACGTGAACAGAATGACGATGGGCACAATCGCCATGACGCTGGCGGCCATAATAATATGGAAGTACATCGCTTCATCGCCGGCAATCGAATCGCGCAGCATGCTGATGCCGACGGTAAGCACGCGCATGTCATTCGAATTGGTCATGATGAGCGGCCAGAAATAAGAATTCCAGGCGCTGATGAATTGCAGCACCGCCAAGGTCACGACGGTAGGCATCGTCATCGGCAGCAATATCCGGTACAGCAGCGTCAGCCGCCCTCCTCCGTCCACACGCGCCGCTTCCAGCACATCGTTGTTGACCGATTTGAATGCTTGCCGGAGCAGGAAGATTCCATACGCGGACGCCCCGTGCGGAATGATTAACGCCCAGAACGTGTCCAGCCAGTTGAGCTTCGACATCATGACATAGACGGGCACGAACGTCACCTGATCCGGCACGATCATGGCCGCCAGCACGAGGAAGAACAAGACTTCCTTGCCGCGAAAACTGCCTTTGGCGAACGCGAACGCGGCCAGCAGCGCCACATTCAATTGGAGCAAGACGATGCCTGCGGACATGAGAAGCGTATTGCCGAAGAAGCGCGCATAAGGAATAATCCGGAACGCCTCGGCATAGTTGCTCCAGGAGAAGGTATGCGGCCAGAAGGTGGGCACCGCAAGCCGCATCTCCTGCTGCGTCTTCAGCGAGCTGACAATGAGCCAATAGACCGGGAAGAACAGCAGAGCGGTGACGATGACGGCAAGCGCAAGGCGGCCGGCATGCATCAGCTTCCTGTTCCGTTGGCCCGCCATGCGGTTATCCCTCATAATGCACCTTCTTCCGGCTCGCCCACCATTGCAGCAAGGCGAGCACCAAAATAATGACGAACATCACCATCACGAGCGCCATCGCCCGTCCCGTCTTGAACTCGACGAACGCCATCGTGTAAATCCAATAGACGATCGCATTGGTCGCCTTGAGCGGCCCCCCGTTCGTCATAATGTCGATGGATTGGAACACCTGCATCGACGAGATGAACGTTGTAATCAGCAGGAACAGCGTCATCGGAGACAGCAGCGGCAGCGTAATATGCCAGAACTGCCGCACCCGGTCCGCGCCATCGATGGCGGCCGCTTCATAGTACTCCATCGGGATGCCCCGTATCCCCGCGATGAACAGAATCATCGCGAAGCCGACTCCCTTCCAGACAGAGACGGCGACCAGCGCCGGCAGCGCCGTGGACGGATCGACCAGCCACCCGACCGAGTCGAAGCCGAACGCATTCAACAGACTGTTCAGCAAGCCGTACTGCCCGTTGTAAATCCATGTGAAGACCATCGCCGCGACGACCATCGAAATATAATGCGGCATGAAGACAATGCCCCGCATGAAGCCGAACAGACGTGAAGACGCAACATTGAAAAGCAGGGCAAGCAGCAGCCCGATGCCGAGCGTGCCGGCGACGTCCATCACCGTGTAGAGCAAGGTCACTTTGAGCGAATGATAGAAGTCTTCATTGTTCAACAGCCATACATAATTGTTGGCGCCAACGAATTTCTGCGTTGGACGCGTCATGTTCCAATTCGTCATGCTGATATAGATAGAATTCAGCAGAGGGTAATACAGGAACACAGCCAGAAATCCGAGCGCCGGCAGCGCAAAGGACAGGTCCTTCCAGCTCTCCCGCCGTTGTCTTCGGCTCCGCCGCAAGCGAGCCGGGGCGGCCTTCGCCGCCTCCTGCCCTGTTGGTACCGAATGGGTGAACGTCTCATCCCGCATGCCCATCACTCATGCTCCGCCAGGATGTCATTGATTTTGGCTGCGGCATCCTTCATCATTGGCACCGGATCCGCCCCGTTCAAAATCATTTCGCCGATCACTTCTTTGTACACCTCGCTGAATTCCGGATAAGCGGGATGCTGCAGGCGCGGGGTCACATTATCGAAATGATCGAACACCGCTTTGTACTGCGGCCATCTGGAAAAGTAAGCTTGTCCTTCCTCCGAGGCGATGGCCGACTTCCGCGTCGGCAAATATCCGACCGATTCCGCCCAAGCAATATTTTGTTCGGCCGATGTCATGAACTGAATGAATTTCCAGGCGGCTTCCCTCTTCTTGTCATCCTTGATGCCGTCCATCATGACGATGCCGGCGCCCCCGATATTCGAGGTGCGCACCTGATCTCCCGTCAGGAAGGACACCCCGACCTCGAAGCCGGCATTCTCGCGGTACATCTTCAGCATGGCCGACGTATGCTGCACCATGGCGATCTCACCGCCGAGGAACATCTGGCGCATATTGTCGGAGGCGCCTTTGCCGTAGCCCATATGGATGACGCCTTCCTTCAGCCAACGGTGGAAATTCTCCACATACCGGAGCGATTCCGGCGTCTGCACCGCGGCTTCGCTTCCGTCTTCGGACAGGATGCGGCCGCCGCCGTTGATCAGCCACGGATCATAATACCAGGTATCCCAGCCCGGCACCGAGAAGGCATAACGAGTGGTCTTGCCGTTGTCCCGCTTGGCGACCTTCGCGTTGAAGGCGTCGATCTCGCCCCATGTCTGCGGCGGCTCCACGCCCAGCTCATCTAGCAGCGTCTTGTTATAGATGAATACGCTCGTGCTGACGATAAGCGGGAAGCCGTACTGCTTCCCTTGGTAGGCATACGCCTTCAGCATCCCGGAAGCGAAGTCGTCCAGCTCCACCTTGTCACGCTCGATCCATGGCGTCAGATCGGCGAACACGCCGCCCTCGGCGAAGTTCGGAAGCGAAGCGACCTCCACGTTGGTCACGTCCGGCACGTCATTGGCCGCGACCGCCGCCTGCAATTTTTTATGTAGATCCCCATATCCTCCCTGATAGACGGGTTCGACCGTAATATGCGGATATTTCTTCTGAAACGCCGTTATCTGCGCATTCAAGCCTTCGATCTGGGCTTCGGCATGAGCATGCCAGTATTGAATGGTCACCGGCGTCGTGTCTTCCTTCAAGCCGGCAGGCGGCTCCTTTACATCCGCCGTGGTCCCTGCTCCTTCTCCGCCGGAGCACGCTGTCAGGCTGATAGCGAGCGCGCCGGCCAGCAGCGGCCGCAGCCATGATTTCATATCCATTTCGTAATCAAGCTCCTTTTCGTGCAGTCCCCCGGACTGTTCGTTGATTCTTCCCGGCCGGCGGGCCGGATTCTGCATGCATGCGCGGGACGTTTCCCCCCTTTTTTGCCGCACCTATTCAATGTACGGGCGTATTGTTAACAGACGATGATCGGATTGTAAAAAACTTGTAAGGAAAAATTTATGCTGCCACTTCCACTATATTCAGCGGGATGAGCGGTGATGCAAGGCTTGTATCGAAGAAAAAGGCTGCGCAAGCGGTCTTCTTCCGCTTTGCGCAGCCTGTCGGTTGCCTGTACTATATTAGGAAATATGCGTTCCGGTTGTTCCTTGAAGAGCCAGAGCGGCATCGTCAAGCGAGCAAATGATAGCGTGCTTGCCAAGTTCCGCAAATGCCAGGGCGGCCTCCATCTTCGGCCCCATGCTGCCGCTGGAGAAATGCCCTTCCCGGACATATTGCTTGGCTTCTTCCGTAGTGATATGCCCCAGCGCCTTCTGCTCCGGCTTGCCGTAATGAATATAGACATTTTTCACATCGGTGACCATCATAAAAATATCGGCGTTCGCTTCCTGGGCCAATTTGAGACCGCTGCGATCCTTGTCAATCACCGCTTCGACCCCGGCAATCGTGCCGTCCTCGGCTTGCACGACCGGAATGCCTCCGCCGCCGGCGCCAATGACAATGGCACCGCTTGCGACGAGCTTCATAATCGTATCCGCCTCCACAATCGATTGCGGCTGCGGCGAAGGCACGACGCGTCTCCACCCCCGGCCTGCATCTTCCTGCATGTTCCAGCCTTTGTCCTGCATCAGCCGCTTCGCTTCTTCCTCGGTGTAGAAGACGCCGATCGGCTTCGTTGGATGAAGGAACGCTTCATCCTCCGGTGATACTCTCGTCTGGGTAAGCACACTGACGACCTGCTGCGGCAACCCCCGCTTGCGCAGCTCGTTTTTCAAGCATTGATCAATCATGTATCCGATGAAGCCCTGAGACTCCGCACTGCACACGTCCAATGGAAATGGTGGAACAACCTCTTTCGCTTCTTCATTTTGCTGCAAAATCAATCCCACCTGCGGGCCGTTGCCGTGCGTAATGATGACTTCGTAGCCCGCTTCCACGATATCGGCAATCTTCTTGCTGCTGCTGCGCACATTGGCAAGCTGGTTCTCATAGGTTGCAGCTTGATGAGGCTGCAAGATGGCGTTGCCCCCAAATGCGATCACAACTCGTTTTGACATGTTCTTTCCTACCTCCTAAGGGCCATGATGGCACTGGCGATCCCGAATGCCGTATCGATCCCGGAGCTGTGTCCGGTCTGAAGCATCTGCTCAAGATTGGCATTGAGCGGAGCTGCGTTTTCTATATCTTTCATATCTTCCCTTACCATCGCGTTCATCACCCGGGTGACCTTGTCGCTGAAGCGGCCTTGCAGCGCATGAAGCAAATAGGCTCTGCTGACGTCCGTCGTGATGGCTTCTCTCTCCACCATATGACGCAAGCTGGCCACACACGCGGGATGAAAGGCGCCGGTTAGCTTATGAACGGCCAGCACGCCGACGAGAAAGTCATCTCCCGACGGCGTCAGTCCCGGCCCTCGCCCAAGAAAATAGCGCAAAGGCGCCTCGACCGCTTGAACCTCGCCGGACAACAGGCCGTCAAGCAGCTGCTCCGCCTGCCGCACCACAGCGTACTGCGGTTCATCCGGCCGGTATTCATTCGCGAGAAAGCGGTCCCATTCCACATCGAGTCCGGTCGGCACGCCCCAGGCGAGGCAGGTTTTCATAAATTCGTTTACGTGAAATAAATCACGAAAACAGTGATACCGATCCGATCGGATCTCATACTGGAATGGGACGGCCTGCGCCAGATCAAGCGTCAGCGGACCGTCTGGATGGAGAAAGCGAATCGTGTCCGCCCCTTCAGCCACGACGGTGTCATCGAGCCGGACATGGCGGCGCAGCCTGCTGACGCTGTCCTGCCCCATATGGATGCCGAACGGAAGCCTGCCGTTCTTCGTCGTGCCGACAAAAATCAACGAGTCTCCCATCGCCAGGTTGATGCCGTTCTCGAAGATGCTGTGGACGCGGCCCTTCGGCCTCTGGGCGAGGAGCGCCCCAAGCTGGGCGTCCATCTCCTCTCCCTTGAGACAATGCGTATGCTGCGGCGTGTTACAGAAGTCCGAGCTTGGCTGCATACGCTTCCAGCGCCTTCTCGAAGCATTCGACAGGCGGACGGACCGTGCCTGCGCCGATCTGTCCCACACCTGGCTCCTTATGGGCGATCCCGGTATTAATTACAGGCGTAATTCCCGTTTCTACGACCTTTCTCGCATCGATGCCGAGGCAAATGCCGCGGAAGTTCCAGGTTGGAACCGTGAAGTTCGGATTTTGGTCGATCGAGATCTCGACCATCTCGTTGCTCGTCGCCAGCGCATCGTGGAATCCGCCGGCCCCGACGAAGCGAGTTACGCCCGGAGCGGCAATCATCGCCATCCCCCCGACGCCGAACGTCTCCGTAATCGCGCTGTCGCCGATGTCCGGGTTGGCATCCTCTTGCGAGTAGCCCGTGAAGAACAGTCCCTGCGGCGTGTTCACCGGCGCGGTGAACCATTCGTCGCCCATGCCGCTGATGCGGATGCCGAAGTCGCGTCCATTACGGCACATCGCAGTGACCACCGTGCCGGCTTCGATCGTGCGCGCACCGTCCATGACAGCCTTGGACGCCGCCATCATGATGTTCAAGAAGAACTGATCCGTATCCGCCAAAAATTTAATGACGCTCTGCATCTCTTGCTTATCCATATCCAAACTAACGATATAAGGGCTGATTTCCTTCAAAAAGACAAGCGAAGCGGCGATGTTGCGCTGATGGAATTCGTCCCCCATCGTAATCGCCTTCGCGATCATGACATTCAGATTCAGACCTTCCTCCGTCGCCTTCAACGCGCGGGACAGCGTCGGGCCGAGCACGTCCCTCATCCATCTCAGGCGCGTGATGACCTCTTCCGAATAAGCGCCGAAGCGAAGCACCTTGCCGATGCCTTCATTCATAATGCAGTACGCTTCATTGCCTTCGGAGCGGTTCTTGACGACGAATACCGGCATATTGCCGGACGTGATGCCTCCCATCGGTCCGACGGCCTTCACATGGTGGCACGGCATGAAGCGGATGTCGCCCCGTTCCAGCATGGCGCGGGCCTCAGCCTCGTCCTTCGCCCAGCCCTCGAATAACGCGGCGCCTACGCATGAGCCTTGCATCGGTCCCGTCATGTCTTGGTAGGCGATCGGCGGACCTGCATGCAGCAGCGTCTTGCCTTCCAGTTCCGGAATAACGGTGTGAGCCGGCACGGCATCGACGAGGAACGGCGTGCCGCCGGAAATCTTGTCAATTACCGCCTGGTTGGCTTCATCAATAGTATTAAATTTCATTTGTAATTCCCTCCCAGCTGTTCGTCTGCGGCGTCGATGGTTCGTCATGGACGCGGTTCACAGGAGTGGATTCATCGTCCACGGGAAAAGCGACACCGGATACTAATTCGTAAACCGGTACTCGTTCAGTAGCTTCAATACGCGCTGCATCTTCACGCTGCCGCCCGCAACCGGCCGCCAATCGTATTGAATTGCCGTGGCGCCGCTTGCAAGAATGGCTTGCGTGAACTTCTGCAGCCCCACATTGATGACGGAAGGCTTCCCGCCAAGCAGCGCCGCGACAGGCGCGGACGCGGAGGTCTCTTCCGGCATGACCGCTGCCGCCGGACGGTGCGTCTTCGGCGCGTCCTCCAGGCTGAGGTTCATCATCGCCAGAACCGTGCGCACCGCTTGATTATTGCTCTCCTTCACCAGCACGCCCGCTTCTTCGAACTTGCGCTTCTGCTCCGCATAAGACTGCGGATCCTGCTGCGTGCCGCACAGGACACCCACAAAGTAGAGGTTGCGCCCTTCCGCCTTCGCCTTCGCAATCGCTCTTTCGATCACCGGCGCCAGCACGCTCGCCATATCATCATGGCTGCCGTATCCAAGCACGACGTCGAACAGAATGACCGCTGTCGCCGGATCTTGGGCCGCCTTCTCGATATACTGAACCCGGGTAGCCGGATCGATCATCGGATGCGGCTTGCCCTGCGTATACATGTCATCGCCCAAATCGACAATCGCATGACCGTTCGATTTGAGGACGTAACCGTCTTCATGAATCAGGCCGTCTTTCAATTGAAGCGCATCCGCGATGAGCATCGCTGCTTCAGCGGCCAGGGTACCGCCGGCATACAGGCCTTGAATCGAGGTCTGCCCCGGCTGCAAATCCATCTTCGGCACGTCGAGCGGCACGCTGTACAGCGGCTGCACATCGGCGCCTTTGGCCAGGTCGACGGCAATTCTGGCTGCTTCTTCCAAGGTATAGGCTTGATAGACATTGCCTTCATGTGCGGACGGCTTCTCTCCGAGGAACAGGGTAACCGCCGGCTTCGACATCCCTTGCAGCTGGCGGACCACCTGATCGCGCACCGCCTTCGCCGGTGGCTTGGACACGATGACGATCACCTCGGTCTGGTCGTTATGCTCCAGTCCGCGGATGCCGTCCAGCATCGTAATCGCTCCGACCGACTCCGAGAGGTCGCGCCCGCCAGTACCGATCGCATGGCTGATCCCGCCGCCCATGCGGTCGATGAGCGTCGTCACCTCTTGGATGCCTGTGCCCGAGGCGCCGACGACGCCGATATTGCCTGCCTTGACGCGGTTCGCGAAGGCGAGCGGAACCCCCGACAAGATCCCCGTGCCGCAATCCGGACCCATGACGAGCAGTCCTTTTTCATGCGCCTTCTGCTTCAGCTTCAGTTCTTCCTCCACAGACACATTGTCACTGAAAATGAACGCATGCAGGCCATAATCGAGCGCTTTTTCCGCTTCCCCCGCCGCGTATTGGCCCGGTACCGAGATAATGGCCAGGTTGGCGCCCGGGTTCTCCTTCAGAGCCCGCTCCCACGAGCGTACGCTCTCGAGCGAGGACGAAGCGGAGCTGACCGATTGGTCGCTCAGAAAGCTGTCGACCGCAGCGAGAATGTCATCCAGATTGCTCTGCTCCTCGGCATCGATGACGATGCACATGTCATTGGCCCCGGCTTGCTCGAGTTCATCCGTGTATAAGCCGGAATTGTTCATAATGTCCTTGTTGGCCGGCGTTCCCATCATGATCGATGCTTGCTTGACGCCTTCCAGCGCAGAAATATGATTCGTGAGAAGCATTAAATTGACGGAATCTTGATACGAATTTTTTTTAATGATCGTATGCAGCATTCTAGTTCACCTCTGGTTGTCCGTTCGGTATGGACGATTTCCCTCTGGAGTGGTTGGATCCCCTACTCAGCGAAAAAAGTCACTTGGCAAACGGATCTTTATGGTCGTACGCATTGTTATGAATCACATCAGAGACGAGATAGTCATACACCTCATCCACAATCTCGATGCCGTTCGCTTCATTCTCCTGTTCAATCAGGTCATAATTCTGGCCCGGATACAGCACGCGCTCGAAGCCAGGCGCCGGCTTGATGCCGTTCAGATCGCTCATCGTCTTCGAAATATTGCGCCGGAACGTCTCCAAATCAGTAAAGAAGGACGGATCCAGCACGATATGAAGCTGGCCCAGGTTCCGGCCTTCGGTCAAGTCATGATACATGGAGCTGACCTGATTCCCGAACGGCAGTCCGAGCAAAATGCCGGACAGCACATCGACCATCATCATCAAGCCGTACCCTTTCGGTCCGGCAATCGGAAGCAGCGCATTCACCTGGAACGGGTCGGTCGTCGGCACACCCCGTTCATCGACAGCCCATGTTTCCGGAATCGACTCATGCTTCGAACGGGCATGCAAAATTTTTCCCCAAGCCTGGACAGTCGTTGCCATATCGAAGGTCATGAGTTCGTTCCCTTCGCCTGGTGCGGCAAAAGCAATCGGGTTCGTGCCATAATAAGGCTCGGCCCCGCCGAAAGGCACCACCATCGGATCGGATTGGCAGACCGAAATGCCGATCAGCCCTTCCCGCGCCGCTTGCTGCACATAATAGGACAGGGAGCCGCTATGTCCGATTCGCCGTACCCCGACGACCGCGACGCCATGCTCCTTCGCGATATTGACGGCCTCTGCCATTGCCTGCTTGGCCGCCACATGTCCCGCTCCGTTATCCCCGTCGAACACGGCGGAGCATGTCCCCGTCTTCTTGAATTCGAATTGGGGATTCACGTTCGTGCCGCCTTTGGCAATCCGCTCCGCATAATATTCGACCCGCATGGCGCCATGCGAGTGAACCCCGCGGACATCGGCATGAACGAGCACTTCCGCCACTACATCCGCATGCGCGGCCGATAGTCCGGCCCGGGATAATTTTGTCCGGATTAGCTCATGCAATTTCTGTTTGCTTACTCTCATGTCCATTCCCTCTCTGGCAAGTATTCCGCCTTCCCCCGCTGCCGGGCGGAGCAAGCCCCGGCCCGCAGCAGGGAAGGCGGTGTCTGACGGCCCGCTTCTCCCATTGGGAGGTTGCGGTAGCCCTGCGTCTCCTACAGGGTGGCGTCCCGGTTGCAATCCTTGGAATACAAGTAGGCGAACGGTTCTCTACCCACTGCATAGGTCGCTTGCGGCACGTATGGCCCCATATAGAGGTAGTCTCCTTTTTTGATCGGAATCCATTCATTGTCCAGATTGTAGACGCCTTCGCCGGACAGCATAATCGCCCCATGCTCCTGATAATGCGTCTCTACAAACGGATGGCAGCCGCCCGGCTCGAACGACAAAATATGAAAATTCATATCGAAGGCAAGGTCGGTCGGCAGCAAATCCTTCAGCTTGACGTTCGCCATGTCGTCGTAATCCACCGCTTCCAGCTCATGCACATTCCCCGACACGACCCATGGAAGGGCGCCTCCCTCGAGCGGCGTATATTTCTGCTTGTACAGGAACAAGCGAGTATCTTCTGCCTGCTCGTTCTCCAAGTACAGCTTCACGCCCGGAGGGCAATACAGGTAACCGCCTTCCTGCAGCGAGAACGACTGCTCATCCGCAGAAGCCTTCACCCGTCCTTCCATGCAGTACACGAACGTTTCCACGCCGGCTTCGCCGAAGCCCCGGGCGTTCTTCCCGCCCTCGTGCATCGTCACGACGTAATCGACGAATTTGGCGCCAAGCCGCGGAGATGCCAGAATCGTGATATCGCATTGCTCAAAGCCAGGCACCGTATTTTTGACCAGGCCCTCCGGCGGGATCAAGGCAAAATTGCCGCGCTTGATGATGGAACGGCTCGACAACAAATCTTTTGGATAACCCATATTGCACACTCTCCTTCTACTAATTAAGATGTCCGTGGCGTCTTCTTCATATTAGCCGCCAGCATCACGGCCGACCCGACCAAGATAATGATCGTCGCCAGATAGAAGCCCAATACTTTACTGCCCGTCGCGTCGGAAATCAGACCGGTAACGAACGGAGCTACGACCGATGACATCATGCCGAAAAAGTTGAAAATTCCGAACGTAGACCCGACTCCTTGCTTCGGCGCGATATCCGCCACATACGAGATTAAGATCGGCTCGACGGCCAGCTTGCCGAGGAAGCCGTACAAGATAAGGCAGACTATAAGCAAAGTGGTCGTCTGGACCGAGACGGTCAAGTACAGCATCACCGCGGCCAACAGCTCCAAAATGATGATAAATGTAACCTTCTTGTGCATGAACTTGTCCGACATCCGGCTGAACAGCAAGGCGCCAGGCACTGCGCTGAACGCAACCAGAGCGGCCGCGAAGCCGATCGCTGTCCCTTCGAAGCCCCGCTCATCCTGCAAATACGACGGGAGCCAGGTCACGATCATGTAATATCCATAACAAGTCGCAAAATACAGCACATAGGAGGCAACCATCTTCGGATTGGCTAACAGCCGTTTAAATGTCGCCTTGTCTTGGTTCTCCGCGTCCGAAGTCCCCCCAGCCATTTTGGACTGCGGCGTGTTCTTCTTGATATTTTTGGCAAAAACCAGCATTAAGCTGAAGGCCAAACCTGCCGTAATAAAGAGCAGCACCCGCCAATCCCAGCCGGCATCCTTCACCAGGAAGCTCGATCCAATAAGGCCGATGGCCATACCGATAGCGGAGCCGCTGTTAATGATCGCCGTGGAAATGCCCCGCTTCTCCTTCGGAATCGTCTCCGATGAGATGGAATAGGCCGGACCATAATAAGTACCTTGCCCCAACCCGGTAATGAAGCTCGCGACCAGGATGAACATGAGTGAGGTCGAGAACCCGACAAGAATTGCCCCCAAGGTGAACAAAATAAATCCCGGAATGATAATCGTCTTCCGTCCAAACTTATCTGCCAACAATCCTGACGGAATTTGCATCATCGTATAGGCGAAGAAAAATACACTGAAGATGAGGCCCATGCTTGCATCTGACGTTACATTTAAATCTTGTTGAATTTCGGGAAGAATCGGATTCAAGATGGTGCGGTAGATCCAAATGACCGTCCATCCGAGACAAAGCATGACGATGACTTTTTTCCAATATTCCCACTTACCCTGTTGGCTGACGTCCCTCATAATTCTCACTCTCCTCAGCGCAAATCAATTTGTGCCTGCCTGCTTGTCCTTTGTTTAATGCCTATCATGCTTGGTACGCCAACTCGTGCAGCGCGTAGGTCAAAGCGCGAACCCCGTCTGCCAGATGCTCCGGACTCGTATACTCTGCCGGATTGTGGCTAATTCCATTGCGGCTTGGAACGAACAGCATGGCCGTAGGCACAAATTTCGCCATAATCTGAGAATCGTGACCCGCTCCGCTGTGCATCAGCTTGAACGGAATGTTATTCGTCCGGCACTGCCGTTCTAGTACGTCGAGAATCCGTTGGTCCATAGGGACAGGATCCTCATCCATCCACATATCTACCTTCAATTCCACGCCGATTGCTTCAGCAGTGCGCTCCATCAGCTCCGTCACTTCATCCGTGAACCGGATCAGCTCCGCTTTGTCCGTATGGCGGATATCGAGCGTGAACAGCGCCTTGCCCGGCACGACATTGACCACATTCGGCGTCACCTCGATCTTGCCGACCGTTGTTACGAGCGGATCGCCATTCGCTTGCGCCAGATCCAGAATTTGCTGAATCATCCGGCCTGCTGCGTGAACCGCATCTTTGCGGTAACCCATCGGCGTCGTGCCGGCATGATTGGCCTCTCCCGCAATCTCGACGGTGAAGCGCCGCTGGCCGACGATGCTGTGAACGACGCCAACGGACAGGCCTTCGCGTTCCAATACGTTGCCCTGCTCAATGTGCAGCTCGACAAACGCTTGAATATCGGTGCGCGGCTTCACCGGCTCCTTGCGGAAGCCGAAGCCCGCTTGCTCCATCGCTTCCGTGAAGCGCACGCCTTTGAAGTCGGCGATGTCCTGCACGTCCTCCTTTTTAGCGATACCCACCACATTTTTGCTGCCCCAGAACGTATACGGGAAGCGGCTGCCCTCTTCTTCCGCGAACGAGACCACCTCCAGCGTGCGCAGCGGCTGGCCATACGTTTCCTTCAAAGTCTTAATCGCCATCAAAGCGGCGAGAATGCCATATTGCCCGTCATACTTACCACCGTTCAGAACGGTGTCCACATGAGAGCCGCTCATAATCGTTTCATCCGGGAACTGGCTTCCTTCCAACCGCCCGAACAAATTGCCGACCTCATCGTAATACGTGGTGAAGCCTTCTGCTTGCATGTACTGCTCCAAAGCTTTTTGCGCAGCTGTCCACGCTTCGGAATAGAGCAGGCGCGATACGCCTCCAGCCGGGTCTTTACCGAACTCGCTCAGCCATTCGACAAGACGAACCGTTTCCGTTTGGATATTATCCATGACCATATCTGTCCTTTCTGTAAGATGTGCGCATTATCCAAGCGGGATAAACGGCGTGCCGCTTATCCGTGGCGCAACCTTAGCTGTTCAAACCGCCCACTGATCAACTTGAAATCCCTGCAGGTGTGACCTTTTGAACTCGCATAAAATAAGGTCGTTTTTTGCTTGCACCTTGATTGTAAACGCTTCAAAAACGAATAACATCGAGGCATCTCGATAAAAAACACCCCGCCTTTTTATCCACTTCGGATAAAGGCTACAAAAAAGCGGCTTTCCTGTGGATGAAAAGCCGCCAATCGTTTACAGAATTCACAGATGGAGTGCCCTCCACCCAGTTTTAGTTTATTGCTTAACAGTCACCTATTGGATCAAAGCTCTTTTGCCCCACTCTCCCATTGGGTCAGGTCCGCTCTCCGTTTCTTCTCTTTGCATCACTCTCCCATTGGGTCAGGTTCGCTCTCCATTTCTGCTCTTTGCAATTACTCTCCTATTGAAGCAGGTCCGCTCTCCGTTTCTACTCTTTGCACCACACTCCCATTGAGTCAGGTTACCTTCCGTTTCTGCTCTTTGCATCACTCTCCCATTGGGTAAGGTTCGACCTGCTTTGGTTAGGTTTGTGATATGACCCTAGGCCACTGGGCAACAGCCTGACTATCTATGCTGCAAGCAAGGGAAAATGACCCATATACCAAAGTCATACGTGCAAGAGCTGGTTCTGATCGCTTCGGATACTGCTTTTAATGGTTCATACAGATACTTCCTGAGCCCTGGGGAGATTGCTAATAAGGAACCCCGGACGTATTCAGTTTCCTGACCCGATGGAAGATTGGTCATAAGGAACTCCCACACATATACTCCTTCCTGACCCAATGGGAGTTTGGTCATAAGGAACTCCGGGCATAGTCGCTTTCCTGACCCGATGGGAGATTGATCATAAGAAGCTCCGGGCATATACTCTTTCCTGACTCGATGGGAGAGTGGTCATAAGGAACTCCATGCATATACGCTTTCCTGACCCAATGGGAGAGTGGTCATAAGGAACTCCATGCATATACGCTTTCCTGACCCAATGGGAGAGTGGTCATAAGGAACTCCATGCATATACGCTTTCCTGACCCAATGGGAGTTTGGTCATAAGGAACTCCATGCATATACGCTTTCCTGACTCGGTGGGAGAGTGGTCATAAGAAGCTCCGGCCATAGTCGCTTTCCTGACTCAATGGGAGTTTGGTCATAAGGAACTCCGGGCATAGTCGCTTTCCTGACTCGATGGGAGAGTGGTCATAAGAAACTCCATGCATATACGCTTTCCTGACCCGATGGGAGATTGATCATAAGAAGCTCCGGGCATATACTCTTTCCTGAGTCGATGGGAGAGTGGTCATAAGGAACTCCATGCATATACGCTTTCCTGACTCGATGGGAGAGTGGTCATAAGAAGCTCCGGGCATAGTCGCTTTCCTGACCCGATGGGAGATTGATCATAAGAAACTCCGGGCATAGTCGCTTTCCTGACCCGATGGGAGATTGTTTATAAGAGGCGTCACATATTTGTGTTCTCTAGCTTTTGATATGCCAAAAACTCCGCTAACAAAGAGCTCGATGGCTCTCCTTAAGCGGAGCCTGGATGGTGAAGGCCGTATGTTGTCTTGACTACACGCCCACAAGCTCTGGATGCGATGCGACAGGATGATCGTTGAGCAAGACGAGAATTTTCAATCCGACTTGGACCGACAGCATCTCATCCGGGTCATCCATATCCATGCCGGTGATCTCCTTGATCCGTTCAATCCGGTAGGTCACGGTCTTATAGTGGACGTACAGCTCCTCGGCTGTTTTGGCGGCGTTTTGGTGATGCTCTAAAAACGTCTGCAGCGTTTTGATTAAATCTTCCCGGTTCGGCTGTTTGTAGGCCAGCAATTTCTTTAATGATAGCGGAATGAACTTTGCGAGTTCGTCGGCATCTTCGATTTGACAGAGCAAGCGGTATATGCCCAAATCCGCAAAGGCCGAAATCGCGGAATTGCCATTAATCAATGTCCCAAGCTGCAATGCATCTTGGGCTTCCTTATAGCTGCGGGGCAGCTCCGATATCGCATGGGCCGCATTCCCGATCCCAACCTGCAGATCGATGCTTTGAATTCGTTTGCAAAATGTGTGCTGGATGTTCCTGGCTGCCGCCTTTATCATGCGCAAGGAGGCTGTTTTATCAGCTGGAGGAGTCTCGATCCCCCACAGTACAACGAGCTGATCGTTACGGATCCGGATGGTGCCTTCCGGTAGCTGCCGCTGAATCATATCATACAGCAAGCGCTGATATGGATGATGAAGACTGTACAGATCCAGTTCCTTCTCATCGTAACCATCCACAATCTGCAGCCGGAACAGCACGACGACATAGGTCTTGTTCAAATCCCAGCCAATCAAATTGGCCCTCTGGTATACGCTCTGCAGCGATTCGATCTTGGCGTTGAGCAGATCATCGATTAAGTCGTCTTTGAATTTCATCTCCACTTCGGCTACGGCATATTGCTTGACGAGATCGAGCGACAAGGAGGTAGCTGCGTTTTCAATAGCAATGAAATCAAGCGCTTCCACGGTTTTGCGCGTCTCATGGATAACGAGATGTATCTTGATATGATTTACTGTTTCTACCGGAACAACAAGATGCTCGCACGTTCGTCCCCCCCATTCCGGGTAGAGCACGCGCTGCCGGTAACAAGCAAATTCCGTATCGATGCGGGCACCATCCACTTCCTCGTGATCCAGCACCTCAAACTGCACCAGATCCGGGTCGGTCGCCGATATGGGATAAAAGTTCCGGTCAAATAAAGTAACCGGGTTGCCAATCAGTTTTTTCAAGGACATGATAATATTTTCCGCACCTTTATTGGCAAGCGTAAGCGCGATAAATCGGTCATGGACTTCTTTAAAATACTTGAGCTTTACCACTTGGTTGTTAAAAAGTAATTCCATCACCGGATACATAATTTCACGATAAGGAACTTGCTTCGGGATTTGAATGATAGGCAGATGAAGCCTCTCTGATGCTTCAATGATGCCGGATGGAATATCATGAACGAATCGCCCCGTCTTGATAACGAGAGCGCTTACTTTTTTATCAGACAACTGCGCCATGAAGGTCTGCTGCTCGCTATAATCGAAAGATTGCAGCGGGTAAAGACTCGTCAACAGCAATTCTCCCCCGTTGATCCACTCGGCGATATCCGGCGCTTCAATTATTGTCACTCCGCGAACAAGGTTGTTCAGACCCTGCTTGCCGCTGACGACGAACGCTTGCTTCAATGTGTCGATCTGTAACAAATCCTTGACCCTGAATTCTATGATGTCCGCCTCCTCTCGGTATAGAGGTAGATTCGTCGAGCAAAGAAAAGCCAATATCGTATTTCATTGCTTCTTACTTAACAGTATATCATGTCAGCATGCAATTCTTCATATATCGACATGAGCAAGATGAATTTTTTGTGACCGTCCTGACATGAAAAGAGGCGGCGCCTTCCAATAAGAAAGCGTCCGCCCCATATCACTCGCCTTATTTTGTCAGACTGCCGCCGCATTGCAACGTCTTCGCAATGTTGCGCGCCGTGCGCTCCATATTGGAAGCGGCTTGTCTCATCGCCTCGTCCAGGCTGCATACGCCGGGCACGATCGTGAACACCATATCGATGCCGTGCTCATGCACCACTTCATGCCCGTCCGCCAGCGAGCCCGCGATGCCGATGACCGGCACGCCATACCGCTTGGCCGTGTTGGCCACGCCCATCGGCGTCTTGCCATAAATCGTCTGACTGTCGATGCGGCCTTCCCCCGTAATGACGAGATCCGCATCCTTCACATGCGAAGCAAGCCCGGTCGCTTCGATGACGATATCGACGCCCCGCTTCAGCTCGGCGTCCAAAAAGGCAAGCACGCCCGCGCCAAGCCCTCCGGCTGCGCCCGCGCCGGGAATGCCGGCCACGTCGCGGCCCAAGCCGGTCTTAATCATCGCCGCATAATGGGCGAGATTGGCGTCGAGCTGCCGCACCATGTCCGGCCCGGCGCCTTTCTGCGGGCCGAATACGGCCGAGGCCCCCCGCTCTCCGGTCAGCGGGTTGTCCACATCGCACGCGGCCACGAAGGCCACTCCCTTCAGCCGCGGATCGGCTCCGCTCATATCGATGCGGGCGATGCGATGCAATTCCCCGCCGCCATGGCCGATGTCCGCGCCGCCGGCGTCAAGCAGCCGCACGCCGAGCGCCTGCGCCATGCCCGCGCCGCCGTCGTTCGTGGCGCTGCCGCCCAAGCCGAGAATAATCGTGCTGACGCCTTCGTCCAGCGCCGACTGAATCAGCTCGCCTGTACCGCGCGTCGTTGTCGCAAGCGGATTGCGCTGCGCCGGCGGCACGAGCGCAATCCCTGAGGCGGCCGCCATCTCGATGACCGCCGTCTTCCCGTCGCCCAGCAAGCCGTAGAACGCGGTCACGGGCGTGCCGAGCGGTCCCGTCACTTCGCGGTGAATCAAGCGTCCGCCTGTCGCATCGACCAAGGACTGAACCGTGCCCTCACCACCGTCAGCCATCGGCACATGTACGATTTCCGCTTCAGGGTAGACATGGCGCCATCCTTTCTCTATCGCATGACATGCCTCCATTGCGGACAAGCTCTCTTTAAATGAGTCTGGAGCAATTACAACCTTCATTTCTCTCCACTCCCTCTCCATCAAACCTTAACCAACGGAATCTACTCCCCAGTGCAATCCCGGGTTACAAGAACCAGCCGAATACGCCGAACACCAGTGTCGAGACAATGGCCAGGACGAGACCGATCGCCGTCTCATACGGAATGAGACGCAGCCGCTCCTTCATCGCCATGTTAACGCTTCCGCCTGTCGCGTGGAAGAAGCTGCCGTGCGGCATATGGTCGAAGACGGTCGCACCGGCATGAATCATGGCCGCAGCGCCCAGAGAAGCGACGCCAAGCTCCATAATCGTCGAGCCGAACACCGAGCTTGCGACCGCCGTGCCTGCCGTCGTCGAGGCGGTGGCCAAGGACATGAACGCGCCGCTTATCGGGGCCAGCAAGTAAGCCGGCAGGCCGGAAGAGGCCAGACTGTCGATGATGACATTCTTCAATTGCGAGTTCGATATAATGCCTGCCAACGTCCCCGTGCCGAGCAGCATAACCGCTACGCCCGTCATTTTGCCCAGGCCCGATATCGCATATTGATTGATCTGCTTGATGCGCCCCATGCACAAAGCGCCAACGAAGCCCCCGGCCGGCAAAGCGATAATTGGATCGATGACGATGCCGGCCAGCGGGCGCAGCGCCAGCAGCACAATCGCCGTGAGCGGAGCCATCATCGCCGCCAGGAAGCTTGGAAGCTGCTGCTCGCCATTGTCAACGCTTTCTTGAACAGCAATCATTGTGCCCTTCTTCGTCAATCGCTTCGCGATCATATAGGTGACCAAAAGCCCAAACAGAGCCGGTATAATTCCCGCCATCATCATCGATGTCAGCGGAATGTTGAATGCCTCCGCCGCCGAGATGGCGTTCGGATTCGGCGACATAATGTTGCCGGCCTTGCCGCCGCCGATCATGGCAAGCAGGATCGCCATACGGGACAAGCCGGCACGCTGCGCAATCGCGAGCGCAATCGGCGCCACCGTAATGACCGCGACGTCGATGAAAACGCCGACCGCCGTCAGCACCATCGTCGCGAACGCCAGCGCCAACAAGGCGCGCGTCTCGCCGACCTTGCGAACCAACGTCTCGGCGATTGTCTTGGCCCCGCCCGATTCAATCAGGACGCCGGCCAGCACGCCGGCCGCCAGGATGCGCAGCACGGCCGGTATCATGCCCTTAGCGCCATCCATCATCAGGTTTACGGAATCGACCAACCCGATTCCACCGACGATCCCGCCGGCGAGCGCACCAATCATCATGCCGTACGCCGGAGGAACTTTACGCAATATCAACACAATGGCTACGACCAATGCCGTCAAAGCACCGAGCACAGTTACAGATACGTCCATAGTGTACTCCCCCTAAGGTGTTATATCAAATCCTTGTACTATTACTGTACCTGTAATGTGAAAGCGCTTCATCATGCATAAAAATGAAATACAGCGCTTTACTGAGCCTGTTTTTTGTTCAAATGCACAATAGATGCGGACCCGCTCAGACGCTGCTCTCGTTCTCCTTGTCCCCCAAGGCGCTTAACCAGCGGGCCGTCATCAGCGTATATAAGTCGCGAAAATGCTTCGGGTCCTTCCCGGTCGCTTCATGAATACGCTGCAGGCGGTAACGAAGCGTATTCCGGTGAATCGCCAACCGCTCCGCGATGCGCTGCTGCTCGCCGTTCTCCTCATAATAAGCCTGGAGCGTCTGCTGCAGCTCCCCGCTCTTGTCCTCCTGCGCGAACCGCCGCCATAGCCGGCGCAGCTCTTCCCCTATCCATGACGGCTTGACGTTGGCCGCCGCGGTCTCGTTCGGCATGTCTTCGCTGTAATATACCGTCTGCTCCGGGAAAATCGCCTGGCCCGCCCGCATCGTATCCTGCGCGGAACGGTATGACGCGATTAAGCCGCCGATACCGGAATACGCTTTGCCGACGGCGATGCGGAGGGGCGCAATCTGCTTCTCCTCCAGCAGTCTACGGATGCGGCCGATGCCTTCGCATATATCGGCCCCCGGCTCGCGCGGATGAAGATGCGGCTTGAACAGCACGATCTGGCGCGTATTGCGGATGGCGATCAGGTCAATAGCGGGCCGCCCCTCCAGCAGCTCGACCACCCGCTTGAGCGTAGGCAGGGCATCCGCGTTCTCCGTCCCTGTCAACTCCATAATGCACGCGACGCGCGCCCGATCCGGATTGAAGCCGATCCGTTCCGCCTGAAGGCGCAGCATGTCGTTATCCTTGCCGTCCGCGTGAATGACGGATAGCAGGAAATCCTCCTTCATCCGCTTGTCCCACTGGGCTTTTTCCAGCAGATCGGCTTGCTCCAGATACATTTCCGCGGTCATTTTCACCAGCTCGCCGTACTTGGTCACCTCGTTCGGATCGCCGGTAATGCCGATGACGCCCACGACTTCGCCCTGGAACTGAATCGCCAGATTCGTGCCGGGCAGCACCCCTTGCAGCTTGCGCGCGCTCTCCTCATCTATCTCGAAGCGCCCCTTCCGCTCAATGGCGATGACCGCCCCTTCATGCTTCTGATATAAGCGCGAACGGTCTCCGGACCCGATAATCCGCCCTCGTTCGTCCATGACGTTCACATTATAGTGAATGACTTGCATCGTCCGCGTCACAATTTCCTGCGCCAATTCTTTGGTCAGTCTGCTCATCTTGTCTACCACCTGTTCGTCTCACGCGATATGAAAAAACGCCCTCCATCCGGCTGAAAAGCGCGGCGCACCGCGCTCTTGTCAGGACAGGGGCATTAAGCTCCAGCATAACGCAATATACACCCTTACTAGAGGTTGTTCAAAAAATAAACTTTTATAACCGCATGCCCGAGTTTGTCGTTCCCCGGCTCATGTAAGGTTGCCGATATTGGCCCGTATCGGGTCGAGTCCGCCCGATACATTCATGATATTGCCCGTGAAAAAATCCGATTGCTCCTCGCACAAAAAGCGAATGACCCGAGTCACATCCTCGCCCGTGCCTGGACGGCCGCGCGGCGTCTCTTCATCCTTCACGCCCTGCACCTCGTCGATGCGCCGCTCCTTGTTATCGCCGCGAATATCTCCGGGGCAGATCATGTTGACCGTAATGCCATACGGAGCCTCCTCCACGGCCAGCGTCTTCGTAAAAGAGACGAGTCCGACCTTGGCTGCGGCGTACACGGCGCGATGCGGCCACGAACGAGCTTCTCCCGCATGGCCGAACCCGTAATGGATGATTCGCCCCCACCCGCGCCGGCGCATCGAGGGGAGCAGCATATGATCGAGCAGCATGACGCCGGTCAGGTTGCCGTTCAGCAGAAACAGAATTTCCTCTTCGGTATAATCAGCGAACAGGCGGCGTTCCCGGACGAAGGGTCCGGCATTGTTGACGACGATATCCGCCATGCCTATTCGTTCATTCATCGTATGGACGAGCCGCTTGACATCTTCCGTCTTCGAAATGTCGGCTTGGACGAGCAAGCAGCGGACTCCCATGGAAGCAATCCGGCGTTGGAGCTCGGTTGCCTCGCGTTCGCTATGCATATAATTCAGAACAATGTCATGTCCGGCTTCGGCCAAGGCGAGCGCGGCCATTTTCCCCAGCCCTTTGGCACTGCCTGTAATCAGCGCAATCCTGCGCTCCTGTTCCAACATCATCTCCTCCTCCCGGCCTCCGCATCATTCCTCTTCAGTATATGCGATTTGCCAGGGCAGGACAACTTGAGGCCGGACGTCATACGACCTTAGAAGGAGCATACCTCCAAGGCGTTGCCGCAATGATCTTGAAATAAAAACCACTGCACGCCTTCCCCTTCCTCCACCGCAGATACCTCGACTCCGGCAGCCCGCAAGTGCCGATGTGCGGCTTCCGCATCCTTCACATAGAAATTGAATGCCGCCTCCGCCGCCGGGCGGAACGATGAAGCTTCCGTCTTCAGCAACGTGAGGGGCGTCTCGCCCAGCGCCAGGACGGCAATATGATCATTGTCCCATTTCAGGGCAAGCCCGAGCACCTCCATGTACCATGTCTTGGCCGCGTCCAGATCAGGCACACGGACAAATACCGTATCGATTCGTTCGAACATGACATCTTCCCCTTCCAAAGAGATATAAGTCCCTTGAACGGTTTCTGCAGCCGGCTTTGATCTCCTTCCGGACTTTTCTAAAATGTTTCTTAAAATCATCGTCCTCCTCCTGCTCCCGGACGCATGACAAAACCCCCTTGCATGACAGACATTGTGCCGTACAAAGGGGCTATTCGAGTAACGAAGATCAAGCTTCTTAGAACGCTGGGACGATGGAGCCTTCGTATTTCTCACTGATGAACTGCTTCACGTCATCCGATTGCAGCGCAGCCAGCAGCTTCTGGATTGCATCGCTGTCTTTATTGTCGCTCCGCGCCGTCAAGATGTTCGCATACGGGGAATCCTTGTCCTCGATGAAGAGGGCATCCTTCGTCGGATTGAGTCCGGCTTCAAGCGCATAGTTCGTGTTGATCAGCGCCAGGTTGACTTCATCCAGCGTACGCGGAAGCATTGCCGCCTCAAGCTCTTTGAATTTCAGATTTTTCGGATTTTCGGCAATATCCTTCACGCCGGCGTTCAGGCCAGCACCTTCCTTCAGCTTGATCAGGCCTTGCTTCTCCAACAGAAGGAGCGAGCGGCCGCCGTTGGTTGGGTCGTTAGGAATCGCCACCGTATCGCCGTCCTTCAGTTCATCGATCGATTTGATCGATTTGGAATACCCACCGAATGGCTCCACATGCACGTTCCCCACACTTACGAGATCATAGCCCTTTTCCGTAACTTCGTTGTCCATGTATGGCTTGTGCTGGAAGAAGTTCGCATCCAGCTGCTTCTCGTGTACCTGCACGTTCGGCTGCACATAGTCCGTGAACTCTTTGACCTCGAGTTCAATGCCTTGCTCCTTCAGCTTCGGCGCGATATGCTTCAGAATCTCGGCATGCGGCACCGGCGATGCGCCGACAACCAGCTTCACCGTCTCCTTGCCGCCTTCTCCGCCCGCCGCGTTCGTATCCGTTCCGGCATCTTGCTTGCTGCCGCAAGCCGCGAGCACGCCGATCAGCGCAATCAACGTCAATACATACGTCCATTTTTTCATGTCTCTCTTCTCCTCCCATTAATTCCCCATTTTGATGTTGTGTTGCTTATACACTTCGTATATGGAAGCTCGATACCGAGCGAATTCCTTCGTTATCCGCAGCCGGACCCTTGCGGGCCATGGCCTGCTAGCTACTTGCGGGTGAACCGGCGGACGAACGCGTCGCCAATCCATTGCAGGATCTGCACGAGCAGCACCATAATAAAAATCGAAATAATCATGACTTCAAATTCGTAGCGGTGATACCCGTATCGAATCGCCAAGTCCCCGAGACCGCCGCCGCCGACCATGCCTGACATCGCCGTATAGGTGACGAGCGTCACGGCCGTTATCGTCGTGCCGGCGATCAAGCCCGGCATCGCTTCCGGCAGCAGCACCTTGCGCACGATCTGCCAAGTGGAAGCGCCCATCGCCTGCGCGGCTTCGATGACGCCGCGGTCCACCTCGCGCAGCGAGGTCTCCACCAGGCGGGCGAAGAAAGGCGCAGCCGCAATAACGAGCGGCGGAATCGTGCCTTCGACCCCGATCGAGGTGCCGACAATCATCCGGGTAACCGGAATGAGCGCAATCATCAGAATAACGAACGGCGCGGAACGCAAAATGTTGACGATGAAAGATAATACGAAATATACAGTCCTTCCGGCGGTTCCTCTTGATTTCCCTGTCAAATAAAGCAGTACGCCGAGCGGAAGCCCGATCACGACCGTGAACAACACGGAAAACAGCATCATCGCCAGTGTATCGTTTGTCGCCGTTCCGAGCTCGTCCCAGTTGATTTTGGAGAAATCCAGATCCTTCATTACGCGATCACCTCCACTTCGAGTCCTCTATCCTTCAGCGCGGAGAGCGAACGCTCGACATCCGGCTGGCCGCCGTCCAGACGAACGACCAATTGTCCGTATGGAATATCCTTCATGCGCGATATCGTCCCCTGCAGTATCGTGAAGCGGACACCCGCTTCGGTGAGGACGGTTTGCAGGACGGGCTCATAGGTGACATCGCCCAAGTAATTGATCTTGACGACGCGCGAGTGCTCCCCTGCCTGCCCCTGAAAGGCCATCCACGGCTGCAGGTCGGCGTCATGGCGCTCCTCCATAATGAACTCCCTCGTCACCGGATGCTGCGGCTTCAGGAAGACGTCGACCACTTTGCCTTCCTCCGCGATGTGGCCGGCATGGATGACCGCGACCCGATCGCATATCGCTTGAATGACATGCATCTCATGGGTGATGAGCACGATCGTGATGCCGAAGCGGCGGTTAATATCGAGCAGCAGCTCCAGAATCGACTGCGTCGTCTGCGGATCGAGCGCCGAGGTCGCTTCGTCGCAGAGCAGCACCTTCGGATCGTTGGCAAGCGCGCGCGCAATGCCGACCCTCTGCTTTTGTCCCCCGGACAGCTGCGCCGGATATTTATTGCTGTGCTCCTCCAGTCCGACGAGACGGATTAATTCATTCGCCTTCGCCTTCACTTGGGCGGCCGGCGTGTTCTGCAGCCGCAGCGGGAAAGCAATATTGTCGAACACGGTCGCCGAGGACAGCAGATTGAAATGCTGAAAAATCATGCCGATCTTGCTGCGCTGCTCCTGCAGCTCCCGCTTCGACAGCTTCATCATGTCTACCTGATCCACGAACACCTTCCCGGAGGTCGGGCGCTCCAGAAGGTTGATGCTGCGCAGCAGTGTGCTCTTGCCGGCGCCGGAGTGGCCGATAATGCCGAAAATTTCTCCCTGCTCTATCGTCAAACTGACATCATTCAATGCGAGAGGTCCGGATAGCTTGCCTTTGACTTCATATTGTTTGCTGATATGCTCCAGACGAATCAATGATAGTTTTCCCCTTCCTAATTAGCGGTGACCTGTATCTCTGTATTCACGCCAAAAGCCCCCTCTTGGCAGATGCCAAAAGGGGGCTGTATCATGTGCTTCTTGTTTCCAGGTGGGTTAGCGCCCTTTCTTATCTGCCAGAACTTATCCGTTCTGAAGGAATTAGCACCATTGACACCCTGCAATCTTGCGGCAGCGGTAAGCTGCGAGCAAATACGGGTTGCAGGATCGGTTGCCGGGCTTCACAGGGCCTGTCCCTCCGCCACTCTTGATAAGAAATCGTTATGAAATTATTCAAAGTATATGATATTACTCGGATATTGTCAATTAACTTTTTTTACCTTACGTTTCATTTTTCCAGGGCAAGGAGGGCGCGGAACGATGCGGTAAGCGCGCCGCACACCATCTGCATGCCTTCTTCCACGTCGTCCATATTCGCCTGGATATCCTCCAGCCGCAGCTTGCTGTTCAAGCTGCGGTGCCGCTGCCACAGATCGTCCTGCATCTCCGCATTCATATAGTGAATCTCGGTATTGCGGCGCTTGCGCAAGCGCTGCATCGCTTCTCCATGCAGCTGCTTGAGGCCGGACAGCTTGTCGGTCAGGCGCGGATGCCTGCCTGTCAGGTGCAGCCGGCGGAGCACCGTGAAGTAGGAGAAAAAATGCTTCATTTGCTCCGTCTCCAACCGCAGCACCTCATTCAGCAGCGTCCCCAGCTTGTCCAGGATGGAGAAGACGCGGATGAATGCATTTTTGTAAAAGTAGACGTGGCGGAAATAATCATCCAATTCATGATCATTCATATCTTCCTGGTACTGCTTCGTCACCCGCTCCGCATACTTGCCGGAAGCATAGATGCTCTGCTCCAGCTCATCCAGCGATGTGCGAAGCCCGACCGTCCAGATTTCGATTTTGCGCCAGTAATGCCCCGGATCCCCGCCGTTGTCCATCTGCTTCCTTACATGCGACAGATAGCGATCTATCGCCTCCATCGCTTCCTTTAACGCGCCTTCATCCCTGCGGGGCTCTTCCCCGAACAGGCTTCGCAGCATCGTGACCACCCCCGATTAGAATCCGTTCGGGAAATAGTCTTTCCAACGATCGTCCACCCGTTGCACGATATCTTCCCGCGGGAACAATTCGTCCGGGTAGCCCGGCTTCATGCGTGCATCAATAACAATCGGCAGTTGATACGCAATGTGGTGATTTCGGACTTCCATCCGCGCGTATATATCAGAAGCAGGGTTGAAGCGGGTGAACACCGTCCACAGGAAGGACAACTGCGTGCGGGCCACTTGGGCATCGTCCACCAGGAATACGAGCGGCCATGGCGTCTCCTGATCGGCCAACCGCTCCATCAGCCGTTCCGCCAACTGCGGCTCGGCCTCATAGGACGCTCCGGACATCGTCAGGCACCCGCGGCAGAATACGGCCACATCCGATATTTCATCAATCGGGCCTCCCTCGTACGTATGCGGAAGTTCGCGAACCGGCTCGCCGACCCCCAGCATGATGCCCTTGCTGCCGTGATTCAGCTTGTGCCCGGTATAATCGAGCGTATCATGGGACGTATTGTTCAGCACATACAGATCCGACTCCGGTTGGAAGCGCTCCAATACGTTCTCCATCAGCTGCGCGAAATTGTCCAGATCGACATCCTGATCGGTAAGCATCAGGAATTTGGTCAGGCTGAGCTGGCCTTCCCCGAGAATCCGGAAGCCGCTCAGCATCGCCTCGCGCGAATAGCTCTCGCGGACGACGGCTGCGGCCAGCGAATGGACGCCTGTCTCCGGATAAGGATGCACCTTGCGCACGCTCGGCATGACCATCGGGAAGGCAGGTGACAGCAATTTGACCAAATACTCGCCCAAATAGTAGTCCTCCTGGCGCGGCTTGCCGACGATCGTCGCCGGGTAGATGGCGTCCTTGCGGTGATACATGTGCTTCACATTGACAATCGGGAACTCATGCGCCCACGAATAATAGCCGTAATGGTCGCCGAACGGCCCTTCCAGCCGCCGCTCATGCGGAGGCACGTAGCCCTGGATGACGAATTCGGCTTCCGCCGGAATGCGATGCCCTTCGAAGCCGCTGTCCACGACAGGCAGACGTTCGCCCATGACGAAGGAGGCCATGAGCAGCTCCGGCAGCTTCTCCGGGAGCGGCGCAATGGCTGCCGCAATCAATGCGGGCGGGCCGCCGACGTAGATCGATACCGGCAGCGCCTCGTTCCGGAGCTCGGCTTCATGGTAATGGAAGCCGCCGCCTTTTTGAATCTGCCAATGGATTCCAGTCGTTTCATCATCGTATATTTGAACCCGGTACATTCCCAGGTTATGATCGCTGCCCTTGCGTGCGGGATGCTCGGTGTAGACGAGCGGGAGGGTAATGAACGGCCCCCCGTCCAATTGCCAGCTCGTTAACGCCGGCAGGCCTTTCATCGGCATATCGGTCCGCTTCACGTCCATAATCGGCGCCTGAGCGGATGATACGTCCTTCATGCCTACCTTGAGCAGGCCCAGCAGTTCTTTGACCAGGCTTCGTTCTTCCCACAGCTTCTTCGGCGATGGAGGCATGAAGCGATTCACCGCTTCGATGCATTTGTTGGCGAACTGCTCCGGTCTCGGCCCGAAGGCCATGTCCACCCGCCGGGTCGTCCCGAACAGGTTCGTAGCTACGGAGAACGGGCTTCCCTTCACATTGGTGAACAGCAGGGCGGGTCCGCCTTCCTCGATCACCCGCCGATGAATTTCGGCGATCTCGAGATACGGATCGACTTCGGCTTCGATGACCGCCAACTCGTTCTCCCGCTTGAGCGTATGAATGAAACTGCGAATATTGGAAAATGACAACGCTAGCCCTCCTTAGATCGTTAGCTGGGTGAATAATTGCCGAAAATCGGCTCGTTATAAGGATAATTCTGTAATACGCGCCACAGTAACGTACTATTATGTAGTATATCTGTTTTTCATGAGAACCTAAAGCGCTACAACCGGACAGCTTACGACAATGTAAGTGAATCGTAAGCAGGTTGCATGGCACCGCCCCATCCGTACCGGTAAAATAAAAGTATGTTAAGCCAAACCACATTACGGGAGGTAGATGTTCATGAGAAGCATGAATCGGGAAACAGAGCGCAGACGTTGGAATGTCCGTTGGCTGGCTGCAGCGAAAGCGGCCGCGTCCGTACTGCTGTTCGGCGCTCACGCCGAAGATGCCCGTCAATTGAGAGAAGGAGCGTAAATCGGCTTATGTTCACGGTAACCCCCACGCAATACAAGAAGAAGCAGCTCGCTTGTAGCACGTTAGCCCGCCATGGCGCCGCGCACCGTCAAGTGACTGCTTCTTTTCGCTTTATGTCCGTTCCCGCAGCTGCCATACGCGAATGCTCATATGGCATAGCACGCTGAACAGTCCGCAAATCAACACCGCATGCAGCATTCCCGCAAATAAATACCAATTCTCATCCGTTATCGCAAAAACAACGATCGCCCCGCTTATAATCTGCCCCGCACACAGCGCGATGGACCATATCCCGCACAGCTGAATCTCACGGTTATCCTTATGATGGTGGTAGGCGAAATGCGCCATCACCGCGACGACAACCAGCAGCAGCGCTGCAGCCACCCGGTGCATGAAAGCGATTGCGGTTCCTCCCGCCATATCGGGGATCCACTCGCCATTGCAGAGCGGCCATCCCAGGCAGCCCCCGGATGACTCCGTATGCCGTACGAAGGCGCCGACGTAGATAACGATATATGTATATAACCATGTGAACCAGACGGCGTAGCGGAACGTATCGCTGATTGTGCCCGCATGTTGAACGATGCCCCGTTCATACCTTCGCAGCGCCAGACACAGCAGGAAGGAGGAGGCGAACGCCAGCAGGGAGATTCCGAAATGCAGCGCCATAACCGGCGGTGACTGGGTAAAGACGACGGCGAGCGCCCCCATAATCGCCTGAATGATGGTAAAAATGAGCGTCAGCAACGAATACATGACTGCGTCGCGCTTGTCTCGCGCAAAGCGAAACACAAAAATAAATGATGCCAGTACAAGAATGCCCACAATCCCGGTTACCATGCGGTGCGAGTATTCAATCATTGATTCGATGGTGTAGGCAGGCACGAATTTGCCATTGCACAGCGGCCAATCGGTGCCGCAGCCTTGGCCGGAGCCCGTCTTGGTGACAAGGGCGCCGTTCAGCACGACGATGAACATGCCGATGCAGGTGGCGTAAGCCAACAACTTCAATTTACGGTAGATGTTCGAATTCACCAGTTTCACCTGACCCGTTATTTTCATTTGAAATCAATCACGCTTCGACCTTTTTGAACACGCATTATTAAAATAATTCTTACCTACAAAGTATGCCAATCGTCCCCATTATACAAGATTTCCTAATCGAATGTACGGCAAAATTGTGACAAATATTACACATCCCCTGAAAACCGAATCAACGCGCTTCCAGTGCGCACATATAAAAAAATCCGCCCCATCCAAGGGCGGATCATGCGTTCTCTTCTGGCTTACACCGCTTCAGACACCGCGATGGCCCGATCTGCGAACTGTTCAATCTCCGGCCGCGTCTTGCGCAGCTTGTTGACGAAGCGAATCGTCTCCTTGCCGTTCTTGAAGGCGACGAAGCTAGGAATGCCGAGAATGTGGTACTGCTGGGCCACATCGACCAACGCTTCCGCATCCACCTCGAAAAATACGGCTTTGCCCTCATACTGCGCCTCCACTTCCGGCATGAACGGATCAATAAAGTGGCAATCCGGGCACCAGGACGTCTTGAATACGGCGATTGTCGCTAACGGCTGGGCAATCAACTCTTTAAAACGTTCCACTGTTTGTACTTTTTCCATCACGCTTCACTCCCAACTAAGTTGTTTTCAAGATAAACCAATTTGAAATGAAAAGTCAAATCGCAAATAGGTTCACAGGCGCGTCAATTTGGACATACTAGTAAAAAAATGAACGGAAAACAAGGGATTTCCGGGAAAGGAGAGCGCAAATACGATGGAATCCTCGTCCCCTACCCGCTGGCGGTACGCCTGGCGCTTGCTTCGGCATGCCGTAGACAGCGCCTGCGCCGCCATGCGCAATCTATGGACTAGCGTGCGCAGGCAGGCGAGAAGCATACGCTACCTGCGCGCGATGGAGTGGAACCGGGCCGCATCCAGACGGACGGAAGAGCGTCTCCACCGGATTATCGCGGAGCGGAGCCGCCCGCATGCCGAAGAGGCCCGAGCCCATGAGCGGCAAAGCCTGACATCCGAAGAGTTGAAGCTGCTCGCTCATATTCGCTATGCGGCAGCGGCCGCGAACCGGAACAATGTCACCCGGGCCGCAGCCTACCTTCGGGTCTATAATCAGCACCCGGAGCTGCATTGGGCCTTGCTTGCCCATACCGTCTCCCGTAACGGAGGCTGGAGTATGACGGACCTTCAGGGGGAATGGCTGCCGCGCATCATGAGCCCGGCGCAGCGCCTCTGGTCGTTCCGCATGCTGGAGCGAAGCAATGCCCTTATTTTTCACGACGCCTTCCCGCAGCTGCTGTTATATGATGCCAGCCGTCGCGAAGGGCGCAGCCTGTTCCATCTGCTTCCGCACCTGGGCGTATCGGGATTCATGGTTCCATTCTGGGACAGCTTCTGGGTTCAGCCGGACAGCCCCCTGCTGACGACCGCACTCATCATCAATGAACAGAACGTCATCGAAGGAAGCGTCGTTCAGAATGAACAGTTCCGCGAGCAGGTCATCGCGAAGTGGGATTTCCGCCTGCACGGCTGGATGCAGATGAATCAGGTCGTTATCCCGCTCGGAGTGCCAGCGGTGCAGGAGCCTGCCGTTCCACTCGTCGGACTGACGCTGGAGAATTTCTCCGATCTGGACGAGCGGATCGCGTTCGGACGCAAACTATACGCCCTGTTATTCCATGTCCCTGATATCTACGGAAGGGCGTTAAGCTTCATGCGCGGCGTCCCGCACACCGGATCGCGCGCCGACTATTGGCCGCACGCCTTCACCACCCAACCATCGGCACAGGATCATGCGAAGCTGCCGGTGGCGCATCGGGCCTACAGTCCGCGGCTGGCCGATGCCTGGCCGGACGAGCCGTTGCCGCCCGTCGGGGCCAGCGATTGGTTCGTCGACGACCGGATGCTGAAGCATCTGCAGCCGACGCGCCCTCCTCTCCAGGCGGACATGACGTTGCCGCATGATCGGCTATGGAAGCAAACGGCTTCGCTCGCCGGCTTCATTCATCCCGGCCGGACGCAGCATTCCTGAACTCCGCCGCTGCCCGCTTCAACATATAAAAAAGGATCTTGCGCCGCCGCTTCACGAGGCCGGCCAAGATCCTTTTCTTGTTCGAGCCGCTATACCGCGGCTTCGTTCCCTTGTCAAATCGACAGCCCTCCGTTCACTTCAATGACGGCTCCGTTAATATAGTCCGCTGCGCCAGACGCAAGGAACAGATAGACCTGCGCGACATCCTCCGGTTGTCCGAGCCGGCGCAAAGGAACCTTGTTCCGCATGCTGTCGACAATGTTCTCCGGCATCTTCGCCACCATCTCCGTTGCGATAAATCCGGGCGCGACCGCGTTCACGCAGATGCCTTTGTAGCCAAGCTCGCGCGCCCATGTCTTCGTCATGCCGATGACGCCCGCTTTGGCGGCGGCATAGTTGGTCTGCCCGATATTGCCCTGCACGCCGACGATGGAGGTCGTGTTAATAATCTTGCCCCGTCCTTGAGCGGCCATATGGGGCGCGGCATGACGAGTGCAATAGAACACGCCGTTCAGATTCACATCGATGACATCGCGCCACTGCTGCGGCGACATTTTCAGCAGCATCGCGTCACGGGTGATCCCGGCGTTATTGATCAGCACCTCGATTGCACCGAAGCGCTCCAGCGTCTTCTCCATAAGCTGCTGCACGCTGTCCGGATCCGCGACATTGCATGTGACGAAGAGCGCGCGCTCCGCTGCGGACGGTCCAAGATCATTGAAGAGCCGTATCCCCGCTTCTTCATCGAAATCGGCGATAACGACATTCGCCCCCGCATCCATGAACAGCCGCACGGCCGCTTCGCCAATCCCATTGGCCCCGCCTGTAATGATTACCGTCTTGCCCTCAAGCTTCATATTCCCCCTCCTGTCTGATTCCTTTCCTTTGCCTGCGGCGGTCCCTCAGGCGGTTCCGTCAGGCGGTCCGGCAGGTCGCCCTGCCCGCATGTCCCGCCTCCCCTGCCTTCCCCGCTTCCCCCGGTCATGCTTCCGGCTGCACGGCGATGTCCGCCGCCAGGAACTCCTCCACCGCTCGCAGCAGCTGCCCCGGATCATCGACAAGCGGCGAATGTCCGCAGTCCTTCAGCGGGACGAACCGGGCGATCTCTCCCAGATCGGCGAACGTCTCTGCCGCCATCGCTTCGCTGATAACCATGTCCCGATCTCCACGCAGCACAAGCGTCGGGGCGGCAATGCGCCGCACCGCGCCGCTGCCGGCGGCCGCCTCATTGTCGAACAAGCTGACATTGAACGTATTTAACGCATGATATACGTCCATCAGATTGCGCTGCGTCAGCATATCATCGAGATACGCTTCATAACGGGCTTCCTCCGGCCGGTTCTTGTCATAGATGACCGCTTCGTACAGCCGCTGCAAAAATGCGCGGTCGCTCCGGGCGATCGCTTCCGCGATCAAGCGGTTGCGCGCCAGCGCCTCGATACCCGCATAGCTCGCGATTCGTCTGCTCCTATCCGGCAGGCCGCTGCCGCCATCTTCATGGAACGGATATCCGCGGGTCGATACCGAAGCCAATAAAATCAGCTTCGTCACCGCCTCAGGACAATCCGCAGCCAGCTCCATCGCGACGCCGCCGCCTGTCGACCAGCCCATGACTGCGAACCGGTCCAGTTCAAGCTCCCGGCAGAACAGCTTCACGTCATCGGCGAAGTCGCGCAAAGCGCTGATCGGCTCATGATACGTCGAGATGCCGAAGCCCCGCAAATCGATCGCATACAGTTTATAGCGGGGATCCAGCCGCTCCAGCGCCACATCCCAGTGGTAAGAAGAATTCATATTGCCGTGAATCAGCAGCAGTACCTCCTCCCCGCCCTCCCGTTCACGGTAACCAAGCGTCTCCCCATTGGGCAGCAGGACCGATTTCAATGTGGTCTTCGCCTTCATACGGAATCCCCCCATTTCAATGTGAGCGCCCCCCAAGCATAGCCGATGCCCGCTGCGGCCAGCACAACTAGGCTTCCCGGGCGAATCAGGCCTTGCTTCACGCCCAGCTCGATGCATATCATCGGATCGAATTGACCGATATGCCCGAATTCATCCAGATACACTGATCGCCGGGCCGGAATGCCCAGCGACTGGAGCACCGCCTCATGGGCGGATCGCTTCATATGGAGCAGACCGATAAAATCGATCTCGTCCGGACGCCAGCCGCTGCCGCGAACGGAGCGTTCCACCACCTCGGTGAACCGGGCCATCGACACCGCGTCGAGCCGGCTCTTCATCCGGCCGGGATCAGGCACCCGGAACCGCGGCTCTCCCTGCGCGATCAGCTCCGCCGTCAACGGCCGCTTGGTCCCGCCCGCCGCGATAATGACATCCTCGGCGAAGGAGCCGTCCGTTATCACGGCCGTCTCCAGCACTTCCGGATAGGCGGCGCTTGCACCCCGGCGCAATATCATCGCTCCGCCGCCGGCGCCGAGATTGGCCATGAAGCGGGTATCGGGGTCGGACAAATCAATGAGATCCCCGTTGCGGTACCCGCCCGCCAGCAGGACGGTCGAGATGCGCGCATCTCCCTGCATCATCGCCTTCGCCGTCTTCACGGCCATCAACGCCGTGCAGCAGCGGGACGACAGATCGAAGCCCCAGGCGTTGACGGCGCCCAGATCGTCCTGCAGCTTCAGGGCGGCCGTCCATACCGGATATTCTTTATGCTCCTCGCCAATATAGATGACGAGATCAATCTCACCCGGATCGATCGCCGCCCGGGCCAGCGCTTGCCGTGCCGCCCGCACCCCCATCTCGCAAGGATGATCCTCCGGCCCGGGAACCGGTTTTTGCTTAATGCCGAGCTTCGTCTCGACGATCTCCTGCGGGATGCCGGATGCCCGCGCGATATCCGCACTCGTCATCCGGCCTTCCGGGATATAGATCCCCGTGGCCAGCAAGCGGATCGCGTCCGCTGCGTCATGTCCGTTACCGATCATATGGCATGTTCCCCCGTTTCATTCGCTGCTGCATGAACAGCACCGCTTCCTCCCAGGAAGCGACCGTCAGTTCTTCCTGCCCCTGAACATAAGTGACACGTATGCGCCAAGCGCCGCAGGAAGCATCATCGTACCGCGTCTGGCAGCGGATGACGAAGGAGCCGACCGCGGTTCCGCCATCCGCCCTCTCGGGCTGGCTATAGCCCTCCCTGCCGCCGTGCCCCATCATCCGGCTTCCTCCTTCCGCACAGGCCGGCAAGCCGCCTTCCGGTCACGCCCGGGCCGGCCTCCTCCGCGCGTCCCTATCCAGCTGCGCAGCGTGCCAACGATACCGGCCGGGAACAGCAGCACGACCAAGATATACAATAAGCCGAAAAAAATGATCCATCGCTCGAATATCGGATGGAATTTGGCCAGCTCCGATAGTCCGTGATGCGCCCATTCAATAAGGGAAGCGCCGATGATCGCCCCATACAGCGTCCCTACCCCGCCGATAATCGTCATTAACAAAGCGTTCAGCGTCATGTCCATTCCGAAGACCGTCGTATTGACGAAGCGCAATGTCAGCACATACAGCGACCCGCTCAGACTGGCCGCCATGCCTGCGACCACGGTGGCCATCACCTTGTAATGAACGATCTCGTAGCCGAGCGACTCGGCCCGCTGCTCATTTTCACGAATGGCCTGCAGCACCCGGCCGACCGGGGATTGCGTAAATCGGCGCAGCAGCAGGAATATGGCCGCCATCACCGCCAGCGCGGTCAAGTACAGAACGGTCCGGTCCTTCATCGCGGACGGGATCGGGAAGGTGAAGCCGTCATTGCCGTTCGTCAGCGAGCGCCATTTCTCCGCCAGCACCAGCAGCAGGCCCGAGAAAGCGAGCGTCAGCATCGCGTAAAAATGGCTTTTCAGCCGCAGCGAGAGCATCCCTACGATATAACTGAGCAGCGCGGACAGCACCATGCCAGCCAGGACGGACAAGATAAGCGTTCCGACGGAAGGGCCGAGCCGTTCCAGCATGATCCCGCTCGTATAGGCTCCGATGCCGAAAAACATACAGTGGCCGAACGAGACGATTCCCGTATACCCGAGCAGAATATCGTAGCTCATGGCAAAAATAGCGAAAATGCAAATCTGCGTCATGACGATGAGAAAGCTGCGTGAATCATTGACAACGGGCAGCAGCGCCAGAGCCGCGACCAGCGTCAGGAACCCGGCCGTTCCGATTCGGTTCGTTCTCATCCCGCTCCCCCCTTCGCCCCGAACAAGCCGGAAGGCTTGATGAGCAGCACGATGACCATCAACAGCATATTGGCGGCAAGCGACAGCTCCGGCACGTAATAAGCCATGAAGGCGCCCGAGAGGCCGACAAGCACCGCCGCCAACGCGGAGCCCTGAATGCTTCCCATGCCGCCGATGACGACGACGATGAAGGCCAGGATGGCGAATTGCATCCCCATCTCGGCGAAGATCACGCCCGAATACGGCGCGAGGAGTGCTCCCCCAAGCGCCGCAAGGCCGGCTCCCGCCATGAATACGAGCGTAAACACGCGGCGGATCGGGATTCCCAGCGCCTGTACCATCTCGGGATTCATCACCCCGGCGCGCACGATAATCCCGATTTTCGTCCGCTTCAGCACGAACAGCAGTCCGGCAAAGACGATCGCCCCGACGCCAATAATGAACAAGCGATATTTAATGAAAATGATGCCGCCAATCTCCCAGCTGCCGTTCAGCAGCGGCGGAACGTCGGCCTTGAGCGGATTGGGGCCGAACGCCACCTTCAGCAGTTCGCTCAAGACGAGCATCGCGCCCAGCGTGACGAGAATCTGCTGAATCGGATTACCGTACACGGGCCGGATGACGAGCCGCTCCATGACCAAGCCGATCAGCATGCCCATGAGGACGGCGCCGATGACGGCCGCGGCGAACGAGCCCGTCGCGGCATATACCCATACTCCGCCGTACGCTCCCCAGGCGAACAGTCCGCCATGCGCGAAGTTCAGCACGCCCATCAGTCCGAAAATAAGCGTAAGCCCCGACGCCAACAGGAAGATCAGCATTCCCGTCGCCAGTCCGTTGACAAGCAAATTGATAATGCCATTCAATGTTTCTATCCCCCCGTTCCGCGGGCCGGCTATGCGATGCCCAAATATTTGCGCCTCGTCGCTTCGTCCTCCTGCAATTCCGCCATCGTTCCTGCGGCCACGATGCGCCCTTCATCCATCAGGAAATACCGGTCCCCGATACGGCTTGCCATCATGAAGTTCTGTTCCACCAAAAGCACGGTCGTCTTCGCCTTCATCTGCTCAATGGCCTGCATCAGCTTCTCCACCATAATCGGAGCCAGTCCCTTGCTCGGTTCATCGATAAGCAAAAGCCGATTATCATTCACATATGCCCGCGAGATGGCCAGCATCTGCTTCTGCCCTCCGCTGAGGAGCCCCGATTTGCGGCCCCAGAAGGCGCGCAAATCCGGGAACAGCTCCAGCGCCCATTCGAGCCGCGCCTTCGTCTCGTCGTCATGGCGCCTCATCGCGATGCGCATCGTCTCCCCTACCGTCAGCTCGGGAAAAATCCCCTGATCCTCCGGAACATACCCGAGGCCCTGGCGCGCTATCCGATGCGTAGGCAGCGCTTCAATTCGCTCGCCTTGAAAGCGGATCTCGCCCCTGGATACCGGATTCAGGCCCATAATCGAGCGGAGGGCGGTCGTCTTGCCCGCGCCGTTCCTTCCCAGCAGCACCGTAATCTCCCCTGCCTTCACCTCGAAGGTCACGCCCTGTAAAATATGAAATTGCCCGATATGCGTCTCAATTCCCTGCACTTGCAGCAGCGTCATCATACAGCCCTCCCAAATAAGCCGCCTGCACCGTCTCGTTGCTCATAATCTCCTCCGGGCGTCCGTCCGCCAGGAGCCTGCCGCCGAACAGCACGGCGATCGTGTCGGACAAATCGAGCACCATATCCATCTTGTGCTCGATCAGCACGATCGTGCGCTTGCCTTCTTCCTTCATCTTGCGGATGACCTCCAGGATGGCAGGGACTTCTTCAATCGAGATTCCGGCCGTCGGCTCATCTAGCAGCAGCAATTCCGGCTGCAGCGCGAGCAGCATCGCCAGCTCCAGCTTGCGCTTCTCCCCATGCGCGAGATAAGCGGCCAGCGCCCCGGACCGGTTGCCGAGCAGCACCATGTCAAGCCAATGCTGCGCCTCCTCCTCGAAGCGGCGGAACGCTCTCGGCGATGCATGCCAGTTCAGGCGGACGCCCTGCCGCGACTGAACGGCGAGCCGCACATTTTCAAGCACGGTCAGATTCGGGAACACGTTCGTCATCTGGAAGGAGCGCCCCATTCCCAGGCGCGTGCGGCGGAACGGAGGCAGCGCCGTGATGTCTTGGCCGTTGAAGCGGATTGTCCCGGCCGTCGGCCGCAGCTGTCCGCTGAGCAGATTGAACAGCGTCGTCTTGCCCGCGCCATTCGGCCCGATAATGGACTTGAAGTGATGGCGCTCTATCTTCAGGCTCACATCCCGGACGGCCGCATGGCCTCCGAAGGCAATCGTCAGCCCGTCCGTTGCCAATACAATATCATCGGCACGAGCGGATTCGGTCCCGTTCATGCCCTCACCTCCCCGGCTACCGTTTGTTGCGTATCGGCGGAGCCGTCTCCTCCGGCGACAGCTCGCGAATCAGCACCGGCTCCGGATAATCGAGCCCGTCCCGCTTTTTCAATGTAACCGCATATAAGGTCTGCAAGGCCTGGTGATCCTCGGCCCGGAACGTCATCTTGCCCTTGGGCGACTCGAAGCTCATCCCTTCCATCGCCGCAATTAATTTATCCGTGTCCGCCTCGCCCCCGGTTTTCTTCAGCGCTTCGACAATCGCGATCGCGGCCGACATTCCTCCCGGCGTGAACAGATCCGGCAGATCGCCATTGAACCGCTTCTGATGCTCTTCCACCAGCCATTGATTGACCTCATTGTCCGGCAACGTGTAATAGTACACCGAGAATCCTTCCATTCCCTCCAGCTCGTGCATCGTCTTGAGGGCGGCGATATCCGGCGCGCCGGTCGATATTTGAATGCCCTGCTCCCGTACCTTCATATCCTGCAGCTGCTTCCAGGGCGTGTTCGCTCCGGCCCATACAATGAACAAATAATCCGGCTTGGCGCTCACGATCTTCTGAATGTTCGCCGTGAAGTCGGTCGCCGCGGCATCGGCATACTGCTCCTCCACAATCACCGCCCCCAGCTTCTCGGCCGCCTGTATGAATGCGGCGATGCCGTCCCGCCCGAACGCGCCATCGGGTGCGAACGTGGCGATCTTGACGCCCGGCTTCGCTATCGCCGCCGCGCCGGCAACCGCATCCTGCGAGGAGTTGCGCGCCGTACGGAACACATACCGGTTCCACAGCTCACCGGTGATGCTGTCGGCAACCGCCGGCTCGACGACCATCACCTTCTCATACTCTTCCGCCAGCGGAACCACGGCAAGCGTATCGCCCGAGCTGGAGGAGCCGACGAGAAAATCGACTTTATCGGTCTCGAGCAGCTTGGTCGCTTTCTTGACGGCCACATCGGGCTTCGTCTCCGTATCTTCGATGATGAACTCGATGCTGCGGCCGGCCACGGTTCTCGTTCCCCCGGTCGCATAATCAATGCCGAGCTCGAATCCGCGCGTGCTCTGCTTGCCGTACGATTCGAGCGCGCCCGTCATCGAAGCGAGCACGCCGATTCGAATCGGCGGTTGGCCGGCTCCTTCCGCACTATCGGCCTGCCCCTCCTTCCCCTTGCCTTCGCCGGAACCGCCGCCGTTCGCCGTCTGGCCGGAAGCGCCGCCATTGCCCGCCCCCGCGCCGCCGCTTCCGCAAGCAGAGACGGCGAGAAGGACAAATGCAAGCAGACCGAGCATGCATATACGCGGCATGCGCCGGAATAAAGCATGATGATTGAACACGACAAAACCCCCTTACGATTCAATTCCCGTTCATCATAAGAGGGTCAGGTTGCAAATCAGTTGCACTCCAATCCGGTCATCATTCGGTTACGGCCGCCATCAATTCCCGAATGCTCGCCATCGGCTCGATGCCAAGCTCATCCTGCAGCGCCGCCGCGCACTTGCGGTACCATTTGAGCGCCTGGTTCCGGTTGTTCATCCGGAGATGGCAGGCGATCAAGATGCGGTAGGCCTCTTCCCAGCAGCGATCCTTGGCCGTCATCGCCTCCGCCCAGTGTACCGCCTTATCGTAAGCCCCCGCCGCGATATAATGGCGGGACAGCCGTTCCGCTCCGCGCATGAACAACACCTGCAGCCGTTCTCGTTCCTCGATGCACCAGTCCTCATAGCGCCGATCCGGCATATAGTCTCCCTGGTACAAACGCAGCCCCTCCTCCAGCCGGGACACGGCCTCGGCCGCCTCATCCGCTTCAAGCCCGGGCGCGATCAACTGCTCGAAGCGATCCGCGTCCAGCACCCACCCCGCAGCCGGATTGAGCTGGTAGGCCTGCCCCCGCCGCAGGATGAAATAAGGCGAGGACCGGGCGCGGCGATGAGGCTCCAGTGCCGTATTCAGGGCGTTGAGCGCGACTTTGAAATCGCGGTTCGCCGCCTTCTCTTCCGCTTCGGGGAACAGTTGGCCAAGCAGTTCTTCCTTCGATACCGGGCGATGGCGGCGGGTCACAAGCAGCTGGAACAGCTCCTTCGCTTTGCCGCGCTGCCAATCTTTCTCCTCCAGCTCCACATCGCCGAGGCGGACGCGGAATTCGCCCAGCGTATCGATATAGAGCGTATAGCCGGGATGGTACGTCAAGCGGTCCATGCCAAGCTCCGAGAGCAGCGAAGCGGCATACGCGCGGCACAGATCGAGCCGGACCGCTTCGATGAGCAGCGGGATGAGCTGCTGCGTATCGCTTGGGCCGAACAGCGTGCGCCGCGTGAACAGAAAGGCGTATCCTTCCTGTTCGGCCAACGTCAAAAAGCGTTCCATCGAGACCGCGAACCAACTGTCCCGCTCCAGCCGATAAGCGATGAGCGCCTGCCACATTTCCGCCGAAGCGCAGCCGAACTGATCTCCGCATGCGACGAAGCGCTCGCCGCATTCGCGAAACACCTGCTCCGCTTCTTCACAGCGGTCGGCATAGAACAGCGCCATGCCCATGCTCAAGCGGATTAGCGCGGTCAGCCAGCCATCATTGGCGCTCTGCGTTCCATCCCAGGCGGTCTGACCGTACCGAAGCGCCGTCTCCGCCGAGCGCGCCCGGCCGTACAGCAGGCACAGCCCCATATACGGCTCCGCGCTTCCCCGCTTGACCTCCAGCCGCTCCATGATGGCCAATGCCTCGTGATAGCATTCCGCGGCCACGCCGGCATCGTAGGTGCCCATCAGCTGTGCGGCATGCCCCATTCGCATCCAGCCGCATGCTTCCACGAACGGGGCCTTCAAGCGGATGCCGTGCATCATGCCGTCCTCCGCCCCCCGCTTGGCCGGAGCCGGCTCGCCGCGCATGCTGTCGATCATCGACAGCAGCAGGTCAATCTCCCGATGCGAGCGCGACAATGTCTTCGGATGATAGCTGAGGCCGTTATAACGCATTCCTTCCCCCCGCTCCAGCTGCTCGGCCCGCAGCAGCTTCGCCCTCGCTTCGCGCAGCCGTCCCGTCCGCAGACACAGCCGCGCCTCCAAAATCCAATCCCGGCTGTCCCGGTCGACATGTATCGCGCGATCATACCAGATCTGCGCCTCCATCCCTCTGCCCGCGTTCAGCATATTTTCGGCCATCATCGCATACAGCCGCGCCAATTGCTGCCGCCCTCCCGCAGGTCCGTGCCATGCCGAGCGATAAGCGGCGAGCGCGTCTTGAGCCTGCGGGTCCGTCCGATTCCCGGCTGGCCCGGACGGCCCCTGTTCCGCCGCCAGGCCTGCTTCCGCTTCTTCCGCTAACGGCGGGTAATATCCGTATAGCGCTTCGGCCAGTGCAATCGCCCGCTCAAGCAAGGGCTCCGCCAGGCCTGGGCGAATCGTGTCCAAATATAAGAGCGACTGTCCTTCGAGCGCCAGCATTTGCACCATCCGGTTGCCTACGCTTCCGGCCCCGTACTCGGCCAGCCGATACTGCTCGCCAGAAGCTTCATATTGACATTGGTAGCGGAAAATATCGCCCTGCAGCACAAGCAGGTAAGGATGCCGGTGCTTCATTCGCTCCGGCAGTCCCGCCAGCGCGGCGCAGACGAGCTCCAGGCGGCCGTTCCGAATGAGCTTGCTGCCTCCGTCCTGCAGCAATAGCGCCATCTCCTCCGGGTCCTGCAGGTCGGCCGCTTGCATTATGGCCAGATCATACCGCTTGCGGGCGGCAAACACATGCACCGCCTGCCTCAACAAGGACTCGCGCCGTTCCGGCTGCCGTCCAAGCTGTTCCGTCAAGAATTCGCGGAACAACGTATGATAGCGGAATTGCCGTTCATCGACCGCCGACAGCATGCCGCTGCCGCAGAGTTGAAGGAGCAAGGCATGAGATCCGTGCCTTCCGCATACCGCATCGCACCACTCCCCGGTCAGCTCGTCGAAGATGCTCGTCTCGATCATGAAGGTACGCATAGATGGCGGCTGCTTCTGGAACAGCTCCAATGCCAAATATTGAAACAGATCCTCCATCGTTTCCCGGGGCGCCTCAAGCGCTTCTGCAATCGTACCGCCAGATGCAAGTAAGCGCTGCCAAATAAGCTGAACCGCAATGATCCACCCTTCCGTCTGCTCGTGCACCCGCCGGACTTCGCTTGACGTCAACGGATAGTCATAGTAATCGCTGAACAGAACGTCAATTTCTTCTTCATTAAAAGCAAGGTCTTCTCTGGCGAGCTCAAGCAAATGGCCGCGGATACGCATTGAAGCCAGTCTGTCCCACTGCGGCCGCGAACGGGAAGAGATGACAATTCGCAGCTTGTCGCAATCGGGCAGATAGGCAAGCACGTACTGCATCCACTGTTCAATGCTGTCCGTCGCTTCCACCAGATGATAGTCGTCGATGATGAGCAGCGTCTGCTCCGGAAGCGTGGTCAATTCATTCAAAAACAAATCCGCCAACGCATAAATATCCTCGCTGCCGCTCCGGCTTCCGCCTTTCATGTCGCCAAGCATTGTCTCTCCGAATCCGGGTACTGCTTGCCTGAGCGTATAGACGATATGAGATACAAAAGGAATAAAGTCATTGTCTTGGGGAGCAACGCCGTACCATGCATACGTCAAATCAGAGGATCGAAGAAATGCGGAGAGCGCTGTCGTCTTGCCGAAGCCCGGACCCGATGTCAGCACAGTGAGCGGATAGTCCGGGATGCGGGACAGCCGCTTCGCGATTCGGGGACGGTGAAGCAGCTGCTTTTTCAAGGGAGGCGGCATCAGCTTCATTTTAAGCACGCGTCCTTCCTTCATAACGAACCTCTCTTTCCCATATTCTCCTGTATATTGTAGCATAATTGATTCCTTTGCTAATCTGATTTGCGCAAAAAAAGCGGCCGACTTGCGTCAACCGCCGAACCATTCCTTCATCTGCTTCTTATCCAATTTGCCTACGGCCGTTGTCGGCAGCTCCCGCACGAACAGGAACCGCTTCGGCACCTTGTATTTGCCGATGCGCGCCGAGCAAAAAGCGGAAAGGTCCGCCTCCGTTACCGCAGCCCCCCCGTCAACCGCGACAACCGCCGCAACGACTTCTCCCCATTTCTCGTCCGCCAGCCCGACGACCGCCGCCTCTTTGACGCCCGGGCAGCTCTCCAGCGTTTGCTCCACTTCCAGCGGATATACGTTCTCTCCGCCGGTAATGATCATGTCCTTTTTGCGCCCGACAATATAGTAATAACCGTCCTTATCCCGCGAAGCCAGATCCCCCGTCATGAACCAGCCTTCACGCAAGGCCTCGGAAGTCGCCTCCGGGTTATTCCAATAGTGCGAGAACAGATGCCCGCCCCGAAGCGCGAGTTCACCGACCTGATTCGATCCCGATCCTGCGGAGCCTCCTGGGAGCGGAATAAGCTTCGCCTCGCTGAATATCATCGGAAGACCGACAGAGCCCGGCTTCTGCGCCGCAATCGCCGGATCAATCACGAAGTTGTTCGGCCCGGATTCGGTCGCTCCGTATCCTTCCTTGAACGGAAGCCCTTTCGCTTGGAAGGCTTGATATACCGATAGCGGGCAAGGCGCTCCTCCCGACAGGAACGCCCGCATCGTCGGGAACTCCGCCTGCGCGAACGCGCCGGAGTGGACCAGCATATGGTACATCGTCGGCACCATGAGCGCGATGGTGCAGCGCTCTTCATTCAACAGGCGGACCATATCCTCGCACTGAAATGAACGAACCAGGACGACCGTGCCCCCGGCCATCAGCACCGGCATCGTGAGCGCATTCAGCCCGCCCGTATGGAACATCGGCAATACCGTCGGCGTCACATCGGCGGCCGTCAATTGCCAGCTGACGACGGTGTTGACCGCATTCCAATATACGGATCCATGCGTCAGCACCACCCCCTTCGGCTTCCCGGTCGTGCCGCCGGTATAGATTATCATCCACGCATCGCCATGCGCCGGATGATGCCGCCGCACCACCGCGCAGTCCAGGCTTGAGTCCAATGCCGCGACAGACAGCAGGGCGCAGTCCGCTAGCGGAAGCCCCGACGCGAGCCGCGCCATCTCCGGCTCATCGCCGTCATACACCATCAGCTTCGGTTCGCAGTCCAGCATAATGCCGTGAAGCTCCGCTGCGGACAGCCGCCAATTCAATGGCACCGCAATCGCCCCGAGCATGCCGCAGCCGAGCACTGCTTCCATCATCTCCGTCTGATTGTGCAGCAGGACGGCCACCCGATCGCCAAGCCCGATGTCCGACGACTGCAAGGCCGCAGCCAGCCGCTCTGCGCGGCGGTGCAGAGTGCGGTAAGTAAGCCGGAGCCCTCTATGCCAATCTACCGCGGCAATCCGATCCGGAGTATGCCGGCAGCGATTGTCGAACCAATGAAGCGCACTGTCATGCATCGCCCGATCCCTCCGTTCCGGTTCAGCTCCGTTCGATAACAACAGCGACACCATGACCGCCTCCTACGCATAGAGCTGCCGCACCATATCGAATGTGCCTGCGGCGCATCTCATGAATCAAGGTGACCAGCACACGCGAGCCGCTCGCGCCGATCGGATGGCCGAGCGCAATGGCCCCGCCGTTCACATTCACCCGTTCGGAATCAAGCTCCAGCTCGCGCATAACGGCCAGCGCCTGCGCCGCGAACGCCTCATTGATTTCGAACAGGCCGATGTCCTGCAGCCGCAAGCCTGCCCTGCGGATAGCCTGCGTCAGGGCAGGGACCGGACCAAGCCCCATCCACTCCGGCTCAAGCCCGACTGCGGCGTACCCGCGAATGGCTGCGATCGGGGCGATGCCGTGCTGGTCGGCCGCCTCCCGGCCGCATAATACGACAGCCGCCGCACCGTCATTGATGCCGGACGAATTGCCCGCCGTCACCGTGCCTTGCGTTCTGAAGGCCGGCCTCAGCCTGGCCAGCGCCTCCATCGTCAGCCCCGGACGAGGGTGCTCATCCGCCGCGATCAGGCGGGCACCGCCCTTGCGATCCGCAACGGATACCGCGACAGTCTCCTCTTGGAACCGTCCGTCCTGCATCGCCGCTTGCGCCCGCTGCTGGCTCTGCAGCGCGAAGGCATCCTGCTGCTCGCGCGCCAGTCCATAGCGCTCGGCAAGACGCTCCGCGGTCCATCCCATCGGCTGACCCGTAATCGCGCACGTCAGCCCGTCATGCAGCACCGAATCAACAAGCTCTCCATGCCCGTAGCGGTAGCCCTGGCGGGCGTTCTTCAGCAGGTAAGGAGACTGTGACATATTTTCCATGCCGCCCGCCACAATCACGTCCGCATCCCCCGAACGGATGCACTGGGCTCCCAGCATCACCGCCTGCAGGCCCGATCCGCATACGAGATTCACGCTCGTCGCCGGAACCCGCTCCGGAATTCCTGCCTGCAGCGAGGCCTGCCTCGCTCCGTTCATTCCTATTCCGCCCTGCAGCACCTGCCCCATATACACCTGGTCTACCTGCTCGCCTGCCATTCCCGCACGTTGGCAAGCTTCCTTCATGACAGCGGCCCCCAGCTCTGTGCCCGCCGTATCCTGGAAGCTGCCCTGAAACGCTCCAATCGGAGTACGCACAGCACTCGCAATGAACACCTCGTTCAAGTCGTCCACCTCTTGTTCAGTCTAGAGTCGCCTCCAGTTAACAGGAACAGGGTTGCAAATCGGTTGCATCGGTCGTCAGATGCCTCCTTTCGAGGCGAACTTCAATTATGACCGCAACAAAAAGAGCGCCGGCCGCTTTCGGCTCGAACGCTCTCGTGATAACGCTCTGTCTATATTCAGGACTTGAAGCGCGCGGACAGCTGCTGCAAATCATCGGCAATGCTCGCCAAGTGATTCGCATACGACGCCATCTCCTGCATCGCCGCATTTTGCTGCTCACTCGCTGCCGCTACGGTCTCCATTTCCACTAATGTCACATTAGTCATTTCGCTTGCGGCATCGAACGACTCGATCATCTCGCCATTGGAAGACGCAAGCTGGGCGCCCAAATCAGCCACATGGCTCAATTGAATGTTCATTTCATCGATCGCTTGGAACATATCCGAGAATCTGTCCGTCACCGTCTGCGTCAACGCTTGTCCCTCGGCTACCGTCTCGACTCCGTCCTGCATGGTGGCCCATACCGAGTCGGAGCGCTCTCTCATTTGCTGCACGACGCCCGTAATCTTGCCGGCCGCTTCCTTCGTCTCCTCCGCCAGCTTGCGGACCTCGCCCGCGACGACGGCGAAGCCGCGCCCGTGTTCGCCAGCCCGGGCCGCTTCAATCGACGCATTAAGCGCAAGCAGCTCCGTCTGGGCAGCCACCTCTTGAATAAAGGTAACGATGCGGTGAATATCATGCGACTGCTGATTCAATTGTTGGGTCTCCGCCTTGGCCTGTTCCGTGTTCCGCGTGATGGCCTCCATTTGCTTCCGCACATTCTCGAGCGCCTTTTCCCCATTCACGGCCCACTCGCTCATCTCATGCGCCGCATGGGAAGAATTTCCGACCAGTTCGACGACGCGCTTGAGATGCGCCGCAGATTGATGCGCTTGGGAAGTTGCGGTATTCAAGCGCTCATTCAGCTGGGCCGACTGCGACGACACTTGCTGGTAAGATGCCGATACTTCCTGCAAGGAGCTGAGATTCTCCTCGGAATTCGCGGACAGCTCCTCGGCGGAAGCCGCGACCGATTCGGATACTTCGCGGATTTGCATCATAATCTCGGATAATGCCTGCGACATCGCATTGAAGTTTTTCTCCAGACGGCCGATTTCATCTGTCCGTTCGCTTGTTGGAATGCGAACCGAGAAATCGCCGGTGGCGATCCGCTCCGTCACTTGCTGAATCCGAACGACAGGGCGGATGATGTTGCGGACAAATCTCCACAGAAATAATCCGATAAGCACGATAAGCACGACGAGGAACACGGAAGCGATAATGACGATCTGATTCGCTTGCTGATTGATCTCGCCAACGCTAAGTACCGAGACGATATTGATGCCGAACTTGTTCCGCTTGTCGAAGCTGATGAACTCGTTCCGGCCGTCCGCGCTGGACAGGAACTCGCCATATTCGTCCGTCAGCAGCTCACTATACTGCTCCTTGTCCACTTGAGTCCCTGGCTCATATTCCGGGTGGAATAAGATACGATTGTCTTTGTCGATGAGACTGATATATCCGCTGTCTCCGACTTTGAATTGGCTTACCGATTGCTTGATGTTATCGATCGAGACATCGATTCCGGCGACACCGGCTCCGTTAGGCAGCGAATGCGAGAACGTCATAATCAGTTTTCCTGTAATGATATCCTGATAAGGCTTCGAGACGATGACCTCGCTCGGGCGCTGCAAGGCCAACTGATACCATTCGCGTTGGGTGGCATCATCAATGCTGAGCTTGCTGCCGTTGCTGTCGAGATACTTGTCTCCCAGCACCACGTAGGCATTTAAAATCGTGTTGACGTCTCCAGCCAGATCCGTTACCCGATGCTTGATTCGCTCGATGTCCTGCGGGTACTCACTAATCCCGTTGGCCAAGCTGCCAATCATATGCGCATTCGTCTCGTACGATTGATTCAGCAGCCGCGAGATCGATTTCGTCGCTTCATTGACCTCTTCATACATCATATTCTTCGTGTTGTTCGATGCCGTAATCGTCAACACGACGATAAGAATAATCGTTGGAACGATGATAAAGCAGGTGAGCAGCAGAATCATCTTTCTTTGCATGGACTGCCGAATCGACTGCGCCCAGTTTTTACCGTATTTCACTGTAAAATCTCCTCTTTGTCCGTTTTAAATTCAACTCTGTACGTATATCGGACATTTTCGCTATAATTTTTTATACTTTTCAGAAAAAAAGTCAAAAGGTAATTAAAGGTAATCAAGCGGATTTATCCTCCCCTTGGCACCTTTTGTGGCACTCTCCCATTCGGTCAGGTTCATGCTCCGGGCATCCTTACAGGCACTCTCCCCTCTGCTCAGGCCATCGCCCCGGCATCCTTACAGGCACTCTCCCCTCTGCTCAGGCTATCGCCTCGGAATCCTTACAGGCACTCTCCCCTCTCCTCAGGCTATCGCCCCGGAATCCTTACAGGCACTCTCCCCTCCGCTCAGGTTCAGCCCTTTACCAGTCCTTGTCATCATTATCCCATTCAATCAGTTCATTCGATTTCAATCCAGAGTCGGATAACAATCCTCATAGAAAAATCAAACCATTACTTAAAACTCCAGCTCGACTTGGGGACTATCAAAAGCCTTACAATCATGAGTAACAAAGTGAAGGAAGTTAATCCTGACTAACGGGGAGATTGAACATAAGAGGTTAGGAGCATTTTCGCCTAGCTGAACTAATGGGATAATGCATATAAGAGACCACATACACTAGTTCACGGTGTTCCTGACCCATGGGGATAATACGCATAAGAGGTCACCCACACTAGTTCACCGCATTCCTGACCAATGGGGATAATACGCATAAGAGACCGCACACACTAGTTCACGGTGTTCCTGACCCATAGGGATAATACGCATAAGAGGTCACCCACACTAGTTCACCGCATTCCTGACCGATGGGGATAATACTCATAAGAGGCCACACACACTAGTTCACGGTGTTCCTGACCCTTGGGGATAACACGCCTAAGAGACCGAACACACTAGTTCACGGCGCTTCTGACCATAGGGGAGATGGCAGGGGTGAGGCCGTCTTTTACAAATAAAAAAGGCCCAGCCCCTCTCTTTCCAAAGGGACTGGGCCATTCAAGGCTTCGCAGATTACGCTCTCGCAAGAACGAATGCGGGGTTATCTCCGCGCACGTCCGCGTGCCGCTCCGCCCTGCAGGCGCATTAATGGGCGCAGCGCCTTCTGTACTAACCGCGGGTAGCTTCCGAGTTCATCCTGGCGCACGACGCGGAACGCGACGAGACCCACGACGAACAACGCTACAACGACCAGCGCCACGAATCCGGCGGTGAGCATATAGACAAGCTTGGCCGGCATGATAGCGACCAGCTGCTCGCCCAATTTCTCGACGCCGAAGCCGATGCCGCCCGCCAGCACGATCGTCAACAGGAAGCCTGTCCAGCGGTTGCCGAGCACCTCGAACGGAACGACCTTCTTCATGACCCGCAGGTTAAGCCATGTAATGATGAGGAAGCTGATCATCGTACCTGCGATAATGCCGTAGATACCGAAGTAATTTGCGAGCAGGAAGCTCGACAGCAGCTTGATCAGAATGCCAAGCGTTACGCTAATCATGGCGATGTATGGCTTGCCCAACCCGATAAGAATCGAGCTGGATGTCATCATCGTTATCTGGAATATCGTTCCGATCGTCAGCATCGCAATAATTTCCGAGCCGTCCAGCGAGCTGAACAGGAAGCCGTTGACCGAGAATGCGCCGACGGAGAGGGCAAGCACAATCGGCATGCCGCTCAGGACGGAAATCCGCATCGCGAGCGAGGTCTGCCGCTTCAGATGTTTCATGTCCTTCTTCGCATAGGCCGCAGAGATAACCGGGATAAGCGAGGTGCTGAGGGCAATCGCCAAAATCGGAGGAATCCCGGCAATCGACTGTGCCCGCTGTCCAAGAATCGCGTACAGATGAGCCGCCTGGGCTTGTCCCACATCCGGGGACAAGAGTGGAATCGTAATCGACGTATCAATGAAGTTCACGGCCGGCACAGCCAGTGATGATAGGACAATCGGCACCGACATGGCAAAAATCGACTTGAAAATATCGCTTAAAGGGACCTTCTTGGCCCCGGATCTACGGGCACGGACGCCGGCCTCCCGATCCGCCTGCCGCAGCTTGCGCAAATAATGGATCATCACGGCGAACGCCCCGATGCTCCCCAGCACGCCGCCGAACGAAGCGGCAGCGGCCGTCCATTCTTGCGACGCTCCCGATTGCATGAGTATGAAGGCCAATCCAATCGCCGTGATGACCCGTAAAATCTGCTCCACAATCTGGGACATCCCGCTCGCCTGCATCATATTGCGGCCCTGCGTATATCCCCGCATCATGGCGATGACCGGGAACAGGAGCAAGGCAGGCGCGAGCGCCCGGATCGCCAGCGCGGCTTCCGGCAGTTGAATCATATTGGCATATACAGGAGCAAACAGTATCAGCAGTATCGTCACGATCAGGCCGGAGCCGAGACCGAACAGCAGCGCCGCATAATAGACGCGCTCCGCTTCCCGGACCCGGTTCAGCGCATAGCGCTCCGATACCATTTTGCTCAACGTGCTGGGGATGCCTGCCGTCGCGACCGCCAGAATCAGCAAATAGACCGTCTGCGAGGCGGCGAAGGAGGCATTGCCCACCGATCCGAGCATATGCTCGAGCGGCACGCGCTGAACCAGGCCGAGGACGCGTGCCACCAGCGTTGCGGCAGCAATGATGATCGTTCCTTTTATAAATGATTCCTTTGCCAAACGTTTCCCTTCTTTCTGTATGCCGTCTTCACCGGGTGCTGCTATGCACCGTTTTCAATTAGAACATGAACACCCACGTGAAGAACAGGACGATCATCACGATCTGAAGAACAATTTTTACGGCTATGCTGGAGAACAGCCCAACGACCGCGCCCCAGGACGATTTCATCGCCTTTTCCACATCGGCTCCCGTAAAAATCTCGCCAAGAAAAGCGCCGAGGAACGGTCCAAGGACAAGACCGAACGCCGGAATGAGAAAAGGGCCGATAATAATGCCGATCGTGCTGCCGACTACCGAGGCTCTCGAACCGCCATAGCGCTTGACGCCCCATGCATTGACGACATAATCAGCGACGAACAGGATGACCACAATCAGTGTCTGTATCGACCAGAACCAGAATCCGAAGGACCCGAATCCAAAAAACAGCCCGTACACGAAGAATGCGGCGTAAATGGCGAGCGCGCCCGGCAAAATGGGATAAATCGCGCCGGCCATCCCGACCGCGAATAATACGAGTACACATAACCAGCCTAAGAAGGTCATCAATAGGGCCCTCCTCGTTCAGACTTACTTCAGCACATACTCCCAAATGGCTTGGGCAATGCCGTCCTCATTATTGGATCGCACGACGGCATCCGCCGCCCGCTTCACATCATCCTGGGCATTCCCCATCGCAATCCCAAGGCCCGACGCCTGAATGGCGGCCAGATCATTCAGGCTGTCGCCGATGGAGACGGTCTGGGACATCGTGCATCCGATCAGATCGCATACCGTCCGCAGACCGGATGCTTTATGAATTCCGAATGGATTGATTTCGATATTATCAGGCGAGGAATTCGACAGCTCGAGACCGCCTAAGACGCGCAGCTCCTTCCAAAGCGAGCCGAGCACATCCTTGTCCTCATTGAAATAACCGAACTTCAGCCAATCCTCGCTGTCGATATCGGCATTCCAATTTTCCCGATTATATTGCCGCTTCGTGGAATAAGCCCAGAACCAGGTGTCATGCGATTCCGACAAGGCCACCAGACGCTTCACCGCCTCGCGATCCAGCAAATGGCGGATATAAATCTGATGCGGCTTCTTCCATACTTCGCTGCCGTTCACAGTGACCATTGGGGAATCGAGACCCAATTCCTCCGCGTAGGGCACCGCATTTTCGAACGCGCGTCCCGTAGACAGGATGACCGTGATGCCCGCTTCGCGCGCGTCCCGTATCGCCTCTCCGGTCTTTTTGCTGATGCGGTGATCGTCAGTCAGCAGCGTGCCGTCCATATCAAGAGCTAACAATCGATATTTAGTCATGTTCGTATCCACTCCTCAAAAAAACACGCCAAAACACATAACGCCATTGTACCATAACACAGCATCAGCAACAAAGACTTACTGCCTAGATCTTCAGCGCTCATCAGTCTAACGCTATCGCGGAAGCAGCGCATATGCCTGCCCTGCTTCCTAAGCTGCCCGGTCAAGAACCGCCTATCGTCCTCCGATTTCGCTGCCATGAGCCTTCGCCACAGGGATAATCGCTGCCGCGGCTGCATCCGGCCTGTATAGGTGAGCTTCGAATCCGCTTCAGGCGGACAATCCGATGACGGCGCTCAGGAACAGGAGGGTCATAATGAACCGCTTAAACGCCGAGTTCCATTTCGACTGCTTTGGCTTCATCGCTGCCAACACTCCTTTATTCGCACATATGCAAGCTGAGGTTCCTTCCTGACTCGCCCATTTTTTAACGGGGCCAACTCTATTGGATAGAGGCAACTTTTAGGTTGCAAAAAAGCAAGGGCGTTGAGATATCGTATGCGGACCACCCCTGGCAGGTGACTCACATGACGGTTATCCCGCACGCCCGGTCTTGCTCGTTTCACAATTTATCGTCTCCGTACTGGATCATTTAAGCTTCAATAGTTCTGCGAGGTGATCCGCGATGCAATCGGCATAGATCCGGTGTCCCCATGCCGTCGGATGGGTGCCGTCGTCTTCCCCGCTATTCTCCTTCGTACGCAACAGATCAGCCAGCCGCGTGCCAGAGTGCAGCTCGCACTCCCACCGTGCGGCTGCATCCGCAAGTCGCGTATTCGTCTTGATCGCTACCTGCCGCACCGCCTCATTATATTGGTCGATCCAGGCCTGCGCTCCCGAGGGCGATTCGTACCACGCCTGCGGATGCCTGTGGTAGTAATAGGATGCATCCGTTCCCTCGATGATGGAATGAACCGTGCACAGAATCGGAACACAGCGGTTCGAGCTCAGCGCTTGCACGATCCGCTCTAGATTGCTTCGGAATTCGTTAACAGGAACCGTCGGGCGGTTCGGCCCAACCGCGACATGATCATTCATCCCGAATAATACGGTGCATACATCAGGACTCCGTGCCAGCACGTCCTCCTTCATGCGCCCCAGCCCTTGCGCGCTCGTATTGCCGGGAACGCCTGCGTTCACGATATCCATTCGATAGCCCTGCCCCAATAAGTATAGAAACGTATCCTCCGGCCGCAGAAAAACACCTGCCGTAACACTGTCTCCCAATCCGATAAGCCGCATGATGACCATCCTTTTCCCAGCGGAGCGTTGACTTGGGCTCGCCCTCGCGGGCTTTGTCCTTGAGCGAACGATCCGCGTCTTCGCTTCCGCTCTGCCATTATTCCGCGTCCTGCCCGCCGGAGCTGTCCGCCGGCTCCTTCGCCTTCTTCTTCGGCTTGCCTGTCAGGCCATAGACCTCGTCATAGGCATCGAAGATAGCCCGCCCGATCGGAGCGGCTCCGTAGGCGCCGAATCCTCCCTCCGGAACGACGACCGCTACGGCGAGCTTCGGCTTATCCTGCGGCGCATAAGCGATGAACACCGCGTTGTCGAGCATTTCTCCGTTCACCCCTTGCTGCTGCGAGGTGCCCGTCTTCCGGTAATAAGGATACGGGAAGCCGTCAAAACCATGCGCAGTCACTTTGGACATGCCATCCTCGACAATGCGCCAGTATTCATCCTCAATCTTCGTCTGATTCAGCACTTCACGGCCGAAGGTCCGGATTACCTGTCCGTTCCCATCGGTAATCTTGCTGACGAGCTGGGGCTTAATCCGCTCGCCGCGGTTCGCCAGCGTCGCGGCGTACTGGGCCAACTGCAGCGTCGTATATTTGCCCATCTGTCCGAAGGATGCTCCGGCAAGCGCGGATTGGGCGCTGTTCTGTTCGGCGTCAATGAGGTAATCCTTCCTCCCCGGCTGCTCAAGCGGCAGGCCGCTGCCCGTCAGCACGCCGAGACCGAACGCCTCCATGTACTCATCCCAGATCGTGAGGCCGTTCCTGCCATTGACGGTCGGCAGGCTGTAGAGCCGCTTGCCGATCATGTCGATCATGAAGGAGTTCGACGACACTTGCAGGGCCCTCGATGCCCTGATGGGTCCGAAGGACGCATTGCCCGAATTCCAGATCCGCCGGACTGACCCGGCGCGCCCGATCTCGGCATACCCGTAGTCGGGATAGGTCTCGCCAGGCGAGAACAGCTTCTCCTGGAGACCAATCAAGACGGTCAACGGCTTCATCGTCGAGCCGAGATAGACGACCGAGCCAGGATGCTTCATGCGCTCGTCATTGTCCTCGTAGGGAGCCGGCACGTCCCGGATCGCCCCATTCAACAAATAATATTGATATTTTTTATAGTTCTCGGGACTGATCGAGCCGTTCTTCCATACATCCGGATTATAATCCGGCATGCTGGCGATGGATACGACATGGCCCGTCTCGACTTCCATCGCGACCGCGAAGCCGGTGCGGGCGTTCGGCGCACGCTCCGAGCGGTTGGTCGAATTGCGGATTTTCTCCAACGTCCGCATAATCGCCTCTTCGGTCGCTTTTTGAATATCCCGGTGGATCGTCAGATGAATGTCATTGCCGCGCTGCGGCTTCGTCACTTCCATCGGCCCGATGACCCGGTTGGCCACATTGACGGGGAACTTCTTCACTCCGTTCAGCCCCCGAAGCTCTTCCTGATACATCCGTTCGATGCCGTCGAAGCCGACATCCTCATAATCCAGATACAGCTTCTCCTGCGGCAGCTTGTTCCGGTTGTCGAACAGGTCTTGATAGAAGCCCGGCTCCGCGCGCACGCCCTTGAACTTCTTCAGATAACCGACCGTCTGCACGGCCATCGGGTTGTAATTGCGCACGCTGTCCTCCACAATATCGATGCCCGGGAACTCCGGCTTATGTTCGAGAAAATAAGCCACCTCCTGCCGGGTCAAGCCGGTCTTGATAATGCGGGGCGTATACGAATAATTGACCCGGGAGGACAAGTCCATCAGCACATGGTAGATGCGGTTGGCCGTCAATGTCTTCTCCTCCGGTTCGCCATACCGTTGGAACGTCTCGGCCAGGCGCTTCGCCAATCCATAAGCCTCGGCCCGGTTCTCCTGCTGCGCCTTCGTCAGCTTCCCGCTGGACGGATCGCCATAATTTTTCTCAATATTGAAGTACAACGACTGCGTCGATGTGGAATACGCGATCGGTTGGCCTGACGCGTCAAAAATCGTTCCGCGAAGCGGCGCGATCGGAGCCGCCTTATAGCTGAGCTCGTATTCCTGCTTCTTGAGGCTCGGGCCTTCCACGAACTGCAGGATCGCCAGCCGGACAATAAGCACGCTGAAAATGGCAAACGTCAGAAAAAAGAAAATATTCAAGCGGAATGAAAATTTGCGGCGGTTCACCAGCTCCCGCTTCTCCGGATCATCATGGGGATGAATCACTGGTCCGATCATCCTTTCTGCCCATGAATTTGTCTCGATACATTATTTTACCACATATGTATTACTTGATGTCAAAGACCCGAACTGAAGGAACATCAAAAGACGCTGACCGTTCGCAGCGTTCCCCCCATCGGGCAAACCGCTTATGCGAACGCATCAGCGTCTCGTATCGTGACTATGCAATTATTCCGTACCTTGCCCGGCAGACGTATCCGCCTGCTCATCCTTCAGCTCATCCGGCTTCTTCTTCGGCGTGCCGGTCAAGCCGTACACCTCATCATACGCGTCGAACATCGCCCGCGCAATCGGCGCGGCACCGTACGACCCGAAGCCGCCCTCCGGCACGACGACGGCGACGGCCAGCTTCGGCTTATCCGCCGGCGCATAAGCGATGAACACCGCGTTGTCCACCCGTCCCCCGGATACGTCCATCTGCGACGTACCCGTCTTGCGGTAGAACGAGTACGGGAAGCCCTCAAAGCCGTGAACATTAACCTTCAGCATGCCGTCCTCGACGACATTCCAGTAGGCATCGTCGATCTCCGTCTTGTTGAGCTCTTCGCGGCCGAAGGTCTTCACGACTTGGCCGTTGCCGTCGGTAATCTTGCTTACCAGCTGCGGCTTGATGCGCGTGCCCCGGTTCGCTAACGTGGCGGCAAATTGGGCGAGCTGCAAGGTCGTATATTTCCCCTGCTGGCCGAAGGAGGCATAGACGAGCGCGGATTGTGCGTTATTGCGCTCGGCCTCGTGCAGATAATCCTTGGCTCCCGCCTGCTCGCGCGGCAGGCCGCTTCCGGTTGGCACGCCAAGCCCGAAGGCTTCCATATACTCATCCCATACCTTCAGCCCGTTGCGCCCGTTGACCGCCGGCATGGAATAGAGCCGCTTCCCGATCATATCGACCATGAAGGCGTTGGAGGACACTTCCAATGCGCGCGAAGCTCCGATGCGTCCGTAGCCGACATTGCCCGAGTTCCACACCTTGGTCTCGAAGCCGACCCGTCCGAACTGGGCGTATCCGCCGTCGTAATAGGTCTCGCCTAGAGCGAACAGCTTCTCCTGGAGGCCGATCAGCACCGACAACGGCTTCATCGTCGATCCGAGGTAGACGACGGAGCCCGGATGCTTCATCCGCTCTTTGTCGTCCTCATAGGGCGCCGGGACATCGCGGATCGCTCCGTTCATCAGATAGTATTGGTATTGGTCATAATCCTCCGGAGTGATCGACCCGTTCCGCCATACGTTCGGATTGTAATCCGGCATGCTCGCCATCGCGACGATATTCCCGGTATCGACCTCCATCGCAACCGCATAGCCGGTGCGTGCATACGGCGCCCGCTCCGAGCGGTTCGAAGAGTTCCTGATCCGCTCCAGCGTCTGCATGATCGCTTCCTCGGTCGCCTTTTGGACATGGCGATGAATCGTCAGATGGATATCGTTGCCGCGCTGCGGCTTCGTCAGCTCCATCGGTCCGATGATGCGATTCGCCACATTGACAGGGAACTTCTTGACCCCGTTCAACCCCCGCAGCTCTTCCTGGTACATCAGCTCGATGCCGTCGAAGCCGACATCCTCGTAGTCGAGATATTGCTTCTCGGACGGCGTCGTGGCGCGATTATTATAAATATCGTTATAATACCCCGGATTGTCGCGCACGCCCTTGAACTTTTTCAAATACCCGACCGTCTGCACCGCCATCGGATCGTAGTGGCGCACGCTGTCCTCGACGATATCAATGCCCGGGAACTCCGGCTTATGCTCCAGGAAGTAAGCTACTTCCTTCTGGGTCAGGCCGGTCTTGATAATGCGCGGCGTATACGTAAAATTGACGCGCGCCGACAGATCCATCAGATCGTTGTAGATGGCGTCGGCGGTCAGCGGCTTGTCCTCGGGATCGCCGTACTCCTTGAACACGTCGGCCAACCGCTGGGCCAAGAGCTTCGCCTCTTCCCGATTTTTCTTCTGTGTGTCGGTCAGCTCCGCCTTCTTCGGATCTCCGTAATTTTTCTCAATATTGAAATATAAGGACTGGGTCGAGTTCGAATAGGCGACCTGCTCTCCGGAGGCATCATAAATCGAGCCCCGAAGCGGAGGAATTGGCGTCTCCTTATAGCCGAGCTGCGCTTCCTTCTCCTTCAGGCTCGGGCCTTCCACGAACTGCAATATCGCTAACCGGACGATAAGTACGGAAAACACGGCAAACGTAACAAAAAAGAATAAATTCAGCCGATGCGAAAAATTACGCCGGTTGATGACTTCACGCTTTTCCGGATCATGATGAGGGTGGTTCACTGCTCTATCAACCTTTCTCCCGCTGTAACTTGCTTCCCAACCATTTTAGCATAGATAGGAATCCCCCTTCAAAGGCCTAAATCGTGGATTAACTCCCCGCGATCTTGTCCGCCACATGCGTCTTGGCGAATTCCGGCGGATTGAACCAATCGCCCGAGCTCGCCCAGGTGGCATCTAGCGGAATCCAGCGCTCTTCTTCCGAGAGCCAGACCTCGTTCCAGGCATGAGGGCCATACCCGCCCTGACCGTCATAGCCGAGACCGGTCACGACCTTCACCTTCAAATCTGCCGCCCGGGCCATGACCGCATAGAGACGGGCGTAATCGATGCAGACGCCCTGCTTGGATGCGAACGTATCCTGCGGAGTCTGCTCTTTCCACACCCGCTTCGTCTCATACTGCTTCGCCTTGTCCCAGTCATACTGAACGCGGCTTCCGATCCAGTCGTACAGCTTGCGCGCCTTCTCTTCATCCGAGCGTGCGCCGGCCGTAATGTCCACGGCAGCCTGTTCGATGTCATCGGGAATATGGGAATCGACGACTTCATATTTACGCTGCATGAGCGATGTAAGCTCTTCGGCGACCTGGGAAGTAAATACCGGCCATTGGGACGAGATAAAATCGCCGGCGACCGGTTCGATCAACTGTTGGGCTGCCAGCCGGTATGCTTCCGAATCGCGGATGACCGCGCTCGCCTTCGTATCCGGCTGCCACGTCACATAAGCGAACAGCACAAGGATGACGAGCAGCGCCCGCGCCATGCCGATGATGCCGCCCAGCACCGCGCCGGCGATCCAATTCCCCAGCGTCTTCAACGGTCCGGCCGACGCCGCACCCTGCGGAAGCTCAGCCCGTTCCCTGCCAGCGGCCGGAACCAGAGCGCTTAGCGCCCAGCCGGCTATCCAGCGGATAATCATATATATCAACGCGAACAGCACGGCGAAGCGAAGCAGCGGGAAGTCGCGAATCCCGGTCACCAGCGTATAGCCGATCTGCTCCCACCACGACAGCTCCCGCGCCGGAATCGCGATGCTCCATTCGACCATCTGGCGCTGCACAAGCGGAGACAGCGTCATCGCTATCCAATAGGAAGCCAGCGCAGAGACGACGACGGCCGCGGTATCCAACACAAATGACAAAAGGTGACGAGCGGAGCCGGAAGCCCCTCTCCTCACCCCTAGCAGCACCGAGAGAAGCACGATGACGCCAAGCAATATCGTCACCACATTCCCGTCTGTAAGCATTTGCCAGCTCATTGCTTCTGCTTCGCCTTATCAATGAATTGGCGCAGCGTGTCGTTGATATCCCATTCGCCGAGCGGCACGCCGCTGAACGACACGTTCACTTTGCCGCTGTCCGACTTCCCTGTCAGCACCAGACTCGGCGTCTTGATGGTGTACGTTCCGTCCTTCTCGGCCGTATACGTCGCTTTTTTCGCTTCATCAAGCATCGCCTGGGTCGCCTGCTCCTTCAGCTTCTGCACCGTCTCATCCTTCACGTTCGTGACCACCTGATCGATATTATCCCATGTGATGCCGCTGTACACGGCGACCGCGGCGATAATCACCAATACAAGCGCCCATTTGACCATCGTCTTCACGAAGCTGACAATAACGAATAAGACGATAAGCGCGATAAGGAAAATGAGCCAGTTCTGCTTAATAAATTCAAACCACATATCCATCTGATTCACCTGACAACCACCTTTCCACCACGTATTATAGCATCATTCCCATTATTTGTGGCAATCAGCCCCGCCTTGAGCGAGGGTATCGCATCTTGGGGTACTAAGTTCGTCCCTTCCAACGTACAAGTATAGCATAGCGATTTGGAGGTGACTGAACTTTGCGCTCAGTGCTGTGGCTCTATTTATTCTTGTTCGTTGCTTTCTTTGATTTGCACGCGCAATACCCGATTCTAACCCCGTTTGCCATCTCAATAGGTGCGGCGCCCTCCTTCATCGGATTGATGATGGGTATGTACTCCTTTACCCATCTGCCGGGCAACCTGCTGGCCGGTTACGGAATCGACCGATTCGGTAGCCGGATTTTTATTGTGTTCAGTCTGATCGGCGCCGGGATAATCATGATTTTGCAGGCCCATGTCGTCAATCCTTGGGAGCTGCTCGTGCTGCGCTCCATCAGCGGATTCGTGCTCGCCTTCCTGTCACCGGCCTGCTTGTCCCTCCTCGCACGCATGGCCCGGGATCATGTGCATCAAGGGAAGCTGATGGCCGGCAACGGCCTCATTCATACGCTCGCCTCGGTCGTCTCTCCGGCCGCCGGCGCGTATCTCGTCGCCAAGATCGGGTTCGGCATGGCCTTCCAGGCACTCGGCATTATGCTGCTCATCGTCGGGGTGCTGGCCTGGTTCTTCATCCGGGATATCGCCCAGGATGCCGTTTCTTTGACGCCGCAGGCAGAAGGCATTCCTTCACAGCCGCTTAAAGAGCCGGAATCCGCGCCTGTCCCATGGCGCTTTTATTTCATGCCGCTTGCCATCTCGCTGTCCCAGGGCATCCTGTTCTTCGAGCTTCCGCTGATGGCGGACGCGCTCGAATCGATTATGCGGGCCGGCATCCTGTTCTCCGCCGTCAGCCTGGGCGCATTGTTCACGTTGAGCCTGCTGTTCCTGAACCATTATCAACCGTATACGAGGACGTGGATGGGCGCATTCGCCTTGGCGCTCCTCTTTTTCGGACTGGCCATCCATTGGCCGGTGCCGCTGCTGGCGACGCTGTTCCTTATCGGAATGACCAAAGGAATCATTTTGCCTGCGATGTCCTCCCATTTGATCTTATTAAGCGGAGGAACCCGTTTTGGCAAAATATTTTCCATTCTGGCGATCGCCTCTTCCATCGGCTCCTTCCTTGGCCCGATGATCGCGGGGCAGATTAGAGATACGATTTCGCCTTATTTTATCGCATTTGTCGTGCTTATGATTGCGGTCACGCTGCTGCCGGCGAAGCAAGCTTTTTTGCCGCCTTCTCTTCTCCCCGCAACGCGCACGACAACGCGGGTATAATGCCGCATCCGCCCATTCGGGCGGATCTGGGTATATGCACATGCCCCGCGGCAGGCGCTGACATAGTATAGCATTGTAACAAATGACCCGTCGAGAAAGCGAGGTGAAACGAGATAAGCCACTGTTACCATCCTTGCGGACCTGGTCCTACGGCTGTGGCTCCGGCAGCGAAGCCGGCTCCTGTCTGTGGTCCCGGATTCTGGACATCGACCGGCACCATCCTCGTCCTTTATATCTTGCTCGTCATTATTTTGCGGGCGCCTCTCTACTAGCAGTCATTTCGGTTACGCTCTCTCCTCATGCGGCTTGCCAACCCTGGCAAGCCTCTTTGTGATGGTACGAGAAGCCCTTGCAGGCGGCTGCCCGGATTGTGGTGTGTGTGGTACACTATCGGTACAGAAGAATGGCGATAATGGCTACAGCAGGGGGTGGCACTTTTGGATATTATCATCATCGTGGAAGGGAAGAACGACCGCAGCCGGCTGCGGCGGCTTCTCAGCGAGGAAGTGGGCATCTTGTGCACGTTCGGCACCTTAAATACGCACCGGACCGAGCAGCTACGCAAGGAAGCGCACGATAAGGACGTCTACTTGTTCCTGGATAATGACGCATCGGGCAAGCGGATACGCGGCATATTGCGGGATGCGTTCCCGGAAGCCGAACATATATACACGCGCCGCGGCTATGCCGGCGTCGAGGGAACGCCTGATGAGTACTTGATTCAGCAGCTCGAAAAGGCGGGGCTGGACGAATATATTTTATATCCGGATCCGGCCCCGCCTCTGTGAGTTCCCTATATTTCGTTACGCTTTTACGAGACGAGCTACATCTTTGGCGATATTTTCAGGGGAAGCCGTCTCCAAATCATTCGCGTTATAGTACTTGCGAACATTGCCGTCTTGATCGACCAAGGTGATGACGTTCAGATGCGTGAAATTTCCGTCCTCGTCCTTGAAGACGCTGGATCCGAACTCCGGCATCATCTTCGCGACATCCTCTTCCTTCCCCCTCAGGAAGTACCAGCCGCTATAGTCGGCATTATATTTCTCCGACCATTTCTTAATCTCCTCCAACGTATCGCGTTCCGGATCAAAAGAAATCGATACGATGCTCGCGTCGGTGCCGAACATCCCCTTGTCCTGAAGCAGCTTCTGCACTTCAGACAAGCGGTATGTCGTTGGCGGACAGACATCCGGGCAGTTGGTGAAATAGAAATAGAACAAGCGGACCTTGCCGTTCGTATCCGCCAGCGTCACCGTGCTGCCGTCCACATTTTGCATGCTGAAATCCGGCGCCTTCTTGTCGAGCATCGGAATGTCCGGTTCCCGCGGCCAATACAGAATGGCCACCACGATCGCAAAGACCGCGACCAGCGCCCCAAGGAAAATCTGAAAAGAATACTTCTTCGCCCACGACATGCTACGTTCCTCCCCCTAGCTTCCCATGCTATAACCTGCAGAATGCGTCCTTACGCTTTCCCCATCGTGTCCAGAATCATGACCAGCATATTCAGCATCAGGACGTTAATGGACCAAATGAAGTTCTTCTTCGCCCAGGCGTCGGTGTCCTTCGCGCGGAAGCCCGCAATGCAGATGAACAGCCAGATCGCATTGATGATGGTGCCGAGGATGCCGTAAATAATGCCGGTATAGCCGTACGAATAGAACAACCAGGATACCGGCAGCAGCAACACGACGTACGGAATCATCTGCCACTTCGTGCGGGTAATGCCCTTAACGACAGGCAGAAGCGGATAGCCGGCTGCGCGGTATTCCTCCACGCGCCGGATGCCGAGCGCCCAGAAATGCGGCGGCTGCCACAGGAATAGCAGCGCGAACAGCAATACTGCCCCGACATCAATCTGACCCGTGACGGCAACATAGCCGATGACGGGAGGCATCGCTCCGGAAATGCCGCCGACAGACGTGCTCCAGGTGGAGGTGCGCTTGAGCCACAGCGTATATATGACAACATAGAAGAACATGCCGGCGATGCCCACGACTCCGGATAGTACATTCACGAGGCCGAACAGCACAGCAAGCCCGGCTGCGCCCAGGATGATGGCATAGCTAAGCACCGTGTTCGGCTTCAATCGTCCTTCCGGCAGCGCACGCTTCTTCGTCCGCTCCATCTTCATATCGAAATCCCGATCGAAATAATTGTTGAATACGCATGAGGATGCGAGGACCAGCGTCGTTCCGACAAGCATCCACAGCAGCGTAAGCCAAGGAATGTCCCATTTGGCCGCTACCCAAAAGCCGGCGAACGCCGCCATCAGGTTCGAGCGGATAATGCCCGGCTTCGTTAATTGAATAAACTCTTTCCATAATCCGACCCGTATCGGCCCTGGCGTTAATGTAACGGAATCGGAAGGCCCCCGATAAGTCATTTGTTTATCCACGCGACCCGTTCCTCCTTGTTGTGTTCAGAGAAAAGCAGAATCTTTTTCTTTCTGCTGTAATTTTTATCATAGCAAATATATCCGAACAATGACAACGTTTCGAGGAATCGTTCATCAATTTGACACCGTCTTAAGCCAGTTATTCCTCCGGTACGATTGGAGAACGCTGGAACTCCCATATATGCAATTTGTCCACGCCCCCGGCAATGCATGCGGTGACCTCATCCCAGCCGTCCGTCCCCTCTCTTCGGAGCTTTTTCAGCGCGGCATAGTCATCCGCAGTCGTTCCGAGCCATTGCTCGACAAATACATTCGGCTGGTCGGTTCCTTCATACAGCACGACGTCAGGCCGATGCTTCAGCTGGCGCCGGATCACGGTCAAGTACCTCTCTTTCGCCTCCGGCAGGATACGGTATTCCACAAATATAATGCGATCCATCTGCTTCATGCTGGTTCTTCATCCTTTCCTATATCATTGATGCACTTTAGCGAACACGGGAATTTCCCTATTATTTCAAGCGGGAAGTTTTTGCCTCCACGTCATATTTTGGTACAATCCTGCTCACAATACAAGCGAGGTGATCGAAGTGGATACAAGCACACATGTCGTCATGGGGTTAGGTCTGGCGGGATTGTCGCAATGCGACCCGGTCGTCGCTTCCGAGCCGGCTACCGCGGCAGCCGTGTTTTTGGGGGTGATGCTTGGATCGCAAGCACCGGATGCGGATACCTTTTTCAAGTGGAAAAGCAATATTTTATACATTCAGCAGCATCGGGGAATCTCCCATTCCCCGCCCATGGCGGTCGTATGGTCCGTCCTTATTGCGGCCTTGTTGGCAGGCGTTATGCCAGGCGCCTCCTTCCGGCACGTGCTGGCATGGTCGGCGCTGTCCGTCGTCATCCACATCATCGCCGACCTGTTCAACCCTTACGGGACATTGGCTGCATGGCCGTTCGTGAACCGGTGGATATGCTGGAATATTATCGCCCTGTTCGATCCGTTTATTTTCTCCACCCATCTTGCCGCGATTGCATTGTGGGTGACCGGGCTCGTCTCTCCCCGGATCGTCTTTCCGATTCTGTACGGCGCGCTCGTTCTGTATTACATATGGCGGATCCGCGCTCATCGCCAAGTTGAGCAAGGGTTGCCCAACCGGGACCCTGAATATGCAGAAGGGGAATCATATACCGTCATGCCCACCGTCGCCCTATCCCGGTGGAATGTCGTCAAGCAAAGAAGGGACGGCACTTTCCGGCTCGGGCACTGGAAGCGCGGGACGGTAACATGGACCGATACGGCCCGATGCAGCGACCATCCGCTGGTCGAAGCCTCCCAATCTCATCCTGCCGTGCAGGCGCTATTGGACACTTCCCGCTTCGTCTGCGCCACCCTGGAATCGACACGCTACGGCTACGCCGTGCGCTGGGCAGACGTCCGTTACCGCCATCGGAAGCAATTCCCGCTCGTTGCGCTTGTCATGATGAATAAGGAGGGCGATGTTCTCGATTATTTCGTCGGCTGGCTGAACAGGCCGGGCAGGGCCAAGCGGTATGGCCTGGAATGGGAGCGAAGCTGAAGGGGCGAATCCTAGAATCCGCCCCCTGTCTTCGGTCCTTTGGGCTCGTACCACAGATGCAGATCATTGAAAAGCTCCTGCAGCTGGTTGATGGATCGGTCGCTGAGACTGTATAGGGTATGGGACTGGTCCGCATTCATAAATGCGCCATATTGCTCATCTTTCGACAACCATACATAATAGTTGGTATTATTGTAATGAATGCGGAAATGGGGCTGTGCCACCTTCGCCACTCCCTCGATCGGGCGGGCTGACGATATGGCTTCATCAATGGTCCGAAGATGAGTGGGCTCCGTCAAGACGACGAGCAGGCGGTCCTCCTCCCCCGAGTTCATCGACATGGAGTTGACGTTGTAGATTTCGATCTCATCCGGCTCGGGCTTGCTAATGCTCGTTAGCGCAGTCCACGACTGGCCGGACGTTTCATGTATGTACCACAATACAGAGCAGCCTACAATAAGTGCGCCCAAGACCCATATGCTCAGCCGTTTCACTGCACTCATAGTTAGTCTTAACCGCATGCACTATCCCCTTTTTGAGTAAATGTTCATGATTATGAATCTAATTGTTAGACGACAAAATAGCGGAAAAGTTGTGTTTCCGCACCATTTTGTCGATATATAAAAGGCTACTCCGCGCGCAGGAGTAGCCAAAATCAGTGCGTCGATTAACGGTTGCCGCCGGACAGGGATTGCTCGGCGATTTGAACCAGGCGCTTCGTCATGAAGCCCCCGATGGAACCGGTGTCACGGGTCGTGTAGTTTCCGTAGTACCCGTCTTGGGGAATCGGAATTCCCAATTCCTGTGCAATTTCATATTTCATTTGCTGCAGGGCTGCAGTGGCTTGAGGAACGACCAAGTTATTCGTGCGAGATTGATTATTAGCCATGAGTATATCTCCTTTCACATCGGTGGTTCTTGTTGTCGCAAGCTTGCAACCCTATTTTGTCCGATCTACGAAATGTTATACTTCATTCTGAAGCGATTTTTCTTTGAAAAGGAGCGGTAAGCGTGAGTAAAGGATTGGCATTATGGTTCGCGGTTTCTTCCATTGTGCTGTTGACGGGGACAGCCATCACGCTCAGCCATAACATATGGCTCAGCATCCTCTTCGCCATCCTGGCGGTATTCAATATCGGCTTCGGCTTTATCGTCAAGGCCCGGCAGCGCCGCAAGTCGGCCTGATGCGCAGCAGGGCAGGAGCCCGGCAGGCACAAGGTGCTCTCCACGGGGCTCCTGCCCTGCTCTCATTGCCGCGGATGCGGCTTATACAACGAATCCCATCCGGCGCTTCACTTCGTCCAACTGCTTCTGGGCCACTTCCTTGGCTTTCTCCGCGCCGCGGCGCAGCGCCTCCAGATGCTCGCCGTTCCGGCGCACCTCTTCATACCGGTTCTGAAGCGGCTCCAGCAGCGCGACTACGCGCTCGCCCAGTTCCTTCTTGAAGGAGCCGTACATTTGCCCTTCGTACTCCGCCTCGATTGCTGCTACAGACTGGCCGGATGCGTACGAATAGATGCTGAGCAGATTGCTGATCTCGGGCTTGTTGACCGGATCATACTTGACGAGCGCTTCGGAATCCGTCTTGGCCCGGCTAATTTTTTTGCGGATGACATTCGGCGGATCCAGCAGGGAAATGTAGCTTCCCGGATTCGGATTGCTTTTGCTCATTTTTTTGGAGGCATCATCCAGCGACATAATTCTCGCCCCGACCTCCGGAATATACGGATCTGGCATCGTAAAAAATTCGCCGAAACGATGATTGAAGCGGTTCGCTACGTCACGCGTCAGCTCCAGATGCTGCTTCTGATCATCGCCGACCGGAACAAGGTCTGCATTATATAACAAAATATCGGCGGCCATCAGGGCCGGATAGACGAACAAGCCGGTGCCGACCGATTCTTTGCCGGCCGATTTATCCTTGAACTGAGTCATCCGCTCCAGCTCTCCCATGTAGGTGAGCGTCGTTAACAACCAGCCCAGCTCGGCATGCTGAGGCACCTGCGATTGGAGAAAGATGGCCGACTTGTCCGGATCAATGCCTGCCGCCAAATAGATCGCGGCTACCGCCTCGGTCTGCTCCCGCAGCGCTTCCGGATCTTGCGGCACCGTAATCGCATGCAGGTCGACCACCATGAAGAAGCACTCATGCTCATGCTGCAATTTTACGAAATTTTGAATAGCCCCGATGTAGTTGCCCATCGTCAACTGTCCGCTGGGCTGAATGCCGGATAATACCCGTGCCATTGGTCATTCACACTCCTTGTCATTTTCCCTCATTGTGTTGAATAAGCCTTGATTTACACGCAAAAAAGGCCTTCCATCCCGGAAAGGGACGAAAGACCGTGGTGCCACCCTTATTCGTTCGCGCTTGGCCTGCTCTGTCGTAGCAGGACAGACTGTAGCTGTCTAGCCCCTACATGCAATGGGGCCGTTTGCGAACCTCTCTTCCTTTAACGCAGGACTTACGGCAAAGCCTACTCCTCGGTTCGGCTCCGCACTCCAAGGTCCATTCAGTCATCGCAGGAAGCACCGGTTCTCACCAGCCACCGGTTCTCTGAAGCCCGCCGCGAAGCTTACTTGTCCTTATCATCGCTTTGTTCCAGCCGGATGAATGCCATCCAGATTGAATTAGCCATTAGGATATCGAAGATCGCCCCGCTTGTCAATGGGATATCATTCATCATATGACTTTGTCCGGCTGATTTGTTATGATTAGAACCATATCATGCGTGTACAAACAGGCCGGTTCTAAGCACCGGTACGGCCGCTTGAACGCGAAGCAGGCTTGTTGAACAACGTGAACTGGAAGCTGCATGGGAAAAGGAGCAATGAACATGGTTCAAGTGAACAAAGGGCAATGGAACGGGTATGAGACCGTTATCCTAGAAAATGACACTTTGGCAGCTACGCTGCTCCCTGAGCTCGGCTGCAATGTCATCCGGCTGTGGGACAAGAAGGCACAGCGGGACATTTTGCGTACGCCTGCCGAGAGCGACCTGGATTATTATATGACCAAGCCTTACCACTTCGGCATTCCGATGCTGATGCCTCCGGGACGAATCCGCCGCGGTTCATTCACATATGAAGGCGTAAGCTACCAATTCGATCAGAATACGGCGAATGACAACCATATTCACGGGCTGCACCGCCTTCAGTCGTGGACGGTCACCCGGGCCGTTGCTGCGGGCGATGCTGCCGAAGTTACCGCGCAATTGCGCACCGCCGACGATGACAACTGGATGCGGCAATATCCTGCCCCGCTGGAACTGGAGGTCGCCTTCCGACTTCAGGGAGGTACGCTGACCCAGCAGCTGACGGTCATCAATCAGGGCGAACAATCGGCTCCGTTCGGGTTCGGAACCCATACCTGGTTCCTGATCGACGGAGAACCGAACCGTTGGACGATGCAGGTGCCGGTGGCGGGAATATATGAGCTGGACGAGGAATTGATTACGACAGGCAAAACGCTGCCGCTGGGCGACAATAGGGCGCTGCTTGAAGGCATGAATCTCGAAGGCGCCGACTTCGATACCGTATTCAGTGCGGGCGAAGGCAAGCCGGAGGCGTGGTTGACCCGGGAGGACGGTTACCGCATTCGCTATGCCGGCAGCCAGCCTCACTTCAAGCACTGGGTGCTGTATACCCGCGGTACCGCCGACGAGATCATTTGCGTCGAGCCTTATACTTGGCTGACCGATGCGCCGAACCTGCCGTTCGACAGCGAGACGACGGGACTTATCGATCTGAAGCCGCAAGCCCCGGTCACCTTGACCCTGAATCTCGAGATTATCCATCCATAACAGAATGCCAGGTCTTCCTTCGGCCTGGCATTATTTACATTCTCCGTTCCCCTCCCTGACTGCATATTTCTACTCTCGTTCTCCATACTAACAATCACAGGGAGGTGAAACAGCATGCCGAATCAAGGTGGAAGCCGCACCAACAATCTCGTAGTGCCTCAAGCGACTGCAGCTCTGCAGCAAATGAAGTACGAGATCGCTCAAGAGCTGGGTATTCCGATTCCTCAAGACGGATACTATGGCAACTATACGACTCGCGACACAGGTTCTATCGGGGGCTTCATCACGAAGCGTCTCGTTCAAATGGCCGAGCAGCAACTGGCAGGCCGTACGACTCGATAAGCTCAGACGATCTCGAGCATCGTATACCATACTTACGTCTAATTGCCTGATAACACCACAGAAGCTCTCGCCGGCAGGCAGAGAGCTTCTTTTGCTGATTATATTCAAGGCATTCCCCCGAGGTTACAGCCGGCATCAGGAGACGCGTCTATATGTGCGCGCTTCAGGCTTCTCTAACATATGTACCAGATTATAGTTCGATTCAAACCATGTGCTGATGTGCAAGTTGTCCTGCTTCATGACAAAATCAAACACAATCTCTCCGTGAGTCCACTGCTTCTTGTGCTTCAGAACCTCCATCGCCGTCTGGCGGAATTCCGCGACGTGCCGCTTCATTAATCCTTGGCGCAGCGGCTTGATGACCCCATTCTGACTTTCAAGCGCATCATGCTTGACGCCGAATTTGCCTATGACATCGTTGCGAATGCATACAATGACCGTGCCTCCCGTCAGTCCAAGCAGCTCGGATTCCAGCTTATCAAATACCATGCTGAATTGTCTGGCCAATGATATTTCATAAGAGCCCATGACGAATCACACCTCCTTAAGAATACAGAACCATTTTATCGACATAAAAATAGTCCATTAGACACATTATATAGGATATATTACCTTTATTCAACAAATAGCCACAGCATTTTCCTTCTTCTGCAACCTCGATCCTGCAAATGTAAAACTATGGCGGATTGCTAACAATTACATAGACCGGCCATAAGGGCGATGCTATAATGTTGTTATATTATGGACGTATTGGGATGAAAGAAGGGACGGTCATATGAATTGGTTCAATTCCTTGAGTTTTAAGCAAAAGCTGCTCTTTGGCTGTTATGGCATTGTCGGCTTGTTCGCTCTTACTACGATAGTCCTATTGACGACTCACGCCACATTGATTCCAGGCCTTATCACCCTCGTCATCCTGGTTGGAATCAGCTATCCCATCATCAATATGCTGGAACGCTCACTTAACGAACCGATCAAGGACATGTCGAATTCCGCATTGCAGATTGCCAGAGGCGATTTCTCGCAGACCGTGCAGGTGACGAGCAACGACGCGCTTGGCGAATTGGGACATTCCTTCAACTCCATGCTGCTCAAGCTTCGCGAAATATTGCAGCAGACGACCGATATTACCCGCCATGTGTCCGATTCAGGACGGGATATGTACCATAAGAACCAGAACATGAAAATCGCGATGGAACAGGTCGCCGCATCCGCCAATGAATTGGCCGTCGGATCCGCCGAGATCTCCGAGGATATCTCCCAGATGTCCGAATCTATCAAAGAAATCGAACAGAAGGTAGAAGCCTATGCGCATTCCACCCGCGAGATGAACAACCGCTCCGCCACGACACTGGAACTGGTTGCCAAGGGCCGCACGGCCGTGGAGAGCCAGTCCGCCGGCATGGAGCGCAATATCGAGGCGACGGAGCATGTAGCCGCGACGATCGAGCAGCTGGCCCGGCAAGCCGAGGGCATCTCCAAGATTACCCGCACCATTTCCGAGATTGCCGAGCAGACGAATCTGCTCTCGCTGAACGCGTCCATTGAAGCGGCACGAGCCGGAGAGCATGGCCGCGGCTTCGCCGTCGTCGCGCAGGAAGTCCGCAATCTGGCCGAGGAAGCCTCCTCGTCTACGAAGGAAGTCTTTTCGCTCGTGAAGGGCATCGAATCAGGGATTAAGCAAGCGATTACGAATATCCATGCCAATGAAGCCGTCGTACATAGTCAGACCGAGTTGATCCGCGAGACGGAACGAGTCTTCAACGAGATTGTCGATTCCATTCAGTTCATTACGGAAGAGATCGCCGCCTTCGCGCAGGAGAGCGATCTCATGCTGGAGAGCGCGAAGACGATTACCGGCTCCATCGTGAACATCTCCGCGATTACGCAGGAGGCCGCCGCGGGGACCGAGCAGATGTCAGCATCGATGAGCGAGCAAATTGCTTCCGTTCAGGCTACCGTCGAGTCGACCGCGCAATTACAGCAGAAGGTGACCCAATTGCAGCGCACGATTCAAGTATTCAAAATGTAAGTCTTGCGGGACTTCTTATAGACATACAGACAGGCGGCCGAATCTTCGGCCGCCTGGTTCATTTTATAAGGATAATACGAGTTTGGAGCTTTGTGATCAAAAGCGGACTTTTTGAACTACCTCTAATAGGTTGTTGCCTTCGGCGACGCGGCCTGCATACGCTCAGCGCGCTCGCGCCGGAAGGCCCAGATGCCGAAGCCGATCATGCTTACGGCCGCGCAGACGAATCCATACAGATACATTCCGGTCCCGCCATACGCCTCCTGCAGCGCTCCGCCGCTCATCCCGCCCGCGAGGCCGGCCAGGCCGAGGAACACCATGCCGAGCAGCGCCTGGGCGGTCGCCGCAAGCTGGCGGGGAAGGAGCGATGCCACGAATTCGATGGACAGCACCCAGAGCGCAGCATACGTAACGGCCTGCCCTCCTTGCAGAGCGATGACGACCCAAGGATCCTTCACAAAGGCGTACAGCAGCCATCGGATCGCATACAGTGCGCAGACGATCGCGAACAACCGCAGCATCCGCTTCCGGGACACCCATTTCGCCATCACCGCGAAGCCAATGACTTCGCTTACTCCGGCGACCGACCAGGCCCAAGACATCTGGGCAGAGGTCGCTCCCAGGTCACTCAGATGAAGCGAGAGCAGCGCATCGTTCATTCGATGCGGCATCGCCACGATGAAGACGAGCAGCAAGAACAACAGCAAGGCAGGCACCGACAGCGCCTTGCGCAAGACCGTGAGATTGACCACGCTCTCGGCCTCCTTCGCATCGGCCGGCGCCTCCCGCAGGAACCCGATGCCGATAAGCAGACTTCCCCATATCGGCGCATACATCCACATGAGCGAATCGACGCCGCCCCAGGCATCGAACATTTGTCCGAGGACAAGGCCGGTCACGGTGAACCCTACCGATCCCCACAGGCGGATGCTGCTGTATGACTGCCCTGCCGCAACCGCCGTCTTGACCGTTAAGGAATCGAGCAGAGACACGGCAGGCAGGAAGAAAATGTACAGCGCCAGCAGGCTGGCCGCCGCCGCTATTCTTCCCGAAGACAGGAACAAGCAGGCAGCGGCCGTGCCTTGCGCAATCCAGCATCCGAACAGCAGCGGCCGGACCGCTTTCAATCGATCGCTGAGCACGCCGGCCAATGGCTGCACGAACATCGCCAGAAATGGCCCGAGCATGAGAAGCGTCCCCGCTTCCCATGCGTGAAATCCCCGCTCTGTCAGCAAGAGGGGCAGATAGGGAATCAGCAGGGCATTCGTCGAATAGAACACCGCATGGAATCCCTTCAAAAGGCGATTGGATGTCACGAATGTGTCGTTCCTTTCCCGGATCCGCTTATTCCGTCATCTGCAAGAAGAGCTCCACATCCTTGAGTGTTACATTAATGGCCGACTGCCAGAAGTCCGGCTTCGTCAGATCGACGCCAAGATGCTTGCTGGCCAAGTCTTCCACCGTCATGACCGCCGTATCTCGCAGCAGCGCGTCATATTTCGCAGCGAACGATTCGCCTTCTTCCAGCGCGCGCGCATACAAGCCGGTGCTGAACAAGTAGCCGAACGTATACGGGAAGTTGTAGAACGGCACATGCGTGAAATAGAAGTGCATTTTGGAAGCCCAGAAATGCGGATGCAGCGAACCCAGTGCCCCGCAGTATGCTTCTTGCTGCGCTTCCTCCATCAATGCACAGATTTGTTCGCTCGACACCAGCCCCGCCTTGCGCTTCTCGTAGAAGCGAGTCTCGAACAGGAAGCGCGCATGGATGTTCATGTAGAAAGCAATCGAACGCTGAATCTTGTCTTCCAGGAGCCCCAGCTTCTCCTGCTCATCCTTCGCTCCCTTCACGGCCGAATCGGCTACGATCATTTCGGCGAAGGTGGAGGCCGTCTCCGCGACATTCATCGCATAGCGCTGGGCGAAGGCCGGCAGTCCTTCCATCACGTGCTGATGATAACCGTGCCCCAGTTCATGCGCCAGCGTCGATACGTTGGAAGGCGTGCCCGCATACGTCATGAAGATGCGCGTCTGGTTGCTGACCGGCAATGAAGTACAGAAGCCGCCAGGCCGCTTCCCAGGGCGGTCCTCTGCCTCGATCCAGCGGTTCTCGAACGCGCGTACCGCGAAGTCCGCCATCCGCGGGCTGAACTTGCGGAATTGCTCGACGATGGCGTCCGCGCCATCATCATAGCTGATGGTGGTCTGGCTTCCGCCGATCGGAGCGTCCACATCGCACCAGCTCAGCTTCTCTACGCCGAGAAGCTTCGCCTTCCGCTCCAAATATTGAACGAACTTCGGCTTATTGCGGACAATCGTATCCCACATCGCACCTAGGGTCGCTTGCGACATCCGGTTTCTGGCGAGCGGCTCCTTCAGAACATCGTCCCAGCCGCGGCGTTCGTACAGCTTCAGACGGAAGCCGGCAATATGATTCAGCGCGTCAGCGCAGAAATCGGCCTTGTCGCTCCATTCCTGCTCCCACAGCTTGAACATCTCTTCGCGAACGCGGCGGTCCGGATGTGACAGCTTGTTATGAGCCTGTCCTGCCGATAATTGCTGGTTCACGCCGTTCTCTTCGTAATTGATGCGCACATGGGAGACGATGGTATTGTACATTTCCGCCCAGCCGTGATATCCGTCCACCGCAAGATCTCCGGCGAGCGCTTCCAGCGCCGGCCCCAGCTTCTCCTTGGCCGTCTCGCGCCGTTCGTTCAAATTAAAGCCGACCCCTTCGATCTCCGGCAGCGCCAGGAACCGGGACCATAGCTCATCCGGCATTCCGCGGAGCAGCTCATCGTACAATGCGTCGATGGCAACCAGCTGCGCCGACAGCGCCGACTTGCGCCCCGTTAATTGCACCGCCTTCTTATCCTGAAGGTTCTGAGCGGTCAGACAGCTGATAAAGGCGCCCGCCTCCTGCATCCGGCGATTCAGATCCTGCAGCCGGGTGGTTAGCTTCGCCAGCGCCGGGATGCTGTCCTTGCTGAGCGGAGAAGACATCTCTTTCAGTTCCCCTTTCAACAGAGCCAAGTCCTGTTCGATCGCGGCGAAGGATTGCTGAAGCGCTTCCGAATCAGACCCTCCCGGAAATATCGATTCCAGATCCCATGTCGGATTTAACGGATGTTGCATAATTGCGGACACACCTTTCTTTTCTTGGAATAAAAAAACAACTGCAGCAATTTGAGTTTTGCATGTTGAGCGTGTATAACTAAACTATATCAAAAAATTGAGCAACCCGCATAGAAAGGATGGCGACTCGATGAGACCTTTGCAAATATCTGCGGATACCGCCGTCAAGCTGTCCCAGGCGCTGGGCGTTCCGATTGAACAGCTCATGCATATGCCGCAGCATATTCTGATGAAGAAGCTGGCCGAACTGGCTGCCGCAGAAGCGGAGAAGGAACCGGCCGAACCGGCGGCCGATTCCGAGGGGGAGCGTTCACAATGATTCCGTTCGAGAATACGGTTCCTTATGACATCATTATGGGGGATATGTATATTCCGCAGTGCCCTTTTTGCCATGAGGATAATGTGCTTGTATCGCTGAAGCCGAAGGAACTGCCCGACATTCGCGACGGAAAGAAACGGCTGCTCATCATGCCCTGCTGCCATAACCGGATCGTCGTCCTCGATGCCGATCGCGACTATTTGCTGGCGGATCGGAAGATTCGCTAGCTCCCGGTTCTCCGCAACCCGTTAGATCGGCGTGCCCTCCGGGTTCTCCTTCCCTTCCTGCATCTCCTCCCGCATCTGCTGCCACTGTTCGCGCGCGGCCCGAATCATCGCCGCATCCATAATCCGTTTGTCCTGTATGATCCGAGTGAAGTATTTGCCCGCTTCATTATACTCGCCAAGCCGGCGGTGCATCTCGCCTATCATATACATGAGCCGCGCATCGTTCTGATCCTGCCATTCATACTCATATACCGATATATAAGCCTCCAGCGCGAAGCGCAAATAGCGCTGCTCCTCGGCCTCCATCCCGCGGTAGCGGAACAGCCAGGCGATATGGTGCAGCAAGCCGGCCACGACGCGCTTATGCTCGCCAATAGTCTGAGCCGTCAGCAAGGCCAGCTGATACGTCTCCATTGCCTGCTCCCATGTCCTTTCGCCTCCGTACTCTTTGCGTGTCCATTGGGAAGCGATACGCTCCCGGAACGCCTGGCGCTGGGCATGATTCCAGTTCTTTATCGAGTTCTCGGTCGATGCGCAGCCGCAGTTCGGGCATACCCGCACGACATAATAATCCGGATTCAGCCGGTGCTCTGCATAATGGGGACAAAAATCACTGTCGATCTGGGAAGGCTTTTTGAAGCGTGAACGTACACGCGAGATGTCGAATGATTCCGCGCAAAACGGGCATTCCATTCTTGTTGTAAACAGCGGTTCTATTTCTACCAAAATTCTCCCTCTCCTTACACGTTCTCTGTCGGGGATACCGGCATCCTGCCGGCAGGACTGCGTTCTATGCTTGTCCCTCTTCATCCGGCGTGTTCACGAAGTGGTGCGCCGGGCCGGACAGCCGGGTAATCACCATGTCCCGAAGCTCCGGTTCCAAGCCGATCTCCGTCAGCGCTTCGCGCATGCAGCCGAGCCAGGCCTCGGCCCGGGCAGGCGTCACCGGGAACGGCAAATGCCGCGCCCGCATCATCGGATGGCCGTAAGCATCGGAAAAGAGCGAAGGGCCGCCGAAAAACTGCGACAAAAACATAAACTGCTTTTCCATAACCGGGTCAATATCTTCAGGAAACAAAGGGCCCAACAGCGGGTGAGCCTGGACTTTGGGATAAAAGGACTCCACGATGCGGCGAATCGTATCCGCTCCGCCAATCGCATCATACAGCGTATTGTAGCGTTGCATGCGTTCCATAGCACAGCTCCTGTCTTACGGGGCCAGACGCAGCATCCTTGCCGTTGCGGCGCTGCATTTCCGGCCTCCGGTTAATTTGAATGGTTGCTTGCTCCCCCTCACTTTAGTATAAAAAGAGGGCCTTTTCAATGTGATGCTTCACGTTCCCGGTAAAAAACAAAAAAACGCTGAATCCTTCAGCGCTTGCGTAAAATGATTAACTTTCCCAATCTTCTTCCGGTGGTCCCATTAACGACTCTCGAATGACGTAGACGAAAGCGCAAACCAGGATGCCAGCAATAATGCTCATCCGTATCACCCCTAACGAACGCGTTCCATCTCTCTATACTTGTATTTTATCATAATTATTTTCAAAATAATACGAAAACATGCAACCGTTTTCTTTACATTTTGATTACAGAAATATTGCGGAACGAAGGCAGTGCAAGGCTTCACGCCTGTCATGATTGTCCCTTTCCTCTCATAAACTTGAAAGTATGGAGTGCTCATCGGCTTGACAGGAAAGGAGAGTGCTTTGTATGAACCGCAGGACAAGCCGCATCCTTCTCATGCTCCTTATCGCGGGGGTGTTGAGCGCTTTTGCGGCCCTGATGGCCATTTACCCGTCTGCCGCACTCAGCTCGGCGGTTCGCGGCCTATCGATATGGTGGGACGTCCTGTTCCCTTCCCTGCTCCCATTTTTCATCATCTCCGAAGCGCTGCTCGGCTTCGGCATCGTCCATTTTATCGGTGCGCTGCTCGATCCTGTCATGCGGCCGCTGTTCCGCGTGCCGGGCATCGGCGGCTTCGTCGTCGCCATGGGCTACGCGTCCGGCTACCCAGTCGGGGCGAAGCTGACGACGAGGCTGCGCACCGATCGGCTCGTCACCCGCGAGGAGGGGGAACGTCTCATCGCCTTCACCTCCACCTCCGATCCGATATTCCTGATCGGGGCGGTAGCCGTCGGCTTTTTCGGCAATGCCGGCCTTGCCCTCATCCTCGCGGTCGCCCATTATGGCGCCGGGCTTATCATCGGCATCCTCATGCGCTACCATGCGGACGCATCGCCGATGACCCCTTCGCAAGGCGCCATTAGCGGGTTTGAAGGCTCTTTGTTCCGGCGCGCGTTCCGGGCGATGCATCACGCGAGACAGCAAGACGGACGCTCGCTCGGAACGCTGCTGCGGGAGGCCATCGGCTCCTCGCTTCGGCTGATGACCGTCGTCGGCGGGCTCGTCGTCTTTTTCTCCGTATTGATGGAAATGCTCGCCTGCATTGGCGTCATGCATATGATCGACCGCCTGCTCCAATCCGCCCTGGCATTGTTCCATTTGTCGCCTACGCTGGCACCGGCCTTCTCCGGCGGCTTGTTCGAGGTCACCCTCGGCGCCAAGGGAGCCGGGGCGGCCGTCGCGGCCGGACTTCGCTCGCAGGTAGTGGCAGCGGCCTGGATCCTGTCCTGGGCGGGACTATCGGTTCACGCTCAGATCGCGAGCATCATGAACGAATGCGATATGAGGTACCTGCCTTTCCTGACAGCTCGGATGCTTCATAGCCTGTTGGCAGCGGCAGCGGCCTACTTCCTCTTCCCGCTGCTGGCGCCATACGCCGAGGAAGCAGCGATCTGGATCCCTTCGCAGGTGTGGGACCAAGCCTACACCCCCTGGGAGACCGCCTGGCATTCCTTGCGCGGCGGATTATGGACATTGCTGATGGTATGCTGCCTGCTGTGTGCCGCCTCCCTTCTGATCGTGGCCTGGCAGCGGATGCGGAGATAGCAGACGGAGAGATTCTTGTCGAAAACACGATTGTAATCCGGGCGCGGAACGTATAAGATGGAGTTGATATGTTCCACAATACCGTTCGACAAAGGAGTCAAGGCCTTGAAATATGCAGTATTGAACCGGGGAGACGAATTGTCCGTCTCTTTGACGGAGACGTTTCATCGTTTGGCTGAGGCGCGTGGACTGGTGCGAGATGACGAAGAACCGGAGATCGTTCTGTCCATCGGCGGGGACGGCACGATGCTGCAAGCCTTTCACCGCTACATCAACCGGATTGACCATACCGCCTTCGTCGGGATTCATACGGGGCATCTTGGCTTTTATGCCGACTGGAAGCCGGATGAGATCGAACTGCTCGTCCACATGATGGCGGAGAACCGTTCCAAGGATCAGATTAACCCTCGGATCGTCAGATACCCGCTCATCGAGCTTGAGCTTGACAGGGAGGATACGGGGAAGAAGACCTATATCGCCTTGAATGAATTTACGCTGAAATGCACGGACAATACATTGGTCGCCCAGATCGACATCAATGATGAATTATTTGAAATGTTCCGCGGTGACGGAATCTGCGTATCGACGCCATCGGGAAGCACCGCCTACAATAAGAGCTTGGGCGGCGCCATGGTTCACCCTTCGATTCCGGCCATCCAGCTGGCTGAGATTGCATCGATTAACAACCGGGTCTACCGGACACTCGGGTCATCCTTGATCCTGCCGAAGCATCACCATTTCGACATTCGGCCGCGGCAAGGGCAGAACCTGCTGCTCTCTATCGATCATATCAATATCCGGCTGTCTCATCTGCGCTCGATTCGCTGCCGGGTGGCGGATCAGCGGGTCACCTTCGTCCGCTATCGGCCGTTCCCCTTCTGGAAGCGCGTCCGTGAAGCCTTCCTCGGATACGATGAGAACGGCTGCTACCCAACGAATTAGATTATCAGTTAATACAACAACACCTCCCGCTTCGCATGATGCGATAAGGGAGGTGTTCATGTTCATAGCCGCGATCAAGAGCGGTTGTCCTTTGGGGGACGCGGTTCCTTCGCGGATACCTTCGCGATATCCGATCGCTTGGCTTCATTGGAATGATGGCCTCGGTTCTTGTGGCGATGGCGCGGACGCGGCTTGCGCTCCTGCATGGCCGGCTTCGCCTGAGGCTCGGCATCGGATTCCGGGGTCGGGACTTTCGGCTGGAGCGAGATGCCTTGCTTCGTCGCGGCATCCTCCCTATTGTCCGGTGCGGCCCCCTGCGTCTCCTCCTCATCCCCGTTATCCTGGGATTGGCGGTGGCGCGGATCTTTGCTGCTCAACTTCTCCACGATGAAATAAGCACATCCGAAATTGCAGTATTCGTTAATATAATCAACAATGCCGGAGGAAGTCGTGTCCTTCGTCGACTTCGGATGGTTATCCCGGAAGAAGCCTTTCAGCCGCAGCTGATTGTATCCCCAGTCGCCTACGATATAATCATACCGTTCCAGCACTTCGCTGTACCGGTCGCGGAATGCCTCCGGATTCCACGCGTTCTTATGCTCCTGAATCACTTCATATGTCTGGCCGCTAATATGGAACATGCCCGTTATTCCTCCTTCCCGTAACCCCGGATTGCGTCAGAGCCATGCCCCGCTTCGGCAGCTATCCCGTTAGCTTCCGGTTGCTTGCGATGTGGACATGGCCTGATGGGCCGACTTCACTTGTTCATGCGCATGATACGAGCTCCGAACAAGCGGCCCCGATTCGACGTGGCTGAAGCCCCGCTTCATTCCTTCCTGCTTCAGCTCGGCGAATTGATCCGGATGATAGTATTTGGCGACATCCAAATGCTTCGGCGACGGCTGCAAATATTGTCCCAACGTCAAAATATCGCAATCGACTGCCCGCAAGTCATCCATGGCCTGCAAAATTTCGTCCCATTCCTCGCCAACGCCGAGCATAATGCTCGACTTGGTTGGAATCCCCGGCTGCATCTCCTTCGCCCGTCGCAGCAGTTCCAGGGAACGGGAATATTTCGCCTTGGCCCGTACGCGGTCGGACATCCGCTCTACCGTCTCGATATTATGATTCAATATATCCGGCTTCGCGTCCATCACAACACGCAGCGCATCCCAATTCCCCATGAAATCGGGAATAAGCACTTCTACACTGCACAATGGCATACGACGGCGGATCGCTCGAATCGTCTCCGCGAAGATGGAGGCGCCTCCGTCCTGCAGGTCGTCCCTTGCTACGGAAGTGACGACGCAATGGCGCAAGCCCATGCGCTCAGCCGCTTCCGCTACACGTTCCGGCTCCTGCAGATCCAATTCGGTCGGCATGCCGGTGTTGACCGCACAGAAGCGGCAAGCACGCGTGCAGATATCACCCAAAATCATAAATGTTGCGGTGCGGTTGGCCCAACACTCGTAAATGTTCGGACACCGCGCTTCCTCGCATACGGTATGAAGCGTTTTTGAGCGCATCATGTCTTTGATTTCGGAATAATTTTCTCCTGTGGTCAGTTTGATGCGTATCCAGTCTGGTTTCTGCTCTTTCGTTTTCATCGAGTCATTACCTTCTTTCTCCGTTCGCTTTACCTTGACCTCAATTCAGTATTATACCATGAACCCTCCAAATTCCATACCTACATGTCCCAGGTTCGGATAAAAAGCCCGTTCGTGCACATTCTAACATTAGATCTGTATTTGGGACAGGCATAAGGAGGGAAATCACGCATGAAGCAAGCTGCCATATTATGGGCCGGCTTGGCGCTATGGGTCGTCATCTGCTCGCCGATGGACGCCTCGTCGGCAGGGAAGAAGGATGAATTCCATCCGATTGCATCTTCAGTGTCCGAATCCGCCTCGACCTCGCCTAAGCCCGACACGGTGAATATATGGCGGGAACGGCGGGATTTATACGAAAAGATGGGAACCTTAACCGGCATTCCCTGGTACCGGCTTGCGGCTATCGATCAATACGAACGGACATTGACGAAAGCCAAGCCGAAGCAGCGCCAACATCCGGAGCGGTTAACCGGCGTCTTTATCGATCCGCCGAAGTGGGTCGGCATGCTGAATCCGGATTGGGAAGATCAGAACCCGGTCTCCATCTCGATGTTCAAGGGGATGGGCCGCGACGGCTCCGGAGACGGGCGGGCCGATATGAACAATGACACCGACTTGCTGTACAGCGTCGCCGGCTTTATCGGCTCCTATGGCTTGAGCGAGGACGACTTCGGCTCCGGTCTGTGGAATTATTACGCCAATCCGCGTGCCGTGCAGCGCGTGAAGCAGTTCGCCCGTCTCTATGAACATTTCGATCAGCTTCAATTGTTCGACACGGCCTTCCCGCTTCCCGTGACCGCCGACTATTCCTACCGCAGCACCTGGGGGATGGGGCGGCATTACGGAGGATTCCGCATCCATGAAGGAACCGACATATTCGCCGGTTACGGCGTTCCCGTCCGCAGCACCTGCTACGGAATCATCGAGGTCAAAGGCTGGAACCGTTACGGCGGCTGGCGGATCGGCATCCGCGACATCAACAACAATTACCATTACTACGCCCACCTGTCCGGATACCAGAAAAAAATAAAAATCGGCGACATCGTCACCCCCGGACAAACGATTGGCTGGGTCGGCAGCTCCGGCTACGGCCCCCCCGGCACCGCCGGCAAATTCCCGCCGCATCTGCACTTCGGCATTTACCGGGATCGCGGACTGGTGGAATATGCCTATGACCCATACCCGCTGCTGCGGCAGTGGGAGCTGTCCGACCTGCGCAAGCTGAAGGAGCGGCGCAAAACCACTTCGCTCCCCCCGATGACTCCGGCCACAGTCCCGGCGAATAGCGGGAAAAAGCAGCAGCGCTAAATTGTCCTGTGCGCTTGCCGTTGCCGGTCATCTATAGTCAGTGGGACGCGAAGCTTCATCCCTGGACGGCTTACCGATAATACCGCAGGGGATGTCCGCCGTTGCGTTCCCGCGAGAAAAGCGATTCCGCTTCCGGATCGCTTTTTTTCGTGTGTATGCGCTAGGGGCGGCCGGCAACCGCTTTACTTTTTAAATTGAACTTTCTGACCGTAACCCGCCAATGCCTTAACCACTTTTTCCCGATAACGCCCCCCCTTACCTATTTTTCAGTCCTTATATCCACTCTCCCATTCGTTCAGAAATATATGCAAACCCGGGAATGTTCTAGCACTGCATATTGTACACCCGCTTCGTTCCCGCCCATTCCCTGACGGACGGGAGACTGGCCATAATGTACTCTACACCTGCATCCTCCTGACCGATGGGGAGAGTGGCTATACCGCACTCTACACCTGCATCTCCTGAACGACGGGAAGAGCGGCCAGAAGCGCCCCGCCCCACCTGCTCGCTCAAGGTAAGCCAGCCCAAGTCCTCTCCCCCTGCAAAGCAAGAACCGGGGCCGACCTGCCCCGGTTCTCCATTCTTTTTATGGTTCTGCCGCTGATGGCGGCGGCGGCTCGCTTCCGCCGGATGGCTCGCCTGACGGCGGCACCGTCTCGGTGTGCGCCGGCACGCTAAGATTGTCGTTGTCCGAGGAATTGACGGCACCGGATGGCGGCAGGACCGGCAAGGACAGGGCAGGTGCTTTCTCACGGTTGCTTCCGACGGGTTGCCCCTTGCCATCGTAGTAGTACATGGGCACATCGCCGACGACGAGCAGATACGAGATGGGGATTTCCGTTTCCACCACTTCAGGCTCCAGATCGAACGGGATTACAATCGCTACTTCTTCAATGACTCTGATATAAACCTCCACCAGCACCATATTGATGCCGACATCCATCGGCCGGGTGCTTAACTCGACCTTCGCTGCGCCCTGCGGCTCCATCCGGAAAGGGACCCTTGGACCGAAGGAGGCGATGAGCGGACTGCCCAACGCTTGCCCGAGCGGAATATGTTCCTTCAATTCCTGGGTCTGCTGCAGCGTCCGCTGCACGATCTCAACCGTCTCGGACGTTATCCGCATATGTTCGTTATAGTTCAAGACGAAGCTCGTCACTTTGCCGCGTGAATCCGTCTTCCATTCGATCAGCTTATCCAGCTCCCGGCCCCGCATCACCTGATCGGTAATCGCTTTGTTAATGGCTTGCGTAGCAATTTGCTTGACCCGGATTTTGGCGAGATGCATGAGCGGCCCGCGCACATGCTTATCTACATACACGAACAGCTGTACCGTCAGCAGCGTCATAATAACGAGCGCGATGAACACATATTTACGCTTGCGGCGCGGCTTGGACGGCCTCACCCCTTGCCAAGCGGGGCCTTGGGGGGCCTTCTTGCTGCTCATGCTTCGGCCCCAGACTCTGCGAGGACGCCATCCCGAAGGCTTGCGCGGTTGAATCGAGATGCGCGGCAGACGCCAGCGTGTCGCTCGGAAGCCGCGGGAACGCCATCTGGCCATACCTCTCCGCTCCCCCTTTCCGGCCTCGGATACCATGGTTGGCCTGTACGATTCCAGTGTATGCGGCCATCATCCAAAAAAGAAGGACACCCTCAGCGACTTCGCAGGAAGAAGCGGTGCTGACTCCGCCTATAGGAGCTCCAGCTGTACGAATTATTTTATGCTTTCCAACTGCGCTGTCACCTTTTCAATCATTTTCACAAAAGAAGCCAGTTCCCGGGAAGAAGCCACTTGCGCTCTCGCATGGGCAGCCGATTGCTCCGAATTGTGCCGGACAGCCGACAATCTCGCTTGAATATGCTCCAACTTGTCCTCAATCGTATCCAGCGATTCCTTCGTGCGGCGGGCCAGCTTCCGCACTTCCTCCGCGACCACCTGGAAGCCTCTGCCGTGTTCTCCTGCCCTTGCCGCTTCGACGGCAGCATTCAATCCGAGCAAATGCGTCTGATCGGTAACCTCCTTCATCACCGAGCCGATATGATGAATCGCTGTGACTTCCTGGGCCAAATACTCGACGTTGTGATGCGTCTGCTCCTGGAAATCGGCCGTCTGGCAGGCCGCTGCAGCGACCGCTTCGCTGCTGCCGCTCAACTGCGCCAGCATGGCAGCCAAGTCTTGAATCGCCGCGCTGACAACCGTCAGCACAGCATTCTGTTTCTCGACCAACTCTTGAATCTTTCCTTTCTCGTCGCCTTCATACGCCTCGAGAACCAATTGCGAATCGAGATTGAACATTTTGCTAAGCGAGTGAATGATGGTCGTCCATTCCTCCGGCATCATCCGCTGGAAATGTGCTGTCGCCAGATCGAGATACAGGATATACGTTCCCAAATACCAATTCGTCGTCAGTCCGATGCGGGAATGGACTTTCCCGATATGTAAGCGCTTTTCGATAAATGGCTCATTAATGACTCCCGACGCCATGGACAAAAAGTACCAGCGCTGGGTCTCCTTCAGCCGTTCAACCGTGCTGTGCTGGAGAATGATGCGATGAAGCTCGGGCTGAGCCGTAATTTGTTCATAGAGCTCATCCACCAACATATCGACGACCGCACGAAATTGGGTTTCCTTGCTATGCAATAGATCGACATCGAAGTCGGTTATCCCGATGTAATTTATCTGTTCTCTTCGCTTCGTTCCAAGATGAATCATACCGCAGACCGCCTTTTCCTTACTCTGAATTCAATCCTTTGCCTATTATTGGATATCAGAATATATATATCGGACATCACGGAGAAAATCATAACAGCAATGAAATCCGCGGCATCTCGAATTTGCAGGATCAACTTCAGTCTGCAATGTAATATAGGCGAAGCAAGGCGACTATCGGTTCATTTTCTTGGGCAACAAAAAAAGATGGCAGACAGGATCTTCTGCCACCTTCTTGGTTATAAGATCATTTGAGATGAAAGTGACATCTGGACGAGGTCTATGTCGTTTCGTTCAGGCCGCTGCAAATACACGTCCTGTTCTGCGCAGCGCCTGTCGGAGATATTTTCACTTACAAAACTCTACAGGATCACAGAAATCAATACTGCTATCTTTGTTAAGGATTACCGTAACATGCTCTTGTTGATTTTTGTCGTAAAAAGTCAGTCTAAGTGCAGAACTCGGGCTGTTTTTAATAACTAAATCAACCTCCTTTTGTTGAATGTTATCGCTAGTTTTCTTTCTTAAAAGAATTACAGTCCTGGTATACTCATTTTTTGTTTTTTTTCACTTTCTTTCGAATCTAATGTATAAGGTAAATCATTTTCTTGTATAATTTTTTGAATTTCTTTTTGTAAAGACATCTGTGTTTTATGAGAGGGCGGTGTTCTAAAAAAACGACTAATGTCTGCTGAGTAAATAATAATTACTGGAGTTACAATAATAGAAATAATAAAAGTATAGAGAGCAATCATTGCTAGCTCTGAGTTCTTCTTGTTCCGGTATATAAGAAACAACAAAATACTATATCCAATGATAATCATCGATAGTAAAAAAATTTGTATCCCTCTGGAGCCTGAATCAAAGACAATAAATCCGGGCTCACCCAAAGTCATCAAAATACTTACGCCTAGACCACAGCTAATCACTCCGAGACCAATACTAACTAGCACCAACAATATGCAATTCTCAATTTTTATCACCTCCATACCTAATATTCGGAGGAAATAATAGAAAAGTGAATAAATCCTCTATCGTTTAAAAAAACAGGAATTCAGCATCTAAAAATACACTTTTTCTAATCAACTTTACAATTTATATGTCAAAAATAAACCAAATGGCAGCAATTCCTTGAATGCCAAGGAGTTTGCTGCCATTTGGTGTCTAATAATTATGATATATAGTCTCAATTTACGTTACAACTCACATTCACAGCCGTCATTCTGTATTGTATAATGCCGCTGCCGCATCGCCTCGTAGAGCAGTACGGTCGTCGCCATGGCGACATTCAGCGATTCGGCCTGGCCGCGCATCGGGATAATCAAGGTGTCGTCGACGAGAGCTTGTACGGCCGGGGATACACCTTGACCCTCATTGCCGACGACCAGCCAGAGCGGCTGCCGGTAATCGTAGCCGTAGCAGGAATGCGAAGCCTGCAGACTCGTGCTGGCCAGCCGCACCCCGTGCGCCTTCGCTTCGGGGAGCAGGGACAGCAGATCGGCTTCGACTACGGGGAGATGGAAGATCGATCCCATCGTCGAGCGTACCGTCTTGGCGTTGTACACGTCCACCGTGCCTCGGCCCAGGACGACTCCCGTCGCCCCGACAGCGTCGGCCGAGCGGATGATCGTGCCCAGATTGCCGGGGTCCTGCACCCCGTCTACCGCCACCACGAGCGGCATGTCCGCGCCAAAGAGAGTCCCTGGCTCGAGAGCCGGCTTGCGCACGACTGCGATGACCGGCTGTGGGGTCTCTGTCTCGCTCAGCTTGCGAATAATGGCATCCGTGACGCCGATCCATTCCGGCTGCCCTCCGCCCGCTGCTGCGGGTCGCGGCGCATCCGCATACGGCATCAGCTCCGTGGGAATATCGCGCGCTTCATCGCACAGGACGGCCTCTACCGGGGCACCGGAGGCAAGCGCTTCCTGCACGAGATGGATGCCTTCCACGAGGAAGCATCCTTCCTGCTTGCGGCCTTTGCGTTCCCGCAGCGACGCCCATCGCTTGACGCGGGGATTATGAACGGAAGTAATCGTTTCAGTTCGATTCATCATGACTCGGCATACGCCAGTTCCAGGTTTTTCAGATGATTATTCTGCCCCACGATAACCAAAATATCCCCATCCTTAATCCGGTCTTCCGCATACGGCGATATATTGGTCGTGCCATTGTTCTTGATCGCCATGACGTTGCAGCCGTAGCGGGCGCGGATATCCAATTCCTTCAGGTTCTTGCCTATCATAAGCGAGGAAGCCCGCATCTCCACAATCGAATGGTCCTCCGACAGCTCGATATAGTCCAAAATATTCGGCGAAATCAAATGATGCGCGACCCTTGCTCCCATATCCCGCTCCGGGAACACCACTTTATCGGCGCCGATTTTGCTCAATACTTTACCGTGCAGCTCGTTCTGTGCCTTGACGACAATCATCGGCACGCCCAGGTCCTTCAAAATCAGCGTCGTCAGAATGCTGGACTGAATATCTTGTCCGATCGCCACGACCACGACATCGAAGTTGCGGATTCCGAGGGCGCGGAGCGCATCTTCATCCGTCGAGTCCGCCGATACGGCATGCGTTACGATGTTCACGACCTCCTGTATCTTCTGCTCACTGGAGTCGATGGCGAGCACCTCGAAATTCATGTTGCTTAAATTTTGCGCCACGCTGGAGCCGAATCGTCCCATGCCGATAATGGCAAATTGCTTTTTAGCCGTCATACTATCACCTTCCCCATTCATCCGACACTGCTTATTCTTTCTCAATTATACCACGCCCATCCAGCGAGATGAAGGGATGCCCCCGTCCTCGCCTGTATGAGGGTCACTCAATTGGGGAACGTTATACGCGAGGTGCCGGTTCGCCGTCTGTCAGTCGATAGTGTATCCCGCTGGATGTCTGGCTTGTGTGCCAAATCATCCCTCAGGGTGACGCTGCGATGGGGATAGATACGTAACCGGCACTGTAAGGAAGGAGGGAGCAGCCGATGGCCGTCACACTTAACTTACGCCAGGCGATTGTGCAGAAAGTGTCCAATAAGCCGGATAAGGATGTCATTGACATGATCGAAGGCTCTATCGATTATGATGAGCGGGCGCTTCCCGGACTTGGCGTTCTGTTCGAATTAATCTGGAAGGAAAGCGACAGCGAGCTGCGTCAGCAGATGGTGGATACGCTGCAGCACAAGCTGCATCAAGACGATCAGCCCCGCGCCTGATGGAAGGCAAAAACGCGAATCTGCCGGATTACCCGGAACGGATTCGTGTTTTTGTGCTGCTTTCTGATCATGTCAGACCACGCTTCCAGCTTTTTAAGAGAGGAAATAAAAATAGAGACTTTACTTTAACGCGGCGTCAAGCGTTACAATACATCTGAAAGGAGCTGGCCTATGAAAATTCAGGAAGCGGCCGATCGGCTCGGCTTGACGACGCGCGCGATCCGTTTTTATGAGCAAAAGGGCTTACTGTCCCCAGCCAAGCAGGAGGACAACGGGTACCGCGTCTTCCGGGAGGAGGATATCGAGCGTCTGCGCATGATTGCCGCGCTGCGCGAGCTGAACCTGCCGCTCGACCAGATTCGAGAATGTCTTGACGAGGCGCTGGAAGGGCGTCTGGCGGCGCTGCGCCCTTATCTCAATCAGCAAATGCAGCAGTTAGCGCTGCAGTATACGGAGCTGCAGCGTCTGCTGGGCATGCTGCGCCGTCTATTGGACAGGGATGACACCGAACAGGAGGGGGAAAAGATTGTGAGTCAATTACATCATATCGGGGAACAGTCGCAGCGCTATGAGAAGTTGCGCACGGAGTGGCGCGATCGGTGGAATTTCGATGCGCAGGCGAGCCGCTACGATGAAGCCGTGTCGAACAATACGGATTCCTTGCGGGTTCATGCCGATTACGACAGCATATTGGACCGGGTGACGCGGGAGGCTGCGCCCCGGCCGGGAGAGAGCGGACTGGAGCTCGGCGTCGGCACGGGCAATCTGGCCGGACGCTTCCTCCGCGAAGGAGCGGCCATGACAGGCATCGACCAATCCGACGCCATGCTGGAGCAATGCCGCGGGAAATATCCGGCCATTCGTCTGCTGAAGGGCAATCTGATGGCCATTCCGCTGGCGGACGTCGCCTTTGATTTCATCGTATCGACCTATGCGCTTCATCATCTCACCGATGATCAGAAGGAGATTGCCTTCGAGGAGATGGGCCGGCTGCTCCGCCCCGGCGGACGGATCGTCATCGCCGATCTGATGTTCATAGATAACGAGCACCGTACCGCATTCCTTGACGAGTTGAACGCGCGCGGTGACAAGGCCTCCGTCGAGGCGGTCCTCGATGAGTACTTCGCCGACCGTTCCCGGCTCATCCGCTGGCTGGAGCGCCACCGCTATGAGGTGAGAGCCGAGCAGCTGAACCATCTGATGCATCTGCTCGTCATCCGCAAGCCGTGACAAGGGGATTCAGCAATCATCCGCTTATCAACAGAACCCCCTCATCATCTTGAATGAGGGGGTTCGCTTATTATGATCGCGTTGAGTACCAGTCCGTTATGGCGCAGTCTCCAGGAAATTCAATTCCGGCATTTTGTCCATGGCGGTTCGCATCGCATATTCATTTTCGAACAAGGCGACGAAGTTGCCGGACTTGTCTTTGACGAGCTGCGAATTGATGCGGAATTTGGACGGATCGATATTCGGCCCCGTCACCCATCTCGCGAACTGGTACGGCAGCTTCATCAGCTGGACGTCGACCCCGTACTCCGCCTTCATCCGGTATTCGAAGACCTCGAACTGAAGCTGGCCAACGACGCCCAGTATCGTCTCCTCGAAGACGCTCGCGGAATGGAATACCTGAATCGTTCCTTCCTCGGTCAGCTGGTCGACGCCCTTCTGGTACTGCTTATGCTTGAGTGCGTTTTTGACCGTGACGCGAGCGAAGATTTCCGGGGAGAAGATCGGAAGCTCGTCGAACGTGACGACCCCTCCCTGACTCAAGCTGTCCCCGATGCGGAAGATGCCCGGATCGAACAGCCCGATAATATCGCCCGGATAGGCTTCCGTTACGATGTCCCGGTCCTGGGCGAGGAATTGCTGCGGCTGCGACAGCTTGATGTCTTTGCCGACACGCACATGCTTGACGCTCATCCCCCGCTCGAACTTCCCGGAACAAATGCGCAGGAACGCAATCCGGTCGCGGTGGGCCGGGTTCATATTGGCCTGAATTTTGAACACGTAGCCCGTGAACTTCTCATTCGTCGGCTCGATCGGGCCTTCCGTCGATTGACGCGAAGCCGGCTTCGGCGCCAATTGCAGGAAGTTCTCGAGGAAGGTCTGCACGCCGAAGTTATTGATCGCGCTGCCGAAAAAGACCGGCGTCAGCTCGCCCCGCTTCACTTTCTCATAATCGAATTCGTCTCCGGCTACGTCCAGCAGCTCCAGTTCCTCGCACAGCTGGTCATGCAGATGCTCTCCCGCGATGTCCCGGATGACCGGATCACGGTAATCGTCCACCTTCTGCACCTTGATGACGGAATGGTCGTCGCCCTGGAACAGCTCCACCTGCTTCTTCATGCGGTCGTAGACGCCGCATAGCTGGCGTCCCATGCCGATCGGCCAGTTCATCGGTACCGATCGGATACCCAGCACTTGCTCGATCTCTTCCATCAGCTCGAACGGATTCCGTCCTTCGCGGTCCAACTTGTTGATGAACGTGAAGATCGGGATGCCCCGCTTGGCGCAGACCTGGAACAGCTTGATTGTCTGGTTCTCCACGCCCTTCGCCACGTCGATCAGCATGACCGCGCTGTCGGCCGCAGTCAACGTCCGGTACGTGTCCTCACTGAAATCTTGGTGGCCCGGCGTATCGAGGATATTCACCCGATGGCCGTCGTAGTCGAACTGCATCACGGACGACGTAACCGAGATGCCGCGCTGCTTCTCGATTTCCATCCAGTCGCTCGTCGCATGCTTGCTCGCTTTGCGGGCTTTGACGGTTCCCGCGAGGCGGATCGCTCCCCCGAACAGGAGCAGCTTCTCGGTCAAGGTCGTCTTCCCGGCGTCCGGGTGGGAGATGATCGCGAAGGTGCGCCGCTTCTCCACTTCTTGCTTCAATTCTTCGGATAATGATTTGCTCATTAGACATAGCCCTCTCATCTAAAATCACGTATTCGTTATTGTATCACAAAACAGGGATGCCCATAAATGGACAATGCACACATCTCTTGCGATCTCGGCAAAAATATTTTCATGGGAGCGCCAAAGATGACATTTTCACGCCTTCTATATTCAAATATTATTTTGAATGTCACAATGATATCACCCTACTTAATTTGATAACCCAAGGGGGATGGCCATGGAAGCGAAACACCCGCAAGAGTATATAGATGTCCTCATCATCGGAGCTGGACAAGCCGGATTGGCGCTCGGGGCCGAATTGATCCGGCGCCAGCCCCGCCTCTCGCTGCTGCTGCTGGAGCGGCATTCCCGTCTTGGCGACAATTGGCGCGAACGCTATGATTCTCTCGTCCTGTTCACGCCGCGGAAATATAGCGAATTGCCGGGACTTCCGCTGCCGGGCGATCCGGAAGGCTTCCCGGGGCGGGATGAGATTGCCGATTATTTAGAGCGCTATGCGCAGCATTGGAAGCTCCCGGTACGGGTGGACAGCGCCGTCGAACAGGTCGCGGCCGCTGCGGACGGCGTCTCTGGCTCGCCCTCCTTCCTTGTCACGCTCCGGGGACAGGAGCAGCCGCTGCGCTGCCGGAAGCTGGTTCTCGCCTGCGGCCCCTTCCGCAATCCATATATACCGGAATGGGCGTCAACGCTCAGCACCGGCATCGTCCAGCTCCATTCCAGCCAATATCAGCGGCCCTCGCAATTGCCGGACGGGCCCGCTCTCGTCGTCGGCGGCGGCAATTCCGGAGCCCAGATTGCAGTTGAACTATCGCAGAGCCGCCCGACGGTATTGTCTGCGCGCGGACCGGCCCGCCACATACCGCTGCGGCTGTTGAACCGAAGCACCTTCGAATGGATGGACCGGCTCACCCTGCTGCATGCGCCGGCGGACGGCCAGCGGGCAGAATGGCTGCGGAGGAAGGGGAATCCGATCTTCGGATGCGAGCTGCGGGACGCGATCCGTTCCGGACGGATTCGGCTGTTCCCGGAAGCGGTCGGCAGCGGGGAAGAAGGCGCCGCCGTGCTGTTCCAGGATCATGCCGACTTCCGGCCCGCGGCCATCGTCTGGGCGACCGGCTTCCGGCCGGATTATCGCTGGCTCCTGCTGCCCGGGGCGCTGGACGCGCGCGGACAGCTCATCTATCAAGGGCATCGCACGCCGGTCGGCGGGCTGTATGTGATCGGCATGCCGTGGCAGCAGGCGCGCAGCTCGGCCCTCCTCTGCGGAGCCGGACGGGATGCACGGCGGCTCGCCGACGAGCTTCTCCGGGACTACTGACCTTCCCATGCGCTCGCCCGGCCCGCCTGACACAGCACAAGCCGCCTGCATCTCCCTCTGCGGAGACACGGGCGGCTTGTTCCATTCTCTCATGCTTCTCTTCTATAACAAGGCGATAGCAATACTATCCCTTCCACTTATTCCTTACTGCTGATCGCTCAAGGCGCGCACGGCCAGCGTAACCGTCCGCTTCGGCCCGGAAGCCCCTTCCTCTTCAAGGATGACCCAGTTCGCGGCCAGTGCGGAGCGGACCGCCTCCAGGTCAGCTTCAGACAGCGTCAGCCCGGTATATTTCCCTTCACCCCGGGTGAAATCGACGCCTTCCTCGATGCCGAAGCGTGTTTCCAGCCATATTTTCAATCCGTTCATCGTATTGAACGTGATGCGGTAACCTTCCGCGACCGCTTGTTCCAACGGTTCGCCATGCTCGGCGGCATACGTAAGAAAATCATCGTACGTATACCATTCCTCGTTCACCTTCGTCAGCCCGCTGATGTCGCCGGATCGAATGATGCCCAGCAGCTGCTCGTCCGTAAATCCTTTGCGCCGGGCGCGTTCCAGCAGAATCGCCGTATTTTGCGATAACCGTGCCTCGTTCCCCATTGTCCTGCCTCCTTTTCGATGCGGCCGCATGAATCGGCCCTTTCCCTTACCTACTCCCTTTATATCACATTGCTCCGCTCCATGCAGAGCGGAACCGGTTATTTCTCTTCATATAAATGACATGCCGCAAAATGTCCCGGTGAAATCTCCTTCCACTCCGGCTCCTGTTGACGGCACCGATCCGTTGCGAACGGACAACGCGAAGCGAAGCGGCAGCCGGCCGACCCAGCCAGCGGACTCGGCAGATCGCCCTCCAGCATCGCTGCGGCGCCGCTGGCCGCATTCGGATCCGGCACCGGGATAGCCGCCAACAGCGCTTGCGTATACGGATGGGCCGGATGATTGTACAATTCATCGCTCGGCGCCAGCTCGACGAGCTTGCCGAGGTACATGACGCCGATACGGTCCGAAATATGGCGCACCATCGACAAATCATGGGCAATGAACAGATAGGTCAATCCGAACTCCGCCTGCAGATCCTCAAGCATATTGACCACCTGCGCCTGCACGGACACGTCCAAGGCCGAGATCGGCTCGTCGCACAGGATGAACTCCGGTTTGACGGACAAGGCGCGCGCGATGCTGATCCGCTGCCGCTGGCCGCCGCTGAATTCATGCGGATACCGTTCCGCATGCTCGGGCTTCAGCCCGACCTTGTTCAGCAGCTCCAGCACCGTCTCCCGATGCTCGGCCTTCGTGCCGAAGCCGTGAATCTCCATCGGCTCGCTAATGAGCTGCGTCACGTTCATGCCCGGATTCAACGATGAATACGGATCCTGGAAGATCGTCTGCATCCGCTTACGGAACGGCTTCAGCTCCCGCTCGCTCAGATGAGCCAGATCGGTGCCGTCGAATCGAATCTCGCCCGCGGCCACATCATACAGGCGGACGATGGAGCGGCCAGTCGTCGACTTGCCGCAGCCGGATTCGCCCACGAGCCCGAACGTCTCTCCGCGCCGAATCTGGAAGCTGACGTCATCGACCGCCTTCAGCGTCTGCTTGTTTTTTCCGAACAGCCCTTTCGAGGTATAAAAATACTTTTTCAAGCCCCTCACATCCAGCAGCGCCTGGTCCGGCTTACTCATGCTGTTCCACCTCCTCCGGATTGACCGCCTCCAGCGTAACGCCCGGAGCATCATGCTGAAGCCAGCAGAGCGAGCGATGGCCCGTCTCCGTCACCGCATAAGGCGGAAGCTGCCGGCATTGCTCCATCGCATGCGGGCAGCGGTCCTGGAACGGACAGCCCTCGGGCGGATGCAGCAGATTCGGCGGCGTGCCTTCAATGCTGTAGAGCCGTTCCCGCTCGCCATCCGTCACCTTCGGAATCGATCGCAGAAGCCCTTGCGTGTACGGATGCATCGGCCGCTCGAAAATGTCATGGACCGTGCCCTCTTCCATAATAAGGCCGCCGTACATGACGACGACACGGGTGCATACTTGGGCCACGACGCCAAGGTCATGGGTGATCAGCAGGATCGCCGTGTTCGTCGTATACCGGAGCTGCTTCATCAGGCCGAGAATCTGAGCCTGGATAGTTACGTCCAGCGCCGTCGTCGGCTCGTCGGCAATCAGCAGCTCCGGCTGGCAGGAGAGCGCCATCGCGATCATCGCCCGCTGGCGCATCCCGCCGCTGAATTCATGCGGATACTGATCGATCCGCTCCTCCGGCGAAGGAATGCCGACCTTGCGGAGCAGCTCGATCGCCTCGGCGCGGGCCGCCTGCTTGCTCAGCTTCTTATGCCGCTGCAGCACCTCGATGATCTGAGCCCCGACCTTGACGACCGGGTTCAAGGACGTCATCGGGTCCTGGAAAATCATCGCAATGCGGTTGCCGCGAATCTGCCGCAGCCGCTTCTCCGGCAGCTCGAGCAGATTCTCGCCCCGGTACAGGACTTCGCCGCCGCGGATGACGCCCGGAGGCGGAATCAGGCCGATAAGCGACTTGGCTGTCACGCTTTTGCCGCTTCCCGATTCACCGACGATGCCGATGACCTCGCCCTCGCGCACATCGAAGCTGACGCCGCGGACGGACTGCACTTCGCCGTCCCGGGTCATGAACGATGTTCTCAATTGTCGGACGGACAGCAATTCAGTCATTGGTCCCACTCCCGTTCTCTGTGAATTCCATAGCCCTTCCCCATCTGTCTCCCATCATTATCTCTTGTTCGCCTTCGGCTCGAAGGCAACCCGGAACACGTCGCCCAGCACGTTGAAGGAGAGGACCGTCAGCAAGATGAACAAGCCCGGGAACAAGGCCAGATAAGCCGCTTCTCCGATAAATCCCTGCGCATTGTTCAGCATGCTGCCCCAGGACGAATTCGGCTGCTGGATGCCCAGGCCGAGGAAGCTGAGCGAAGATTCCATCAAGATCGCCGAGGCGATGTTGATCGTCGCGGCCACGATAATCGTTGACATAATATTGGGCACAATATGCTTCAAAATGATAGCCAGTGTGTTCTGACCCGAGACCCGGGCATAGAGCACATATTCCCGCTCCTTGACCGACAGCGTCTCCGCCCGCACGATCCGGGCGATATTCATCCAGCTGAGCATTCCGATAATGAGAATAATCGTCGTAATGCCCGGCTTCAGATACGCATTCAGAATCAGCATTAAGAAAAAAGACGGAATCGACATCAAAATATCGACGATCCGCATCAGCACATTATCGATCCAGCCGCCAAAATAGCCGCTCACCGTACCGACGGCGGTGCCGACGATAACGGCGATCGCCATGGCCAGGAAGCCGACGCTGAGCGAGACGCGCCCGCCGTACAGCGCCCGCGCCAAGTAATCGCGGCCGTAATCATCCGTGCCGAACCAGTGCGCGGCGCTAGGCGGCAGCAGCCGCTCCGTCACGACGATCTTGTTCGGATCGTAAGGCACGAGGAAGGCGAAGATCGCGGCGAGCGCAAAGACGGCAAGGAGAATGATCGCGGCAATGGCGGCCTTTTGCTCTTTCACTTGGGTAAGTACGTTACGCCATTTCATTCGGTTCATCACAATCACCTCATCGTCTTAATGCGCGGATCGACTACGCCATACAGAACGTCCGCGGCCAGATTCCCGATCACGAGCATGACCGACGAGAACATCGTTATCCCCATAATGACGGGATAGTCCAAGGCGAACACGGCGGTAATCCCGAGCGAACCCATGCCGGGCCAGGAGAATACCGACTCGGTGATGAACGCCCCGGCGATCAATTCCGGGAAGGACATCCCGAGGATCGTAATAATCGGGAGCAGCACATTTTTGAGCACATGGCGTCGCAGCACCGTGCCTTGCGTCGAGCCGTACGCATATTGAATCTGCACATAATCCTCTTCCAGCTGCGAGATCGTATTCGATCGGATATAGCGCATATAGACGGAGACGTTCATGAAGCACAGCACCGTGCACGGCAGAATGCCATGCTTCAGCACATCCCACACCGAGTCGACGCCGATGGTCCGCATGCCCATGCTCGGCAGCCAATTGAGCTTGACGGCGAACAGATAGATCAGCATAATTCCGAACCAGAAGCTCGGGATCGAGATTCCGATATACGATACAAGCCCGAGCGCGCGATCGACCGGGCGGTTTTTCCGGGAAGCCGCGTACATGCTAAGCGGCACCGAGATAAGCAAAGACAACAAGAGAGCCGCCCCCATTAAGCCAATCGTGGCCGGAAGACGCTCCACGATAAGCGTCAGCACAGGCCGGTGATTGGACAGGGAGAAGCCCAGGTTGCCCATGAACACATTTTTCAGCCAGATCCAATACTGCATGTAGACCGGAAGATTCAAGCCGAGGCTTTCCCGTATCCGTTCCACATCCTCCTTGTTCATATCGGGCGTCACGAATGAATTGACCGGATCTCCCGGAGCCAGCTTAATCAGCGCGAACGACACGATAGAAATAAAGAATAATAGCGGTATGGCTTGAAGAACGCGTCGCACGATATATTTCTGCACAAAGGTTCCCTCCGAAAGAGCGCTTGAAACGATAACGTTTCAAGCGCCCGCGATTTCTCGATTCAATTCCCGCTACCTAATGATGATCGGTTCCGAGAGGTTACTTCATATAAATTTTGGACAAATCCTCGAACATGACAACCGGCTTCGGAACAGCTTCTTCCAACCCGCCGTAGCGCTTGTCTACCGCCACGATCGCTTTGCCGTACGCGATAGGGTACACGGTCATCTCGTCTGCAACGGTCTGCTGAATCTTCTTGTACAGCTCGCCGCGCTTCGTTTTGTCCATTTCGACGGCTGCCTGGTTCCACAGCGCATCGAAGTCCGGATTTTTATAATGCGCGTAGTTGTAAGCCGCATCGCTCATATAGAGCGATTTGTACGCGTCCGGCTCGTAGCCCATAATATAGCCGCCGAACGAGATGTCATAGCTCGTATTGTTCATATCGAGCGACATATTGCCGAAGGCCGCGATATCAAGCGCCATCAGTTCCACGTCGATGCCGACTTCCTTCAATTGCTGCTGAATATACAGCGCTTTGCTGGTCTGCGGCTTGTTCGAGTTCACATACGCGAGACGCAGCTTCAGATTGCTGACGCCGGCTTGCTGGAGCAGTTCCTTCGCTTTCTCCACATTGTAATCATAGGTGGCGACATCCGTCGTCTGATACAGCGTGTCCGGCGTTAAGATCGAAGCGGCCGGTTCTGCGAATTCGGTCGAGCCGAAGGCCGCCGTAATCATTTCTTCCTTATTCAAGGCGTACGCGATGGCTTGGCGCACTTCCTTCTTCTTCATCACATCGACGTTCTGGTTGAATACCATGTAGATAAGGCGTCCTTCCGGATATGTCACCAGATTGAATTTGCCGGTGTTGTCGAGCTTGGCATAGTCAACGGAGTCGATCATGCGCATTTGCAGCTCGCCGTTCTGCAGAGCCAGGTTGGCGGAGTTCGAATCCTTCGCCACGCGGTAGGTTACCGAATCCAGATACGCCTTGCCCGCAAAATAATCGTCGAACCGCTCCAGCGTCACATATTCACCTGCGCGGTATTCCTTGAATTTGAACGGACCTGATCCGATAGGATGGTCGTTCTTGGCGCTCTTCTCCAGATCCGCTTCACCCTCGAACACATGCTTCGGAATCGGCTTGAAATTGGCCAATACGCCTTCGAACGAAGCCGATTGCTGCGGAAGCACGAACTCAACCGTCAGATCATCCACTTTTTTCGCCGTCAGCGGCTTGCCGTTGAATACATAGGTAGCCCGATCCGAGCTGTGCTGCTTCTCATCCAGAATGCTGTTCATCGTAAACACGACATCGTCCGCCGTCAACGGCTGCCCGTCATGCCATTTCAGGCCTTGACGCAGCTTCAGCGTATACGTCAGCGAGTCCTCCGAAGGAGTCAGGCTTTCCGCCAGGACGAATTTCTTCTCGCCATTGTCGATATGATATAAAGGAGCGAATAACGATTGGTTAATAGTCAATGTTACCCGGTCTCCGGCATAGACAGGATTCATCACCCGCGGATCTTCCTGAACCGCGATAATAATGCTGCCGCCGTTCTTCGGCTCTCCTCCCGTATCGGTACCGGAAGCCGTATCTGGAGCCGGCGTCTGGCTGCCACCGCAGGCGCTGACCACCGCAACGACTAGAGTTAATAAGAGTGCGAGCCATAACTTGTTGCGTTTCATGTCGATTCCCCCCGAAAATTGTAACACACTTTATATTTTATAGTATAACTATCTTTTGAGAGAACACAATCTTTTTTTCCGAGTGAATTTATAGGAATATGATATTTTAATCTTGTAATCGGGAAAAGCTATCAGCGGCCGCAGCCCATCTTCACCTAAAAAAACTGTGCTCCCGCCGGGAGCACAGCCTTCTCCTATTGTTGAATTACTTATTCCATACAACCTGGCTTTCCTCTTGTCCGTTCACCGGCCACCACTGGAAGCCGTCCTCAGCCAACAGCTTGTCCGCTTGCTCCGGTCCCCAAGACCCTGCCGGATACAGGTGCAGGTCTTCGCTGGATGCCTTCCAGGCTCCGGCGATCTTGTCGACGAACGACCAGGCGGATGCCACTTCATCCCACCGGGTGAAATAAGTGGAGTCGCCGCGTGCCGCGTCGAAGATAAGCCGTTCATACGCTTCCGGCGTATTGATGCCGACCATGCAGCTCTGGCAGAAATCCATCGCGAGCGGCTGCACGCTGGCGTCGGCTCCCGGCTTCTTGCCATTGATTTTGACATAGATGCCTTCCATCGGGTTCACCCGAATGACGAGCAGATTCGGTTCCAGCTTATGCTTTTGCGACAGATAGACGTTCGTCGGCATGTTTTTGAACTCAACGACGACCTCGGTCGTTTTGACCGGAAGCCGCTTGCCGGTGCGAATATAGAAGGGAACGCCTGCCCAGCGGAAGTTGTCCACATAGAGACGGGCCGCGAAGTACGTTTCCGTAACGGAAGCCGGGTTCACTTTCTCTTCTTCCCGGTAAGCCGGCAGCGGCTTGCCGTTCAACGCGCCTGCCGCATATTGGCCTCGCACGACATTGCGCTTCACTTCGTCGGCATTCTCGAATTGGCGCAGGGAGCGAAGCACCTTCACCTTCTCGTCGCGAATATCTTCCGGATGCAGCCGGCTTGGCGCTTCCATCGCGATCATCGTCAGCATCTGCAGCATATGGTTCTGGGCCATATCACGCAGCGCTCCGGCATGATCGTAATAGCCGCCGCGCTCTTCGACGCCGACCGTCTCGGCCAGGGTAATCTGAATATTGGCGATGTGCTTATTGTTCCACAATGGCTCAAAGAAGGCATTCGCGAATCGAATCACCTCAATGTTCTGGACCATCTCTTTGCCCAAATAGTGATCGATACGGTAGATCTCTTCTTCCTTGAACACATGACTCAATTCTTCATTCAATTTCTGAGCCGACGGCAAATCATAGCCGAACGGCTTCTCGATGACCAGTCGATGCCAGCCTTCGCTGTCGAGCATTCCGCCGTCGCGCAGATTCATCGAGACGCTGCCGAACAGTTCGGGCGCCAGCGCCAGGTAGAACAGACGGTTGCCCGGGATATTGAATTCCCGTTCAATATGCTCGGTCTGTACCCGTAATTCCTTGAAGCCGTCCACATTGTTGATGTCAAGCGGTTTATATTCGAAATGCTTCGCAAAGCGGCTCCAATCTTCATCATTCGGAATCGGGTAACGACAAAATTCTTCAATGGACGCGCGCACATCATGGCGAAACTCATCATTCGTACGTCCACGGCGGGCCAAGCCGATGACAGCAAACCGCTCACCTAATTTGCCTTCGTGATATAAGCTGTAAATGGCAGGAAACAATTTGCGGCGTGCCAAATCACCGGTCGCGCCGAATATAAAAAAGACGGCGCCTTCAGCCAGTTGGGATTCTTGGTTATGCATCACAGTCATCTCTCTCCATCATCCTTACACTCTGTTATAGACTTGACATCACACATTTCGAATGTGATGACATTTTAGCATACTTGTCAGATTGACGCCACGGGTTAGCGAAAAAGGTCGAATCAATATTCCCCCGCGATAAGCGGCGTGCCAAAGGACAGCCGCGTCTCTCCGCGTTCCCGATCCTCATGCGCCGCTACCTGCAGATTGGCCTGCCGCCCCTTCATGGCGACGCCGGCCCCCATATAGTCCGTCTCATACGTTACGCTGATCGTGCGGTCGTCTTCATACCGGTCGAGCGGCACGGCTGTCCCCCATTCCGCCAGCGCCTTCTCCGCTGCGGCGAAGCCGTCGGTCAAGGAAGCCCCTGTTGCCGTACGGACGGTCGCGTTCCAATCCGCCCCGATCTTCGCCTGTTCAAGCTGGCGCAGCAGCCGCTCCGCTTCTTCCGCCGAGCGAGCCATGCCTCCTTTGGCCTCCGCAGACAATTTGACCGTGTAATAAATCCGCCCGTCATTCTCCTGGAACAACAGCACATCTCCTTGATAGGGTGCCGTATTATACGTCCCGCGATACACTTCCCTTCCCCGCTCCTGCCTTGGCTCGGGAATGTTCGCGATGCCCGCTTCCCTCCGCCAGCGCTCTACCTCGGCCGGCAGCCCGCTTTCCGCGGGAAAGCTGCCCTGAACCGTTATCGTGGAGCTGAACTTCCGCTCTCCGCTCAACTCTGCCAGCACCCACAGCATTTGCAGCCGCTTCGCCACCTCTGACGGGGCAATCGCGGATGGCGCCGGCTTCCAGGCATCGCTGCTCCAGGCGACAGCGACAGCGCCGCATAGCGCCAACAGAAGCAATCCAATGGCCGGAGTCTTCGTTCTGCGAACCAGTCTCACCATATCCGCCTCCTTATTCGTATGGATAATTGATTCACCGATAGGGAGCACACTCCATGCTGCAAAATTTAGGCGCTTCTCTCCTAGGTCAATGTCCATGCGCCAATGTCCTCCAATGAATAGACTGATGACAGAACATTCCCCTATAGAAGGAGGTATGTAACGTGATTCCTATTCCATTGGATGAAGAAGTCATCCGATCGCATCGCGGGCGAATCGTGTGCGCCGTTACCCATGATGGCCGCCGGTTCATTGGGCGTCTCAGCGTATGCCGGGACGGCAAAATCATACTGAACGAAGAAGAAATTCCCGAAGAGGTGCATCCGATTTTTGAGGAAGAATGCGAACCCAAGAAAAAGCCGCACAAGCGGCCGGTCAAACGGGTGAAGCGGCCTTGCAAGCCCGTCAAGCGCCCTTGCAAGCCATGCAGCGGGAAGAAGGGCAGGGTAACTTCGTTGCAGGAATACGGAGCCTTTCCAGCTCCATATCCTGCCCCCCACCCGGGCCTGCATGGGCGCGGCCGGATAGAACTCGACCTAGCGCTTGTCGCGTTCTTGTTTCTTTTGCTCGTCTAACACTCATTCTGCTTTTCCTCCCCGAATTCCTGCCGCTCTCCATCGAGTTGTTGCCAGACAAAGCGGTTTAACCGCTGCTTCCTTGCACGCCCCTCATGCGGACAGAACCGGGTATCATCACCCGGTTCTGTTTACTTATCACGCTACATTGGCGTTTCCTTATTGTCGTCCTCCCGTGCCCCTGGACCGCACAAAAAAACCCGGCCTCTAAGGTCGGGTCATCCGTTATTCAGCCAGGCCGTTCTTGTAGGCGTAAATGGCGGCTTGCGTCCGATCCTCCACGCCCAGCTTGGCAAGGATATTCGTGACGTGGAACTTCACGGTCTTGATTCCGATGAACAGGTCATCGGCGATATCTTGGTTGGACTTGCCTTGGGCAAGCAATCGCAGCACATCCATTTCCCGGTCGGTCAGCTGTTCATGGGCGGCCTGCGTCGGCTTCGGCTGGCGGAAGCGGTTCATCATTTTCGATGCGACTTGCGATTCGAGAACCGACTGTCCCCGCGCTGCCGCACGGATAGCTTCGGCAATTTCCGATGCGCGTGACGTCTTGAGCAAGTAACTGAACGCACCCGCCTCAATGACAGGGTACATTTTCTCGTCATCCAAGTAACTGGTCAGCACAATGACCTTGCAGTCGGGATACAAGCTCAACAGCTTGCGCGTCGTCTCAATGCCGTCCATTCCCTCCATGACCAGATCCATCAGCACGACATCCGGCTTGTACTCTTGTGCCAAGCGGATTCCTTCCTCGCCGTTGCTCGCCTCGCCAACGACTTCGATGCCATCCTCGGTGCTCAATACGGCTGCCAATCCGATGCGCACCATCTCATGGTCATCTACGAGCAATACTTTGATATCTGTCTCCATATCAGGCATCTTCACCTCCTGGGCCATCGCTGCCCTCTTCGTCCTTCAGCCCGCTCTCTTCATTGACAACGGGGACGCGTATTTCAATGCGGGTGCCTTTGTTCGGCGCCGTAATGAATTGCACCGAGCCCCCGATCTCATTGATTCGCTCCTGCATTGTACGCAAGCCGTAGCTCGCTTGCTTTTTGTCATCCCATTCGAAGCCGACGCCATTATCGCGAATGAATAAGCGCACGTAATCGCCCCGGTCCTGGAGCTTGATTTCCATGCGGGTCGCCTTGGAATGGCGGAGCGTATTCGATAATGCTTCCTGCACGATGCGGAATAAATGATTCTCGACGCCCTTCACCAGCGTAATATGCTCGTCCATCTCATATTGAATCTGAATGGGCACCTTCGCTTCGAGCTCCCGAATCAGTTCAGCGACACCTTGCGTAAGGCCCTTGCCTTCCAGGTGTACCGGACGGAGATGGAGCAGCAGCGCTCTCATTTCCGATTGGGCTACCGAGGCCATTTCCTCGATGAGCTCCACCTGTCTCTCCGCTCGTTCAAAATCTTTGTCCAGCGTCCGCCTCACCGCCGTCGCCGTCATCGAGATCGCGAATAATTGTTGGCTCACGGCGTCATGCAGCTCCCGCGCCAAGCGTTGACGCTCTTCCATAATGGCCGATATCCGGGCCTGTTCGGCTAATTGGGCGTTATTCGTGGACAACCGCTGCAAGGAGGTCACCTGTTCCTCCCAGCGCTTGCTTACCCTGCCCAATTGATCGGCCAGTTGGCCGATCTCGTCGTCTCCCAGGTCCGGCATCGGCCGGGACAGATTGCCCTTCTCCAAGAGCAGCATCGATTCGCGCAGCAGCTCAATCCGCCGTTTCATGCGAAAGCCTTGGAAAAAACCGAAAATCGCCGCAATAATGGCTACGACGATTAAGACAGACAGCGTCGATTTCACGCCGGCCAGCCAGGTTTCGAACGGTTTGACATATCCATATGATTGCATTAAATAAACAATGACGAAAAACAGGACAAAGGAAAGGAGAAGCGTCTCGCCCATCAAGCGCACAACCATATTTTTCGTCTGTTTCTTTGGTTCCATTGCCGGCTTGCATCTCCTTTCTGCAGCATCTTCTCCGTATTACGCGTGCAATCGGATATCAATATCTCCTACGATGTAAGAGATGCGGAGTTTCACCCGCTGCTCCGATCGTTCATAATTCGGCGAAGTATAGGTCCATTTGTTGAGCAAGCCGGTCTCCCGGTGCTGGCCCGCATTGATCTGTCCGAACAAGACAGTCGCCTCCACTTTGACTCCGATATCGTCAGGAATCGAAATGTCCATATCTCCGAGCACGCCTTGGAACAAGAGCATCGTCTCCGGCTCCTCCATCATTGCGAGCGACAAGTCGATATCGCTTTCTCCGATGACATGCCACAAGCTCTGGCTGTGCAAATGGAACGGCTCCCGATCCCATTTGAGATTCGCTGTCAGATCGGGACGCTTTTGCATCCACTCGTGCTTTTGTTCATGGCGGGTCCGAGAATAAAAAATACCGAGCGATATGAGAATGATGCCGACAAACAGCATCAGATGCTCCAACAACAGGATAGCTCCCCCGATACCAAGCAAAGTATAGCCGAGACGAAGCTCCTCGGATCTTACTTTGCTAATGCCGAGGTACAGCATGAACAGGGCGACAAAAGTTCCGAAGCTAATCCATTTGCCTATCAGAATGAACAGTCCCGCGATTATGAGCAAATATGCAAGTAAACGATTGTTCCCCTTTATCATGACGCACCTCCTGTCGCTCAGAATTAATAGACGTTGTGCCAAATAACCTTACAACGAAACTTAACGGCGATGCGGGGGCATCGCCGTAAGCTCCTTAGTTAGCATATCATAACCGCGTCCAAGTCCCAAGGGGTTATTCGCTGCGGTTTAATTTTTGTTTCAATGCTTCCAATTGCTCATCGACTTTCATTTGCTTTTCTACATCTACCGGCGGTTGATAGGTTGTGGCGGCATATCCGCCGTACGGTACACGGATGACTTCCGCTTCCGCTTCAAGCTGCATAATCTTCTCTTCCATGCGCTGGAATCCGCGGGAAGCTTCGCCCGATTCGATGCTGTGGACGCTTGTAATGGAAGCCATTTGCTTGCGGGCTTTAGCCATTTGAGCACGAGCAGCCAGTTCGTTCCGCTTGTTGCGCAGCTTGTAGAACTCATCCTTCATCGAATGCAGCTGCTGCATGAGCTCATCGGCTTGCGCTTTTGCTTGGGCATGCAATTCTGCATATTCCGTAACTTTTTGATCGAAGTACAATTTTTCTTCCAAGTATTTGCGGGCTGCTTCTTCATGACCCGATACAAGAGCGCGCTCAGCCTGGGCTTCGCGGTCAGCCACCATCCGAATCGCTTCGTCGTATCGATGCTTGATGCGGCGCTCGCTTGCCATTTGCTTCGCTACCGTTACTTCGGCTTCCCGAATCTCCTGCTCCATGTCACGCAGGTATTGGTTAAGCATAACTACCGGATCTTCCACCTTGTCCAACATTTCATGAAGCGACGCTTTCGTCATATCTTTAATTCGTTTGAATACTCCCATTTTACTTATCCCCTTTCTCGTATTTCGCGATTTTCTCGCGAAGTTCTTGAAGTTCTTTGCGCATTGCTTTTCTTTCAATATCATCCATCATCGAATCGATGGAGGAATCATATTGAGTCTTGCTTCCGTTCGGCTTCGTTCCGTAGGATCCACAGCTGCTGTAATCGTTCCGGCCGCTATTGTAGCCGCTGTTGTAGCTGTTGTTGCCGTTGTACCCACCGCCGGAATAGCCGCCGTCATTTCCATAATATCCGTTCGAATTCTGATACGGCCCTCCACCGTAATTATATGGTCCGTATGTCGTGAATGGCTCTTTCGGAACCACAAGCGCTACGATGAAATAGACGGGTATCAGGGAGAATGCCGTGAAGAACACGCCCAGGACGAACAGTACGCGCAGCAGCGTCGCATCCATATTCAACCATTCAGCGATTCCGCCGAGTACACCGCAGAACTTCCGGTCACGAACCGAACGGTACAATTTTTTGTTCATGGTTCATGTCACTCCTTCGCAGTGTCCAGTTTCTTGCGCAGACGTTCCATCTCACGCTGCAGTGCAATGTCTCTTTCGGGATTGCCGCCGTAAGGCGATGTTCCGTTGGAGCGGCGCACCTCTTGAAGGCTTGTATTTTCCCACTCCATGTCGGATACGCGATCCTCCAGCCGGCGGAACATGCCGTCCACCTGTCCATAGCCATATTGGCCGAAGCGTTGATTCATTTGCTGCTGAAGCCGTATGTTCTGCATGCGAGCGAAGTAATACTGCCGCTTGTCGTAGACGGTCTGATATTCGCTCTTCAGTATGTTCAGCTGTTCTTCCAGCTCCAGGATGGCTTCCTTGCTTCGATTGTAGAGATCCTCGTACTGCCGCGCTTTCTCGTCATGCATCATCTTTTCTTGAAGTGCAATCTTAGCGGCGAATTCCTCTCCCGCCTTCAAGGCCAGCATCGCTTGTTGCTCGCGGCGCTCTCTCATTTCATTGGCCTGATTCATCTGATGTCTCATCTGATTGGCGTGCACGACATACTGTTGATACAAGCGGTCCGCTTCCGCGATGTCCTGCCGAGTGCGCATAAGGAATTGGTCGATTAACCGGACAGGGTCTTCCGCTTTGTCAAGCCGCTCATTGAGCGTTGCCAGTGTAATGTCGCGAACCCTTTTCAAAATATTGCTCATGCCTCTCTGTCCCTCCTTCATCCAAATACGTTGCTGTCTCCTGTTCAGTAATGATGGCCACTTCGTTTGTTATTCAGCATTGAGATACCGAACACAATCATTCCGATGGCGATGAAAATCCCGATGAGCCAGGATAGCTTCCCGATTAATGTGATGGAGCCCAATATGATGAAGATCCATCCGAAGAACGAATTCCCTGCCTTGACTCCATAATAACCGAGTACAATCAGCAGAATCGGGAACAAGTAGCCAAACCAGCTTCCCAAGTGAACTCCAAACTTGCTGAGCAGGATGAACGCTCCCAATGCTATCAAGATAATAGCGAACGAGTTGCCTTTTTTCATTTGCATTCGGTTTGTCACCACCTTTCATTGTCCCTTGCTTATGTCTTTATTTTAGGGGATTCCACTTCTATTCAAAACAGGCTGGGGGCGGTTTTTCGTACTGGACTCAGGTCGGGGGGACAGACCGTCCCAAGGTCAACCGGGACTGGACTGGAGGGAAGGTAAATTGAAACTCCCTGCGTGATTCGGCGTATATATATCATAAGAAGCTTTCCGAACTATCGGGCCTGAATCCGGCAGGCGAGAGGAGCAATGCCATGGAAACGTTATTTTGGGGTCTGTTCATCTTCGGTATTTTATATTCCGTTGTTACCTTGATATTCGGGGAAATATTGAGCCATGCGTTTGATTCCATTTTCGGAGACGGGCTGCCTTTTCTGCAGCCGACGGTGCTCGTGAGCGGGCTGACGGCCTTTGGCGCCATTGGCATTCTGCTGAACCGTTATACGGCTTGGCAGTCCACGCTCATCCTGGTGGTCGCTATCGCCGGCGCGCTTGTTGTCTGCCTTCTTATGTATTTCCTCTATATTCGCCCGATGCACAACACAGAGAGCTCTACCGGCTTCTCCATTCAGGACCTGATTGGCAAAGTCGGAGAAGTCAGCATTTCGATTCCTTCCGTCGGATACGGGGAAGTGACCTTGCGGATCGGAGCCGGCTTGACGAATCAAATTGCCGCCTCTTTCGATAAAGACAACATTCCTGCCGGAACGACGGTTGTCGTCATCAACGTCGTCGAAGACACGCTGTATGTATCCCCTCTTACCAAAGAAATGCTCAGCCTTCAAGAAAACTGATTCAGGAATACGCTAATCACGGTTTCACTACAAATTTACATAGAAAAGGGAGCTGTATGCCATGGAATTCAATGAAGCGATCATGGTGCCGGTTATTGTAATCGGCGTCATCCTCGTGCTGGGCCTCGCATTCTGGGCCCGCTACAAGACGGTCAGCCCGGATGAGGCGATGATCGTGACCGGGACGTATCTCGGTTCCAAAAATGTCAGCGCCGATGAAACGGGGCGCAAGATGAAAATTGTCCGCGGTGGCGGCGCATTTATTTTGCCGGTGTTTCAACAGTCGCAATTCTTGTCCTTATTATCTCATAAACTCGATGTGATGACACCGGAAGTATATACCGAGCAAGGCGTTCCGGTGATGACCGACGCGGTCGCCATCATTAAGATCGGCGGTTCGGTAGAAGATATCGCCACGGCAGCCGAGCAATTCCTCGGCAAGCCGACGGATGCGCTCAAGAGCGAAGCGCAGGAAGTATTGGAAGGCCATCTCCGGGCCATCCTCGGATCGATGACCGTCGAGGAAGTATACCGGAACCGCGATCGTTTCGCGCAGGAAGTGCAGGCTGTCGCCGCCAAAGACCTGAAGAAAATGGGGCTTCAGATCGTCTCCTTCACCATCAAAGACGTGCGCGACAAGCACGGATACTTGGATGCGCTCGGGAAGCCGCGGATAGCGGCCGTGAAGCGCGACGCTGAAATCGCGGAAGCCGAAGCGGTGAGAGACTCGCGGATTCAGAAGGCCAATGCCGAGGAGCAAGGAATGAAGGCCGAGCTGCTGCGCGATACCAATATCGCCGAAGCGTCCAAGGAAAAGGAATTGAAGGTAGCTTCCTTTAAGAAGGAGCAGGATATGGCCCGGGCGGAAGCCGACCAAGCGTATTACGTGCAGGAAGCCCGTTCCAAGCAAAGCGTCGTCGAGGAGCAAATGCGGGTCGAGCTCGTTCGGAAAGAACGGGAAATCGACCTCGAAGCCAAAGAAATTTTGCGCCGCGAGAAGCAGTATGACGCCGAAGTGAAGAAGAAAGCAGACGCCGAGCGTTACGCCGTCGTGCAGTCCGCGGAAGCCGATAAATCCAAGAAAGTGCTTGAAGCCGATGCGATGCAATATCGGATCGAGGCGGAAGCGAAGGCAATGGCGGAGCAAAAGCGCCTGGCCGGTATGGCGGAAGCGGACGCCGAACGGGCACGAGGAACCGCGGAAGCCGAAGTCATCCGGCTGCGCGGTCTGGCGGAAGCCGAAGCGAAGCAGAAGCTCGCCGAAGCGTTCGAGAAGTTCGGCGAAGCCGCGGTTCTCGATATCGTTATGAAGATGCTGCCGGAGTTGGCCGGCAAGATTGCCGAGCCGCTGCAGCAAATCGATAAGCTGACGGTCGTGGATACCGGCAACGGAGAAGGAGCGGCCCGCGTCAGCAACTATGTAACCCAACTGATGGCGACGGCTCCGCAAATGTTGAAGGATGTATCCGGACTTGATGTCGAAAAAATGATTCAGCGCCTGACGAATGGACCAGGCTCTGCACAGCCGAAGCGCTCTCCTGTCCCGGCCGAATCTCCATCCGCAGTATCCGGCGGCACCGAGAGTCCCAAGGCAGAATAAATCCGTTTCAAATCCAGCATAATAAAGAAGCCTTGCCAGAACAATTCAGGCAAGGCTTCTTCTAAAGGCTGTCTCTCTACCCGAAGGCGCTACCCAGTGCATGGACAGCGATGCTACCGCCTTCAGCGCTGTTAACAGTCCGTGATATCTCCAGAGAAGAGAGGCTGTAATTCGCCGAAGTATGCTTCACCGCCTGTACGAACGGGAGGAGGAAGTTATATGCGTGGAATTTCACCCCTACCGTAACAAACGCACAGTCAGGTTTTCAAGATATACAAAAAAAACACCCTTCAGGTGTCTTGGTGTAAAAACTGGTGCCGGTGAGAGGACTCGAACCTCCACGGTTTCCCTCACGATTTTGAGTCGCGCGCGTCTGCCATTCCGCCACACCGGCATATGAAGTTAATCTGGCGTGCCCTAAGAGATTCGAACTCCTGACCTTTTGATTCGTAGTCAAACGCTCTATCCGGCTGAGCTAAGGGCACATATCATTCAGAAAGAAATGAGTTGGAGGCGCCACCCAGATTCGAACTGGGGAATAAAGCTTTTGCAGAGCTTTGCCTTACCACTTGGCTATGGCGCCATCTGGAGCGGACAACGGGATTCGAACCCGCGACCCTCGCCTTGGCAAGGCGATACTCTACCACTGAGCTATGTCCGCGTAAATGGCTGGGGATATAGGATTCGAACCTATGCATGACGGAGTCAAAGTCCGTTGCCTTACCGCTTGGCTAATCCCCAAAATTATGGGGCGATCGAGGGGAATCGAACCCCCGAGTGTCGGAGCCACAATCCGATGCGTTAACCACTTCGCCACGACCGCCACATTATGAAATTGTTGCATTGGCAGGGGCAGCAGGAATTGAACCCACACTAACGGTTTTGGAGACCGCTGTTCTACCTTTAAACTATGCCCCTATGTATGGTGGAGGATGATGGATTCGAACCACCGAACCCGTACGGGAACAGATTTACAGTCTGCTGCGTTTGGCCACTTCGCTAATCCTCCATGATGGTGCCGGCGATAGGAGTCGAACCCACGACCTACTGATTACAAGTCAGCCGCTCTACCAACTGAGCTACACCGGCATAAGCCTACTATGGTGGCTCGGGACGGAATCGAACCGCCGACACGAGGATTTTCAGTCCTCTGCTCTACCGACTGAGCTACCGAGCCTAATAATATAAGTATAATGGCGGAGCTGACGGGATTCGAACCCGCGTTCTCCTGCGTGACAGGCAGGCATGTTAGGCCTCTACACCACAGCTCCAGATTGGTTGCGGGGACAGGATTTGAACCTGCGACCTTCGGGTTATGAGCCCGACGAGCTACCGAACTGCTCCACCCCGCGATATATGGTGGACGCTGACGGGATCGAACCGCCGACCCTCTGCTTGTAAGGCAGATGCTCTCCCAGCTGAGCTAAGCGTCCATAATGTAGCGACTAATATATCTTAACAGATTGTTAGGGTTAATTTCAACCCTCAATTTTTACCAGCCGCAAGACATAATTGGTGACCCGTACGGGATTCGAACCCGTGTTACCGCCGTGAAAGGGCGGTGTCTTAACCGCTTGACCAACGGGCCATAACTGGCGGAGAGAGAGGGATTCGAACCCTCGAGACGCTTGTGACGCCTACACGATTTCCAATCGTGCTCCTTCGGCCAAACTCGGACATCTCTCCATGGCTCCCCGAACAGGACTCGAACCTGTGACAACTCGGTTAACAGCCGAGTGCTCTACCGACTGAGCTATCAGGGAATATATAATAGATAAGGTTTGTACCTTAAAAACTGAATGCGAAAGCAAATCATCAAATCATCTTACTTAGGATAAGCCCTCGACCGATTAGTATTGGTCAGCTCCATGCATTGCTGCACTTCCACCTCCAACCTATCTACCTCGTCGTCTTCAAGGGGTCTTACCAATGCGGGAAATCTCATCTTGAGGGGGGCTTCACGCTTAGATGCTTTCAGCGCTTATCCCTTCCGTACTTGGCTACCCAGCTATGCCTCTGGCGAGACAACTGGTACACCAGCGGTACGTCCATCCCGGTCCTCTCGTACTAAGGACAGCTCCTCTCAAATTTCCTACGCCCGCGACAGATAGGGACCGAACTGTCTCACGACGTTCTGAACCCAGCTCGCGTACCGCTTTAATGGGCGAACAGCCCAACCCTTGGGACCTACTTCAGCCCCAGGATGCGATGAGCCGACATCGAGGTGCCAAACCTCCCCGTCGATGTGGACTCTTGGGGGAGATAAGCCTGTTATCCCCAGGGTAGCTTTTATCCGTTGAGCGATGGCCCTTCCATGCGGTACCACCGGATCACTAAGCCCGACTTTCGTCCCTGCTCGACTTGTAGGTCTCGCAGTCAAGCTCCCTTCTGCCTTTGCACTCTTCGAATGATTTCCAACCATTCTGAGGGAACCTTGGGGCGCCTCCGTTACTCTTTAGGAGGCGACCGCCCCAGTCAAACTGCCCGCCTGACACTGTCCCCGAACCGGTTCCACGGTCCCAGGTTAGAACTCCGATACGATCAGGGTGGTATCCCAACGGCGCCTCCACCGAAGCTGGCGCTCCGGCTTCCCAGGCTCCCACCTATCCTGTACAGACCGTACCAAAGTCCAATATCAAGCTGCAGTAAAGCTCCATGGGGTCTTTCCGTCTTGTCGCGGGTAACCTGCATCTTCACAGGTATTAAAATTTCACCGGATCTCTCGTTGAGACAGCGCCCAAGTCGTTACGCCATTCGTGCGGGTCAGAATTTACCTGACAAGGAATTTCGCTACCTTAGGACCGTTATAGTTACGGCCGCCGTTTACTGGGGCTTCGGTTCATAGCTTCGCCTTGCGGCTAACCACTCCCCTTAACCTTCCAGCACCGGGCAGGCGTCAGCCCGTATACTTCGCCTTACGGCTTCGCACAGACCTGTGTTTTTGCTAAACAGTCGCTCGGGCCTATTCACTGCGGCCCCCTCGGGCTATAAACCCTACCGGGGCACCCCTTCTCCCAAAGTTACGGGGTCATTTTGCCGAGTTCCTTAACGAGAGTTCTTCCGCGCGCCTTAGAATTCTCTTCTCGCCTACCTGTGTCGGTTTGCGGTACGGGCACCTTCACCTGGCTAGAGGCTTTTCTTGGCAGCATGAAATCAAGACCTTCGGTACTGTAATTTTCCCTCCCCGTCACAGCCCAGCCTTACGGTCAGCGGATTTGCCTACTGACCAGCCTCACTGCTTGGACGAGCATCCATCAGCTCGCGTCCCTATCCTTCTGCGTCCCCCCATTGCTCATAACGGCTACGGTGGTACAGGAATTTCAACCTGTTGTCCTTCGACTACGCCTTTCGGCCTCGCCTTAGGTCCCGACTTACCCTGGGCGGACGAGCCTTCCCCAGGAACCCTTAGGCTTTCGGCGGACATGATTCTCACATGTCTTTTCGTTACTCATACCGGCATTCTCACTTGTGTACAGTCCAGCAGTCCTTCCGGTCTGCCTTCAACCCGGTACACAACGCTCCCCTACCACTGATGCAAGCATCAATCCATAGCTTCGGCGGTACGTTTAGCCCCGTTACATTTTCGGCGCAGAGTCACTCGACCAGTGAGCTATTACGCACTCTTTAAATGATGGCTGCTTCTAAGCCAACATCCTGGTTGTCTGGGCAACTCCACATCCTTTCCCACTTAACGTACACTTAGGGGCCTTAGCTGATGGTCTGGGCTGTTTCCCTCTTGACAACGGACCTTAGCACCCATTGTCTGACTCCCGGATAATAAGTCCATGGCATTCGGAGTTTGACTGAGCTTGGTAACCCTTGGCGGGCCCCGCACCCAATCAGTGCTCTACCTCCACGACTCTTCCTCCGAGGCTAGCCCTAAAGCTATTTCGGGGAGAACCAGCTATCTCCGAGTTCGATTGGAATTTCTCCGCTACCCCCACCTCATCCCCGAATTTTTCAACATTCGTGGGTTCGGGCCTCCAGTGCGTGTTACCGCACCTTCACCCTGGACAGGGGTAGATCACACGGTTTCGGGTCTACGCCTACGTACTCATTCGCCCTATTCAGACTCGCTTTCGCTGCGGCTACGGCTTTTCACCTTAACCTTGCACGTAAACGTAACTCGCCGGTTCATTCTACAAAAGGCACGCCATCACCCATTAAACGGGCTCTGACTTCTTGTAAGCACACGGTTTCAGGTTCTATTTCACTCCCCTTCCGGGGTGCTTTTCACCTTTCCCTCACGGTACTGCTTCACTATCGGTCGCCAGGGAGTATTTAGCCTTAGCAGATGGTCCTGCCGGATTCCCACGGGGTTTCACGTGTCCCGCGGTACTCGGGATCCGTCTCGGAGGGCTTTTACTTTCGAATACAGGGCTTTTACCTTCTACGGC